>DASSWB010000119.1:0-46494 GCA_035705495.1 Salinimicrobium sp. | reverse complement strand
TCTGAATACTGAAATACTGCTTCCGATTTACAGATTCTTCACTTCGTTATCGCTATGTCCAGAATGACAGTTCAAATAAAGATTGATGTCCTTCCGACAAAGGAGGAATTTCTGACTACTGAAATACTGCTCCCGATTTATGGATTCTTCACTTCGCTATCGCTACGTTCTGAATGACAGTTCAAATCAGGATTGATATCATTCCGACAAAGGAGGAATCCCTGACTACTGAGATACTGCTCCTGATTTATGGATTCTTCACTTCGCTATCGCTACGTCCAGAATGGCAGCTCAAATAAGGATTGGTGTCATTCCGACAAAGGAGGAATCTCTGACTGCTGAAATACGGCTCCCGATTTATAGATTCTTCACTTCGCTATCGCTTCGTCCAGAATGACAGTTCAAATAAGGATTGATGTCATTCCGACAAAGGAGGAATCTCTGACTACTGAGATACTGCTCCTGATTTATGGATTCTTCACTTCGCTATCGCTTCGTCCAGAATGACAGTTCAAGCATAAATTGGGATTTGGAATTTGGGATTTTTTTTTTAATTTGATACCAAGTTTACCTCTCAAACGTATAGATTTTTTCAAACGTCAATGTGTCGGCACTTTTTTCAAATTTAAAAATAGAAGAACCTTCAATGTGACCGTCATTATAATCAGCTAGGATAATCCCTCGATCCAATACTGTAATATTCCCAAAACGCATAGTGCCGCCCAAAACAGCTTTCAGGGGAATGATTTCCGGCCGATTTCTTAAAGCAGTTTCCACTTCCGCAGGATCAATTTCAGAAACATTTTGAAGTTCGGTATTTTTTTTCAGCAAGGAATCGTTTTCCACTTTGAGGGCGTCGAGTTCTATTTGAAGCGAATCCCGTTCAGCAACAATTCCGTTTTTCTCTTCGGAATTTGTACAACTTGTCATACCAGCAATGATCACAATAAGAAGCAGTTTTTTCATTTTAAAAAATTTGATGACGTATTTGATTATATAAAGGTAACGGAAAATTTATTTCAGTTTGATCGTCTGTTGAAATAGGTCCCAAATAACAATTCCGGCGCTAACGGAAATATTCAACGAATGTTTACTTCCCAATTGCGGAATTTCAATAACAGTATCACTTTCAGAAACTACTTTTTGCTGAACACCTTTGACTTCATTGCCAAAAACCAGCGCGTACGTGTTGTTTTTTTGAATCGAAAAATCCTGCAACATCGTCGCATTTTCAGCTTGTTCAACAGAAACAATTTGAATGTTTTGTTGTTTTAATTCCTGTACAATTTCCGAAATATCCTCCCGATATTCCCATTCCACTGTTTCAGTAGCTCCCAAAGCGGTTTTTTGAATGTCTTTATGTGGCGGTTGAGCAGTGATTCCACAGAGATAGATTTTTTCAATTAAAAAAGCATCCGCAGTTCGGAAAACAGAACCAATATTATTCAAACTCCGAATGTTGTCCAGAATAATAATAAGAGGTGTTTTTTCTGCGGATTTAAATTCTTCAACCGACTTACGATCGAGTTCGCTGTTTTTTAATTTTCTTTTTGACATGCGGCAAAAATAAGGAAATTTAACCTTCCGTCAGACTTCGTATGCCACCTTCCTTTTAAAATAAGGGAAGAAGCTTTTTGAATTTTGTATTGGAAGATAGGTGTTTAATTTTTCAAATTTTAAAAAAACAGTTTTTCAAAGTGAATTGTTTTTTGTGAATAAAAATTAGAAAACTAATTTTCCGATTTTGAAAAAACGCTGTAATAATTTTTACATTAGCCAGCATAAATTATCTCAGGTTTGTCGGCGAAGAAAGAACAGAAAGTGACTCCATTAATGAAGCAGTACAACAGCATCAAGGCGAAATATCCTGACGCATTGTTGTTGTTTCGTGTGGGAGATTTTTATGAAACTTTTGGTGAGGATGCTGTAAAAGCCTCAAAAATTTTGAACATCATTCTCACGAAACGCGGAAACGGCAGCGAGACAGAAACTGCTTTGGCCGGTTTTCCGCACCACAGTTTGAATACTTACTTGCCCAAATTGGTAAAAGCCGGAAATCGGGTGGCCATTTGCGATCAGTTGGAAGATCCCAAAATGACGAAAACCATTGTGAAACGCGGAGTGACAGAACTCGTTACCCCAGGTGTTTCAATGAATGATGAAGTGCTTCAGAGCAAATCCAATAATTTTCTGTGCGCCATTCACTTCGGAAAGAAAAATTTTGGAATTTCATTTTTGGATGTTTCAACGGGTGAATTTTTGACTTCGGAAGGAAATTCGGCTTATATAGACAAGTTGCTTCAGAATTTCAATCCGAGTGAAATATTGATTCCGAAGCAAAAAAAGAATGTTTTTAAAGAAACCTTTGGGGAAGATTATCACACCTTCTACCTTGAAGATTGGGTATTTAAATACGATTATGCTTACGAAACTTTAAATGAACATTTTCAGACCAAATCATTAAAGGGTTTTGGCGTTGATCATTTGGAAGACGGAATCATTTCCGCAGGAACCATTTTATATTATTTAAAAGAAACCCAGCATCATAAGCTTCAGCATATCAGTACAATGAATCGGATTGCAGAGGAAGAATATGTTTGGATGGATCGGTTTACGATTCGGAATCTGGAATTATACCATTCCAATGCCGCAAACGCCGTGACGCTTTTGGATGTAATAGACAACACGATTTCGCCAATGGGTGGAAGAATGTTGAAAAGATGGATGGCGCTTCCGCTGAAAAACATCGATAAAATTCGTCAACGCCACGATGTAGTTGCTTATTTCCTGAATCACTCCGAAGAGCAGCAAAAAATTCAGCAGCAAATAAAGAAAGTCGGCGATTTGGAACGATTGATTTCAAAAGTCGCCACGGGAAAAATTTGTCCGAGGGAAGTCATTCAATTGAAAAATTCTTTGGAAGCCATTTTTCCAATCAAGGAAATCGCGCTGAATTGTGAAGAAGAAGCACTTAAAATCATTGGTGACAATTTGCAAAGTTGCGAAGTGCTCACATCAAAAATAAAGGAAACGATCAATGAAGATGCTCCCGTCAATATTTTAAAAGGAAACACAGTCGCAGCGGGATTTTCCGAACCACTTGATGAGTTGCGGAATCTTGCTTTTTCGGGGAAAGATTATCTGGACAAAATGTTGGAGCGAGAAACCAAAGCAACGGGGATTTCATCTTTGAAAATCGCCAGCAACAACGTTTTTGGGTATTACATTGAAGTCAGAAATGGTCATAAAGACAAAGTTCCGGAAAGTTGGACACGAAAACAGACTTTGGTGAATGCCGAGCGATATATTACCGAGGAACTGAAAGAATACGAAGCTAAAATTTTGGGAGCCGAAGAGAAAATCCTTCAATTGGAACAAGAGATTTTCAAAAAATTGGTGCTGTGGATTGGGGATTACATCAAACCTGTTCAGCAAAATGCAGTTCTCATCGCAAAATTGGATTGTTTATGTTCATTTGCACAACAGGCAGTTTCGGCAAATTATTCTCGGCCGCAAATAGATGATTCCCAAGTTTTGGAAATTAAAAACGGGCGACATCCGGTCATTGAAAAACAATTGCCCATTGGCGAGCCCTATATTGCCAATGATGTTTTTTTAGATCGGGAAGAGCAGCAGATTATCATGATCACAGGTCCGAACATGAGTGGTAAATCGGCTATTTTAAGACAAACCGCATTAATCGTTTTGTTGGCACAAATAGGAAGTTTTGTTCCAGCGGAAGAAGTTAAAATGGGCATTGTTGACAAGATTTTTACAAGGGTAGGAGCCAGTGATAATATTTCGATGGGAGAGTCGACTTTTATGGTCGAAATGAATGAGACCGCCAGTATTTTGAACAATTTATCAGAAAGAAGTCTGATTTTATTGGATGAAATCGGAAGGGGAACAAGTACCTACGACGGAATTTCAATTGCATGGGCCATAACCGAGTATTTGCACGAACATCCGGCAAAGGCAAAAACTTTATTCGCGACACATTACCACGAATTGAATGATATGGCCGGTAATTTTTCACGAATAAAAAATTATAATGTTTCGGTCAAGGAATTGAAGGATACAGTGCTGTTTCTGAGGAAACTGGTGACGGGTGGAAGTGAGCACAGCTTCGGAATTCATGTTGCTAAAATGGCGGGAATGCCACAAACCGTTATTAGCAAAGCAAACAAAATTTTAAAGAAGCTGGAGAAATCCCATCAAATGGAAGATAACAGCAAGATTTTGAAAAAATCTGCTGAGGAAGAGATGCAATTGAGCTTTTTCAATATTGATGATCCATTATTGGAAAATATCAGGGAAGAGATTTTACATCTTGATATTGATACGCTTACGCCTGTTGAAGCTTTGATGAAAATCAACGAGTTAAAAAGAATGCTTTCCAAGCAGCAACAAGTAAAGGTATAGGCTGTTTTTTATTTCAAAAAAACCTTTGCTATTATGGGAAATATATTAAATTTGCAACCGCAATAAACAATTGCAGTCTCGGTCAACGGGGCAAGTTCTTTTTAATACGCGAAAATAGCTCAGTTGGTAGAGCGCCACCTTGCCAAGGTGGAGGTCGCGGGTTCGAATCCCGTTTTTCGCTCCACATCAGTCCACGCTCGGATGGTGGAATTGGTAGACACGTTGGACTTAAAATCCAATGATCAGCAACGGTCGTGCGGGTTCAAGTCCCGCTCCGAGTACAGAAACCCTCTTTAACTTATTGTTTTAGAGGGTTTTGTGTTTTTAGTCTTTCTTGTTCTTTTTTGAACGAAAGTTATAATTTGGAGCGTAATCTTCATTAAGCAGTAGGGAAATTTTCCTATAGGGTAATGTTTCTGTTAACATTAAATTAACTATATTACTTCCCTAATTGACAATAAATTAAAATAAAACTGACCTTTTAGCGAAGGTTTGTTCTCAAGAAATGAAAATGACGTTGCAACAGTTAAGAATTTGGAAGAAGTAATGAAAAATTGCAGAAGCGGGTACAGGAGGTAAAGAAGAATAAAGAGGATTTACGTCGCGACAAGAAATGCTCCATCTTCACATTTAAAATTTTAACCAAAAAATGAAAAAATCCTCAGGTCAGTCAAGGGTGGTATGGAGGAGAAAGAAGTTATAAACTTATGGATTATAATGAAATAACAGTAGAGAAGGAAAAGCTTGAGAAGTATAGGCATTTGTTGTTGATGATCTATAAGAAGGCAACGGTTTCCGAAATTGAGCTGAATGCTCTAGAAGTTGTGGAAAATTCCCTCTTTAAAACGAAGCCCATTAATGATTGGCTACCAAATTCTTTAATTCTTGAGGTTGCCGTAGATCCATTCGTATATGCGGTAGCAAAAAGAGACATTATTCTGTTGGAAAAAAAATTCGTGAACGATTTATCCAATGTTGTTGATTTTCATCTATACAACGTTAAAATTAAACCTGATTTAAATAAAATCAATATTCCGTCGAAGTTTGAACCAGTGAAAACACCTTGGGAAGAAGTTAATGATTATCAAAATAAATTGATTGATTTGCTTAAGAGTGGCACCGATAATATTGATTATCGAAATATTGGTAATACAGCTCGCAGTCTTCTACATCAATTAGCATTAATGGTTTTTGATTCTAAAATTCATGATAAAGGAAAAAGAGATGTAGGAGGAGAAAATTTTAAGAATCAACTATCAGAATATATTGAGCATGAGCTTGAAGGAAGCTCAGAAAAAAAAATCAGGAAATTAGGTAAATCTTCTGTGGATTTTGTGTGCAGCTCTGTTGATTTAATGAATGCGACGACTCATAAACTTGAAGCAAAAAAACATCTGGCGGAACTTTGTGTTATCGGAGCATTAAGTACCGTGCGAATAATAAAAATAATTTCAGAATTAAATGTAGAAACTGAAAGAAAAGGAGATATAAAATTAGTATAACTAAATAAACTTGCAGCTCCCCAAGCTGCAAAAATAACCAACCTACTATGCTTTTTTATGATTACTGTGTGTTTCCGGAGTTTCGGAAGCGGGCATTTGAATTGCTCTTTATACTAATATGGAGCTTTGCCATGGCGATGGCCAATATAACTATAACGTAAAATAAAAGAATGTGAAGAACATAAACCTTTTGGAAAGAATTTTTGCAGTGTATGCCGTGATTGCGATAATTAGCTCTTCAAGGTCTTTTATGTTTTTGAGGTAGTTTTAGCAGGAATTGAAAAATGGGTAGAAAAACAAAAAACAATACTGGTTTTTATAAAAAATTTTGGGTTCAAGCAACCGGGGTGGTAACGGTAATTGTCGGATTAATTGGGATAGGAATTAAAATTGGGGAGTATAAGGAAGTAATTGGCTGCGATATAAGAATTCTTGAAATAAAGGAAAAATACCAAACTAAGATTGATGATCACAAAGAAACCTGCAAAGCCATCCAAATTGGGAACTTAGAAGATGGAGTTAAGGATTTGGATGACATAGTGGATTTTTTAAAGGGGGCAAGATATGAGGAATAAAATTTTAATTTTCATATTAACAGTTGCTACCATAGTTATGCTCATAATTATTTGGATATCCAATAATTATGTAAACGAATTGGAGCATCAATTAGAAACGAAATCGAATATAATTGAAAGATCTGGGAAAAGCGATTCACTGTTGGTTGAAAAAACAAAAGAATACGCTAATAAGATAGAGGAGTACGTAGAGAACTGCAACTTTTATGTTGACGGCAAGGAAATTTCTCAACAAGAAGTAATCCGTATGGTAAATACAGCTATGGAGGAAAATTCTAAATTAAAAGATTCAATCCAAAAACTGAAATTTATAATAAAGGCTACAAAAAATAACTATGGTATCTCGATAAACGTTGAGAGAAGTGGAGATACTTTATTCGCCAGAAGAAATCCCACCAAAATAGATACCGCATTAGCTTATCTCCCGAAGGTCAAAGAGCAGCAAAAAAGATTACAACAAGTATTGGATAGTCTGGAGATTTATAAGTGGCAGGCTGAGCTAACACAAAACAACTTCGGAATTTCATATAAAATTAAAAAGGAAGGATCAACGTTGACGTCAACCAGAAGCCAAAATGCAAAAATAGATTCGGCATTGGTCCTACTGAAATATTACAGACATAGATTATTAAAAGATGAAAATGGGGATTGGGTTATAGAGACTGATAGGGAATACCGTAAAATGGAAAAGAAAAGAAATAAAGAATAAAAGATCATGAAAGACCTAACTCTTTTGGAAAAATTTTTTGTGCTGATTGGAACCTTTGAGTTAGTGGGTTCTTTAGTGGTGATTTGTGTTTCGTTGTAATAGTACCTTATAAAATAAAGAACGTTAAAAATTTTAACTATGGCCAAAAAATACCTTAGAAAAAACATTGAACTAGACCTCTTGGTACTGGATAAAGAGAACCCTCGTTTTGCTGAATTGTACAACGGAAGCGACAAAGAAAGTGACATTATTGAATATTTATTATATACCGAATCTGCTAACGAATTAGCACAAGCTATAACGGATTCCGGTGAATTTTATGAAGATAAGCCTTTATGGGTGATTAAGGATGGTGATAAATATATTGTGAGAGACGGGAACAGAAGATGTTCGGCCGTAAAGGCTTTACAGTTACCTAACAAGTACGGCCTCAACCTTCCCCGATTTGAAGTTGAAAAACTGCCTGTGTTAGAATATTTCAATCTTCCCGATCTAGAAAGGCGTATAAGGTTGGAGCATAATAGTAATCTGTTTAAAAAATGGGGTAGAATAGCAAAAGCGTTAGAAATCTATCGAATGTTTACTTCTGGTAACTCAGTAGAATCTCTATCGGAAATAGATTCAAATCCAAAGGATTTTATTAAAACAGCAACGTTCTATCATGAGGCCGTAAAAATCCAAGGAGAATCATTTAAGCAATTAGTTCGTGAAGGTAAAGGTAAAACCGGGAAAACTATTGTTTTCGAACGAATGTTTAAAGAAAGGAAATTATGTGGTTATAACTTTAAAAGATCAACCAGTGAAATAATTATAAAAGATAAGAATCTCTTCGAAGCTTATATAAATGCTATTGTTCCATTCCTAATTGCTAATCCTGATACAACATCACGTTCTATAGATAAAAATGGTACATATGATCTCTTAAAGAAACTTAAACCATTTGGTTTTCCTCCGGAAAAAAGTCCATCAGTTCATACTCCTGGCACTTCAAATAGTGGAAACTCTGGCCATTCCACGGGTGGCAGTGGCAGTCAAGACAGTACAGCAAATACTCCAACATCTTCTCAGAACTCTTCTGGTAATTCTAGCGGTAGAACTAATGATGGGAGCAATAATAGCGCGAATACGTCAAATTCTTCATCAAACGGGAGTAGTAATTCGGGAACTAGACACAGCGTAAAACAAAAACCCGTCCTAAAGAGAAAGCAAATTCCGGGACCTTTGAAAAAATTAATAGATGAATGTTATAATCTTGACCAGAATAACTTTGCAAATGCAAAAACGGCTTTGACAAGAGTTTCTTTTGAATGCACACTAAAATTTGTAATCGAAAATACCAACAAACCTAATGGCAAACCTTTTAAAACATCAAACCATTTTTCTTCAGCCTACACTAATAAAGGTAAGCCTCTCCCGTACACAAATTTTGAAAATTTAAAATCAAAATTTACCGAATTAATAACAGATACTAGTTATAGAAAAGCTTTTGAAAATTTTGATCTTCAAAATCCTCATCAGATAATTCATAATTACAGAGTTGCAGCCGTACCTGCTAACGCTAAAACTATATGCGATAATTTAATAGATTTGCTGGAATTTATGCTGCAAGACGAAACCGATTTAAAAGCAGCGATTGACATGGCAAAACTTTAATTATGAGATATTCACCATTACGATACCCAGGAGGGAAAAACAAGTTAGCAGCTTTTATAGCTAAGATTTGTATAGATAATAATATAAACGGTCATTACGTTGAACCGTACTCCGGGGGTTCTTCGGTTGCTTTATTTCTTCTTCTGGAGGGATATGTAGATCGTATTACCATAAATGATAAAGACAGGTCTATTTATGCCTTCTGGCATTCCGTCCTCAATAATACCAAAGCTCTCATTGAAAAAATTGAAAATGCAGAATTGACCATTGAAGAATGGAAGCGACAACGAGAAGTACAGTCTGAAAAAAATAGAGCGGATTTGTTAGAATTAGGATTTTCCACTTTTTACTTGAACCGAACGTGTAGATCTGGAATAATAACAGGTGGAGTAATTGGTGGATATGCTCAAGATGGAGATTACCGTATGAACTGCCGATTCAATAAGGAAGATTTGGTTAACAGGATTAAACTAATAGCATCTAAAAAGAAAAAAATTAGATTATATAAAAAAGATGCAATAAAACTAATCGATAAGATTGAAAATGAAGCAGACGGAGAAAATACTTTAATTTATTTTGATCCACCTTACTATTACAAGGCAGATTCGCTCTATATGAATTTTTATCAACATGGAGATCATGAAAAAGTGGGTGAAAGAATTCAGGCTATTGAGGGAATAAAATGGGTAGTTTCATATGATAATGTTCCAGAAATAAAAGAAATTTTTAGGAATTTTCCCTGCAAAGATTTCCAGTTCATTCATACTGCATTTCAAAGCCGGGAAGGAAAAGAAGTAATGTTTTTCGGTAATAATATACAATTACCAAAAGAAAAGAAATGGGACCCAATAGGGTTTAGGAAATATGCGAATTCGAATGAAATTTATTACGAAGCACCTTCTAATTTGAGAAAAAAAAGACGTTTGGTTATGAATTCTTAAAGCGGTTACGGCCTTTTGGTAAAGGGAAATTTGTAGACCATAAGTAGGCACAAATTTTTTAAATTTTCCTGACATGCGTCGATTTGATTAGTTTCAACTATTTAGAAAACAGAGGTTTAAAAAACAGTTTAGGGAAATTAGAGTACTTAAAATCCAATGATCAGCAACGGTCGTGCGGGTTCAAGTCCCGCTCCGAGTACAGAAACCCCTGCAAACGTAGGGGTTTTTTATTTTAAAAATTTCTTCCATACCTATCGGAAATGGCTCCGAGTGTATTCTTAATTTTACTTTACGGCACTTTTTGTATGTGATAAAACCGATTTTCATCATTTTTCAATGACAAAAAACAAAAAAATAAAAAAACCATGGCCAACAAAAGCCGCCATGACGCAGATTTATGAAAACAACTTGTGGGGTGGTGAGAAATCTGAATTTTACTCCGGTTTAGGTTCACATCAGCCTGAGACAGTAAATCCGTACATCACTGTAGTATCTGCTTTTTTGAAAGATTTTGAAACTCCTCCTGTCGTGTGCGATCTGGGTTGCGGGGACTTTAATATTGGTAAAGAACTGGTAAAGTACTCCAAAAAATATATCGCTATAGACATCGTTCCGAATCTTATTTTGCATAATAGAAAAGAATTTAAAGCAGATAATTTAGAATTCCGGGCCTTGGATATTGCAACAGATGTTCTGCCTTCGGGAGATGTTGCGATTCTAAGGCAGGTTTTGCAACATTTATCGAATGCTGAAATTCAAAGTGTAGTGGAAAATTTATACGCTTTCAAATATATTATTCTAACAGAACATATACCGGAAGAAGATTTTGAGCCAAATAAGGATATAATTTCAGGACAGGGAACAAGACTAAAAAAACAAAGTGGCGTAAATCTATACGCATCACCGTTCAATTTTAGGGTCAGAAAAGAAAAACAGTTGTTATCAGTTAAATCTCTTGGATTTCCAGGAATTATAGTCACAACTTTGTTTGAGGTAAAAGAAAACTGACGGGAGGTGAGTCTTCAGAGGGAAGTAAATTCCATTTAAATTTACACAAAAATATTACGAGTTTTTCCCTCACCATCCAAATTCAAATTTTGTAAATAATAGATTAACTTTGTCGGTAAATCGAATCGAAAAGAGTTTGGTTATTATTCAATAGCGGCTCTAAGTCTATAATAATTCTACTTTGATCAACATCTTATTAATAGCATCTATTTTCGGTTTTGTATTATCGACTCTTCTATTTTTAAAAAAATCAACGAATACAAAGGCGACCTTTTTCTTGGGTAGTTTTTATTTTTTGCTTTCTGTTTATACCCTTCAAACCTACATTGTTGACGGAGGGAATCTAGATAAGTATACTTGGTTCTTTCTATGGCCACTTATACCTTATAATTTTTTCTTTGTTCCCATATATTATTATTTTCAAATTATCTTCAGGGATGAACTCAAATGGAAAAAGAGACAAATCCTTTTATTTATACCCCTTTTTCTGGCGGTAATTGATGCCACTTATATTTACCTTCAACCAGATTCTGTGTATAATCATATTTTAAATGACGCCATCGTTAATCCTTTAAATAGGCTTGATGCCGATTATTGGTTACTCACTTTAAACGAACACGTTTTAATACGTCATTTGTGGCAGTTTGGAATCCTGTTGGTCCTTCTGCCCCAACTATTACGTTTTATCAAACTGGGAAAGGAGGATAGATTAAAGCGTATTTTGAATAAATGGCTCGTATTATTTTGGACAATCCTTACAATTTTTGGGATTTTAGCAATGTTTTACGCTATTGAAAAAATGACAGGAACCAAAATATTTCCTCCATTGCTCGATAGTGGAGAAGGTGGAAGCATCGTGACATTAACGTTATATCTGGCACTTTTGGTTATTGGGATTGTTCCAATTTATTTTCCTACAATCTTACACGGATATCCCCAAATAACAAAAATGACGAGTATTTCAAAGAAGCAGGTTGAGAATAACAATGAACCGGACTTAAAATTTGGCTTGGAAGAGCAGGAAATTAAAATGAAACTCGAACTGCTCAACCAAAAGAAATTATATCTAGATCAAAGTTTCGACCTTACGCGATGCGCAAGGGAAATGCAAATGCCCGCACATCATATATCCTATTTTCTTAAAAGCCACTTCGGTTTAAGTTTTTCATCGTACAAAAATAATTTGCGGATGGATTATGCTAAAACTTTGATTGAAACTGGATTTCTGGAAAATAATACAATTGAAGCTTTGGCGGAGAAATGCGGATTTGCTAGTAGATCTTCTTTTAGTAAAGCTTTTAAAAATGCAACAGATTCAAGTCCGAGTCAATATGCCCAGAACATCCAATAGCACTATTTCTTTTAAGTCATTTTCATGCTTCTTTCTTTAGTAAAACAGCGATTAAGTTTGTGTCCAAATTTAATTTGAACACCACTAAGCCGGTATTTTATACTGCATATCGCTCCTTTTAACTTTCTTTTGTATTGCGAGTTAATCTTTTGGTAAGAAATCACCTATTCGCCCTTTTGATGATTTTATCTGAATATGGAGCAAAGAATATCAACCAACGACGCTGAGAAAAATGTCAATAATTTTCGATCACAACCATTGACACAACGTTACGAAGTTCCTGCCGCCGCCCAAAATGGGGAAAAGAGGAAACTCGACAGTGTTGATATGATGGCCGATGTGGGGCATGAGATTCGTAATCCGTTGAATGCGATTATCGGACTTTCACATTTGCTTCATGCTGCAACCTCTATGGAAGAGGTGAAAAATTATACAGAGGGACTTATGCAGACTTCCGAGATCCTTATGGAGATGGTAAATAACTTGATGGACTTCAGTAAGCTGAGATCTGGAAAACTGGAGATGAACCTTAAACCTGTAGCGCTTCGGGAAAGTCTTGCGTCACAAATGAGCGGACAACGTTTGGTGGCAGAGGGGAAAGGCTTGGACTTTTTTGTGGATGTTGACAGGACCATTCCAGACACGTTAATTCTGGATATAATAAAGTTAAGACAGGTTGTTCTAAACTTGGTTTCCAATTCCATTAAATTTACCAGTACGGGTTACGTGGGATTACGGGTAACGCTGCTCAAAAAAACACATTCCGATGTCCAATTATTGTTTTCAGTAGAAGATACCGGTAGAGGAATTTCTGAAGAACATCTTGAAAAAATTTTTAATGCTTTTCATCAAGGGGATGGAGACACCAACGTCAATTTCGGCGGAACGGGTCTGGGGCTGACGATTAGCAAGCAACTTGTCGAGATTCTGGGAGGAAGCCTTGCTGTAGAGAGTGAATTAGGGAAAGGTTCAAAATTTAGTTTTGTTTTTACCGCATCAATTGGAGTCAGAGAGGACATCAAAATATCGTCCCTCGTTCCCGAAAAGTCAGTGAAAGGTCTTCGGTCTCTAATAGTTGACGACTCCGAACTAAATCGGTTGATTATCCAAAAATATCTGGAGTCGATGGAAGTGGTCTGTGTGACAGCCGGTAACGGAATAAAGGCGATGGAACTTTTTGAAAATCAGGATTTTGACGTAATTTTTACTGATCTGCGGATGCCACAGATGAACGGATACGAACTAGTCAAAAATATTCGATCTCGCGAAGATCAAAAGTATCAAAATATACCCATTATTGCGCTTACGGGATCACTCGATGGGCGGATTCAGGAAGATTTTAAAAAGAATGGATTTTCAGCATACCTATTAAAGCCATTTAAACCAAAAGACTTGTTGGACGCTATACTCAAACAACTATAAAGACTGATAGAGCTCATTAAAATACTTAAGGGATAGCTAAATGAAGTTTTTAAAAATAAAAAATCACAAGTTTTTGCTTGTGATTTGATCTCAATGAAGGTTGATTAATCATTGCATTTTGAAATTTTTCGCCTCACCTATCGTAGCCTCAATACATTGTAGAAAGTGATCAACTTCAAAAGGTTTTGCTATAAAATTATTAGCTCCAGCTTCAATACAAACTTCCTTGGCTCCATCAAATCCAGACATCATAAGAATAGGTGTATCTGAAATACCATCTGTAACTCGAATTTTTGCTGAGATATCTGTTCCATCAATTCCGGCCAATAATTTATCCATGATTACCAAATCGAATTTATTCTCCAAGATATTTTTTACGGTTTCGGAAGGTATCCTTAAAAGACTTACTTCATATCCGTTCATCTCCAGTTGATCCTTAAGTATTATCCCTAAGTAGTGATCATCCTCCACCAGTAAAATTTTATTCATTTTGATTTTCTTTTTTGAAACTGAAAAATTGAGAGACGTATTATTTTCGATTTGACATTGGAACTATCTCCATAGTGCGAAATTGTATAATGTTCTTCATTTCTCAATCGATTTTCACATAACCTTCACACAATTTTCACATAAATTTTAGATATAAAACCCGTTTTTTACGGCATAGAAACTTTATAATCTTTCAATAATTGCTTTTCAATAAGTTTTATTGAATAAAATCAGCCAACAAAATGCCGAAACAAACCTCCTCTCCAACAGCCTCCCGGAAAACCTCCGCCCAAAAAACTGCACCCGTAAAACCACCAAATGTCAAAAAATCAAAGCGTGTTGCACATAAAGAAATGTTCAAGGATAATGACTATATGCATGAACAACTTGACAGACTCATATTTGCTTTGGAAGCATTTAGGGAAGGAGATATTTCTGTCCGACTCTCAAAAGAACGGAATGATAAATTTGCAGATCTCGCCGAAGCATATAATACAATGGTTGAAATGATTGGGGGTGTGAGTACGGAAGTATCCCGTATTTCACGTGTTGGTGGTATTGAAGGTAATCTAGACGCAAGGGCCGAATTTAAAGCTTCAACGGGAGTTTGGAAGGACATGATCGACAACATTAACATCCTGATTGAAGCGATCGCTAAACCGGTACTTGAAGTAAGTCGAATTCTAAACAGTATCGCAGCTGGAAAATTGGAAGATAAATTTAGCCTAACGGTAACTGGTGATTTTCGCGCCATGGCCGATGTGATCAACCGCACTCTGGGTAGCTTGAATATTTTTGCAGAACAGGTAACTCAGGTTGCGCGTGAGGTAGGTGTGGAAGGAAAATTGGGAGGTCAGGCAAGTGTACCGAATGTCTCGGGAACTTGGAAGGATCTAACCGATAATGTGAACCAGATGGCGAGCAATTTGACAGAGCAGGTACGGGAAATTGCCCGAGTAACCACAGCGGTTGCGGATGGGGATCTTTCAAGAAAAATTACCGAAGAAGGAAAAGGTGGAGAAGTACTTGGTTTATCAACCACCATAAACAGAATGGTGGATTCCCTGAACATTTTTGCCGCAGAGGTTACCAACGTGGCCCGTGAAGTGGGGGTAGAAGGAATTTTGGGAGGACAGGCAGATGTACCGGATGTTGCGGGAACTTGGAAAGATCTTACGGTTAACGTAAATACGATGGCATCCAATTTAACGGCTCAGGTACGGGAAATTGCCGGGGTAGCGACTTCCGTTGCAAATGGTGACCTTTCCAAGAAAATTTCCATTAATGTAAAAGGGGAAATCGCCGAACTGAAAGATACAATCAACCAAATGGTGGATTCATTGAATATATTTTCTGATGAGGTAACTCGGGTGGCGCGTGAAGTAGGTACAGAAGGAAAGCTTGGTGGGCAGGCTGAAGTTCCGGATGTTGCGGGAACCTGGAAAGATTTGACTGATAATGTAAACACGATGGCAAGTAACCTGACGAATCAGGTGCGGGAGATTGCATCGGTAACAACTGCGGTTGCACAGGGAGATCTTTCACAAAAAATTACTGAAGAAGGGAAAGGAGGAGAGGTTTTGATTCTTTCCAATACCATTAACAGCATGGTGGATTCCTTGACACTTTTTGCCGCTGAGGTAACGCGTGTTGCCCGGGAAGTAGGTACGGAAGGAAAATTGGGAGGTCAGGCAACTGTACCAAGTGCTGCAGGAACTTGGAAAGATCTTACCGACAATGTGAATATAATGGCGAGTAACCTGACAACTCAGGTGCGGGAAATTGCCAATGTAGCTACGGCGGTAGCAGATGGGGATCTTTCACAGAAAATTACCATCGACGTAAAAGGAGAAATCGCTGAACTGAAAGATACAATCAACCAGATGGTGGATTCCTTGAATATTTTCTCTGATGAGGTAACCCGTGTTGCGCGTGAGGTGGGAACAGAAGGGATCCTCGGAGGTCAGGCAGATGTACCTGACGTTGCGGGAACTTGGAAAGATCTTACGGATAACGTGAACTATATGGCCTCGAACTTGACCACACAGGTAAGGGAAATTGCGAATGTGGCAACCGCCGTGGCAAAAGGGGATTTGGCACAGAAAATTGCCATTGAAGCAAAAGGGGAAATAGCAGAGTTGAAAGAAACGATCAACACAATGGTGGATTCCTTGAACATATTTTCTGACGAGGTAACCCGTGTTGCGAGGGAAGTGGGAACCGAGGGTATTTTGGGCGGACAAGCACAGGTTCCGAATGTTGGTGGTGCCTGGTGGGAACTTACCGAAAATGTAAATACAATGGCATCCAACCTTACGACGCAGGTACGGGAAATTGCATCGGTAACAAAGGCGGTTGCAAATGGGGATTTATCCAAAAAAATATCCGAAGAAGAAAAAGGAGGAGAGGTATTGGAACTCTCCACCATTATTAATACGATGGTGGACTCCCTTAACATTTTATCCAATGAGGTAACGCGTGTTGCTCGTGAAGTAGGTACGGAAGGTATGCTGGGAGGACAGGCAGAAGTTCCTAACGTGGCTGGGGCTTGGTTGGATTTAACGGGTAACGTGAATACAATGGCAAGTAACCTAACCAGTCAGGTGAGGGAAATTGCCAACGTAGCAACTGCCGTAGCAAATGGGGATCTTTCACGAAAAATTTCCATTGATGTAAAAGGGGAAATTGCCGAATTAAAAGACACCATAAACCAGATGGTGGACTCGCTAAACGTATTTGCTGCGGAAGTTACCCGTGTGGCGAGGGAAGTGGGTACAGAAGGTATGCTTGGAGGTCAGGCGAAGGTGCCGAATGTTGCAGGTACCTGGAAAGGATTGACCGATAATGTGAACACGATGGCAAGTAATTTGACCACTCAGGTGCGGGAAATTGCATCGGTAACGACGGCCGTGGCAAACGGGGATCTTTCACAGAAAATTTCGGAACAAGGGAAAGGTGGCGAGGTATTGGAACTTTCTACCACAATCAACATCATGGTGGATGCACTGAACATATTTGCAGATGAGGTAACCAATGTTGCGCGTGAAGTGGGAACAGAAGGTATTCTTGGTGGACAGGCTGAAGTGCCAAACGTGGCAGGATCATGGAAAGATCTTACCGATAATGTAAACCAGATGGCGAGTAACTTAACCTCACAAGTACGGGATATTGCAGGCGTATCTACGGCACTGGCACGAGGTGATTTCTCTAGAAAAATTGATGTTGAGGTTAAGGGTGAAGTTCAGGAATTAAAAAATAATATCAATGCGATGGTTGACAGTTTCACAACTATTGTAAAAGCGGCCAATACCATTGCCGAAGGAAACTTTGCCATTGAAATGCCCCTTCGTAGTGACGCCGACCAATTGGGTATTGCGCTGAACTCGATGACTGAAAACCTGAAACGTATCTCGGAAGAGAATGAAAATGAAGCATGGATAAAAACTGGGCAAGCAGGTCTGAACGACAGAATGCGTGGGGAACAAGATCTCTTGACCTTGTCCAAAAATATTATTTCTTACCTGACCAAGTATCTGGATAGTCAGGTCGGGGTCATTTATTTAGCTGAAAAATATAATGACAAGAAACGTTTGAGAATGACCGGTTCTTACGCATTCACTCATCGAAAATCCCTCAAAACTACTTTTGATTTTGGAGAAGGTTTGGTGGGTCAGGCTGCTTTGGAGAAAGAGGTCATTGTACTTTCGGGCATACCAAATGATTACATCAGCGTGGCTTCGGGTCTTGGCGAGAAAAAACCCCAGCACATTTTGGTTCAGCCGTTTATCATCGATGGTGAAGTAAAAGGCGTTATTGAGATTGGATCGTTTAAGCCTTTTAACGATAATCAGCTGGAACTGGTTCGTTCAGTAGGAGAGAATATCGCGATTACAACAAACGTTTCCTTAGATAGGGAAAAAATGAGGGATCTGTTGGAAGAGTCACAGCGACAATCCGAAGAGTTGTTGAAACAACAGGAAAAACTCAAAATTCAGAGTAAGGAACTTCAAATGGCCAATGAAGATCTCGAGTCTAAAACCAAAGATTTGGAGATGCAGAAAGAGGATTTGCAATTCAGTAGGGTGGAAGTAGAGCGCAAAGCCAAAGAATTGGAGCTGGCCAGTAAATACAAATCCGAATTTTTGGCCAACATGTCTCACGAATTGAGAACACCTTTAAACAGTCTTCTCATTCTTTCAAAAGATTTAAGTGACAATCGAAAAGGAAATCTTCTTACCGATCAGCAAAAAGCGGCAAGTATTATTTATGAGGGAGGCTTGGATTTGTTAAACCTGATTAATGACATTTTGGACCTTTCCAAAGTGGAAGCAGGAAAACTTCAGATTCATCCCGAAGAAGTCCTTTTGGAAAACCTTGTCAGCAACTTACAAGATCAGTTTGAACCTTTGGCAAAATCCAAAAAGCTGAACTTTACTATTCAAACAAAGGATAATGCACCCAATAAGATAATAACCGATGGTCAGCGGTTGGAACAAATCGTAAAAAACCTGCTTTCAAACGCTATCAAGTTTACAGAAAAAGGATCGGTGAAGGTTTTGATTGGTAAGCCTAATGAAAAAGTTAATTTCCGCGAAATTACGCTTCCTAAGTCGGAGGTTCTGGAAATATCCGTAAAAGACACGGGAATTGGAATTCCTGAAGCTAAGCGAATGATGATTTTCGAGGCTTTCCAACAAGCGGAAGGCGGAACCAGCAGGCAATACGGTGGTACCGGATTGGGATTAACGATTTCGAGGGAATTATCGAGATTGTTGGGTGGTGAAATCCATATTGATAGTGCGGAAGCAAAAGGAAGTATTTTTACAGTATATGTTCCCGTCGATCTTACCAGCGCGCCAATTAAAGAAATGGATGATGCTATTTCTTATTATCGGGAGCCATTAGAAACTGATCAGGCTGATGATGAAGTGATGGCTTTATCTGAAAATACATCGCCAGAAGAAATATTCGACGTATATATTCAAGATGACAGGGATCATTTAAAAGTTTCTGATTATTCATTGTTGATTATTGCAGATGACAAAGATTTTGCAAAAACCATAAAAAAAATAAGTCAGAAACATGACCATAAATTGTTGTTTGCAAAGGATGGGAAGGAAGGAATGAAACTAGCTGCACAATATCAGCCCAATGGTATTTTGTTGAATGAGGAATTGCCGGACATGAAAGGACTCATTGTTTTGGATCATTTAAAATTCAATTTAAATACCAGACATATTCCAGTATTTTTTATGTCGGCAGATCAAAATCGTGAGGTACTTGATAAAGGGGCAATGGATTTCGGTAGGAAACCTATTTCTCATGCGGATATTGATATGGCAATGCGAAGAATGGAAAAATTAAATGATTCGGACTCCAAGGAGGTTTTAATTATTGAAGCTGATGAAGCTACTTCAAAAATAATTGAGAATATCCTCAAGAATAAAGACGTGAAAATCTCGACGGCTGCTTCAGGAAAGGAAGCTTCGAAAAAACTTAAGTCGACAAAGTTTGATTGTATTATACTTGATCTCAACCTTCGGGATATTTCCGGATTTGAGCTGCTGAAAAAATTGAAACCCGCAATAGAAGCAGATAAAATTCCTGTGATCGTTTATGCAGAAAAAGAACTTTCGGAAAAAGAGGTGAAAGAATTGAACCAATTTAAAGATAATATCGTCCTAAAGACAACTTCCTCGCCTGAACTGGTTTTAGATGGGGTTTCGCTGTTCCTGCATACTGAAGAAAGCAAGTTTACATCCTCACAAAAAAAGATCATGTCAGAAATGCATCACCCGAAACATGTTTTGAAAAACAAAAAAGTCTTGGTGGTTGATGATGACAGTCGAAATTCCTATGCGCTTTCCAAAGCCTTATCAGATTCTGGAATGAGGGTTTCAGTCGCAGACAACGGAAAAACCGCGCTGGGAAAATTGAAGGAAGAAAAAGATATCGATATTGTATTGATGGATGTTATGATGCCTATTATGGATGGTTATGAGGCCACTACAGAAATTAGAAAAAATGATGCCTACAAAAAACTGCCCATAATTTCCCTAACTGCTAAAGCGATGCCTGAAGACAAAGCAAAAAGCATGGAGACAGGCGCAAACGATTATCTTACCAAACCTGTCAATGTTGATAAATTATTGAATGTGGTGCGGTTGTGGTTGTATCAATAAAAATGTAGAATTACGGATTCCGATTTTTTCTAGAATTGCAAAATTGATAACATTTCGTTTTTCTTATTTAAAAAAAATGCATGCGATAGTGTGACTAAACCATTCCTGCCATATTTGATTTTTGTAAGTATTTACACTTTTTAAAATAAAGATTTTTCCTACATTACCGGCTCTTTCTTAATAAACTACAAGATGAATAAAAGATTGACCCTAATTTTCTTGATGTGCGTTGGTTTTACTTTTTATGCACAACAAGATGCATCCATCATTCCGGTGGATATTCAAATGTCGGAAGTGTTTAAAGATGACAAAAGGTTTACCGAATTGTCTTTTTCCACGGAAGATAACAATGGTGGCATTTTCATAGGCAGACATTATAAAGATGGTTGTTATATTGAACATTATGATTCCAACGCAAAATTGATTAAAAACCACGATTTTGAACTTGATAATTCAAAAAGTAATATTCATGGAGGCTTTCTCAGTGGAGACGATTTTTGTTTATTGGAATCGACTATAAACAAGGAAACAAAATCCTTGGAGTATTATGTATATAAGTCACCAAAAAATGAATTCAATTTTAAAAAAGAATTGCTTTTTTCAATTCCTTTGAAAGAAGTAAAAAAGAACATGTTTTCTTTTGGATTTTTTTCAGGCTCTTCAGATAATGATATTTTAGGTGCTTACGAGATTTCAAGAAATAAAAAATTCATTGCGTTTACGGTCGACATTAAAAACGCTGATTCCGAAACGCACCGGCTTTTTGTTTTTGACAACGCACTGAACAAGGTTTACGAAACTGAATTTACCCGGGATTTAAAGGATAGAAAATTTATTCTTCAAAACATCGATATCGATGAAAATGATGGTACTGTTTACTTGTTGGGGAAAGCATTTTCCAGGGAGAAAAAGAAGAAAAAGGATGGTGGGAAGTACCAATTTGAATTGTTTAAAATAAATGCCAATTCCCAGAACTCACTGGTATTTGATTCCGAAGAAAATTATGTGGGTTCCCTAACCACAGTCATCAATCAAGGAAAGTTATTCTGTATCGGATTTTATTCCGAAAAAAATGACTTCAGATATAAAGGATTGGCATATTTCGATGTGGATTCAAAGAACATGACTTTGAACAATTCTGTTTATTCGTCTTTCACCGAACAATTCATGTTTGACAAATACGGAAAGGATAAAGAAAAAGAACTTCGGAATATTTCCTTCAAGAATATTTTTGTTACCGAAAACAATGAATGTATTGTGAATGCGGAAGAGTTTTTTATTCGCTCACATTATGTTGCGACGCAATATGGAGGTTATTGGTATTACACATATCACTTTAACGATATGATCAGTGCAAAAGTAGGGGTGAATGGTGATTTGCAATGGGCAAGAAATATCAACAAAAAGCAATCGTCCGATCATTATTCGTCTTATCTGTCATACGCTTCCACCTATTATGAAGGAAAAACCTACCTTTTTCTGAATGGATCTGATAAAATCAGGAAACTGCGAAAAGATCGGTTGCAATTTAAGGATGTGAGACAGAGGAAGTCGAATTTATATGTGATTACGCTAGATCAAAACGGGGATTTTGAATATATGAAAATTCTGGATGATAAAGATTCTGAAGTTCCTTTTGCCGTCGGGAATGGAATTATCAGTGCGAATGGGAAAGAACTAACTTTTCAAGGTCGCAAAGGCCGAAAAAAGCAAATCATGAAAATTTCCCTTTAAACGAAACTTTTTAAAGTTGAAAAAATGCCGCTTCTAAGCGGCATTTTTTTGATTACCAATTTTTCTACTTGTAAAACTCCAACAACTCCAAGAACAAAGATTTGCCTTTGTCTTTATTGTACCAAGTTTGCAATTCCAGTTTTATTTTCTCAAATTCCGCATCCGCTTCCTTGAGCATTTGCATCAGTACTTGCGCTTTTTCGGGTCGTGGTCCCCAAGTGAAAATATCATTTCCGTTTTCATCACGTGCAATGAGTTTCGGAATACTTTTGCCACCGTTTGTCAAGTATGAATTGATGAGAAATGGTTCGCTGTCCCGCAATTGAAGATCATAAGTGATGTTTTCACTTGTTTCTGCCAAATTCACCAAAAAAGGTAAAATATGGGCGGCGTCACCACACCATGGTTCCACTATAATAATCCAATGTTGCTTTTGGTCTAAATTTTTTAGTTTGTTAACCAGTTCTTCATCCAATTTCATCGTTTTCTCCCAACGCTTCATGCGCGAGAAATTCATTTTCGTGTAAACAATATATTCGGCTTGATCATAAGGTGATGGCGGATTTTCGCTGTTCAATATAGCTTCGAACAAATTTTTATAAGCTGCGTAATTCATGTTGATTTATTTTGGTTTTTCTGTTTCCGTGGATTTGTTTCCGCTGCAAATTTAAAACCCAAAAAATGATTACAATGTGATCTAGATTACATTCGACGTTTATTTTAAAATCATTTCGCTAAAAATCGGTGTCGTTAATGACACTGGAAGTCTGCAAGAAAATAACTTTAATAAATAGTTGGTTTTATTACAAAATAAAAAAGCTGCCCAAGGCAGCTCTTTTTACATTTCAAGTGATTTTAAATTGAATCTTCTTCGTGCTCAATATGGACGCCGTCATCTTCATGAATTTCTTCATCGATTTCCTGTTCAAGATTTTCTGCACCTTCTTCTATTTCTTCTCCAACCTCTCGGGCGTTGTCCTCAATATCTTCACCTATTGCTTCAATAGCTTCCTCGGTTTTCTCTCCTGTAGATTCCCGACAAGAGAAAATTGACAATGTAAATGTTAATGCCAATAAACTTAAAAATATTTTTTTCATAATTGTTTATTTTTAAAGTTAAAAAAACCGCTCGATTGAGCGGATTTTGTTTTTTCTGTGGAAATAATAATTATAACCCGTCGTTGTCGTCAATTTCAACTTCGGCATCTATTTCATTTCCAACTTCTTCAGCACCTTCTTCTATGTCATTGCCCATTTCTTCCATTTCATCTCCCATTTCTTCCATTTCAGCGTCCAAGTCGTCTTCAACGGTTTCAACAGTTGTTTCTTCGGAATTTGTTTCTCTACAAGAATAAATAGAAAGGGTAAATACAGCAAGTACTGCTCCTAAAACTAATTTTTTCATTTTTTTGATTATTTGGTTAATACAACAAATTTAAACTAATTTTTGAATTATCAAATTTTTTCGGGCTTCAATATCTTGATTTATACCCTTTATTGTCCATTGGAGACGGTCAAAAGAACATATATTTTTCTCGTTTTACGCAAAAATCCGTCTGGAGCAAAATAGAGGCAAAGTCCTATAATTTTTTTACCTTTGTCAAGCTTTTTTTAAAATAGAAAATCAATTAAATTATGGGTAAAGGATTTTATAAAGTTCCGGTTGCAGTCAATGAACCGGTAAAAACTTATGCGAAAGGAACTCCAGAGAGGGAAGAGGTTTTGAGGGTTTATAAAGAAATGTACAAATCGGAAGTTGAAGTTCCGTTATATATTGGATCAGAAAAAGTCAAAACAGGAAATACTGCCACGATGCATCCGCCACACGATCACAAGCACACACTTGGATTTTATCACAAAGCGGAGAAAAAACATGTGGAAAGAGCAATAGAGGCTTGCTTGGAGGCTTCCCATCAGTGGGTTGATATGCCGTGGGAACAACGCGCTTCCATTTTTTTAAGGGCCGCTGAACTTATCGCAGGTCCGTATCGTGCAAAGATCAATGCTGCCACAATGCTTGGGCAGTCTAAAAATATTTATCAAGCAGAAATTGATTCGGCTTGTGAACTCATCGATTTTTTAAGGTTTAATGTGCAGTATATGGCTCAGATATACGCAGATCAACCTGAATCAACTTCTGGTGCATGGAACCGTTTGGAATATAGACCTTTGGAAGGATTCGTATATGCCGTAACTCCTTTTAATTTCACGGCGATTGCTGGAAATTTACCTGCCAGCGCTGCTTTAATGGGGAACACCGTGGTTTGGAAACCAAGTTTCAGCCAAGTGTATTCAGCGCAGGTAATTATGGAGGTTTTCGAAGAAGCAGGAGTGCCTGCAGGTGTTATAAACATGGTAATGGGTGATGCCGCGATGATTACCGATACTGTTTTGGCTAGTAGAGACTTTGCAGGAATTCACTTTACAGGTAGTACAACTGTTTTTCAAAGTATTTGGTCTAAAATCGGAAATAATATCCATAACTACAGAACTTACCCTAGAATAGTTGGTGAAACAGGAGGAAAAGACTTTATTGTTGCCCATCCTTCCGCTGATGCTAAACAAGTGGCTACCGCTATTTCAAGAGGTGCATTTGAATTCCAAGGACAGAAGTGTAGTGCTGCATCAAGAGTTTATGTGCCACAAAGTTTATGGGAAGACATCAAAGGTTTTGTGATTGCAGATGTGGATTCTTTTAAAATGGGTTCTCCGGAAGACATGGGCAATTTCATTACTGCTGTAATCCATGAAAATTCTTTTGATAAACTTGCAAGTTATATAGACCAAGCAAAAGAAGATGCTGATGCAGAAATTATTGCAGGTGGAAACTACGATAAATCCAAAGGCTATTTTATTCAGCCAACAGTAATTGAAACAACAAATCCGCATTATAAAACAATGGAAACCGAATTGTTCGGACCTGTTGTTACTGCGTACGTTTATGAAGATGATCAATGGCATGAAACCTTGAAACTTGTTGATGAAACAAGTGAATATGCGTTGACTGGCGCTATTTTATCTAAGGATCGTTACGCGGCTGTTGAAGCTACGAAGACTTTGATTAATGCTGCGGGGAATTTTTATATCAATGACAAACCTACGGGTGCTGTTGTTGGTCAACAACCTTTTGGTGGGGCAAGAGCAAGCGGAACAAATGACAAAGCAGGTTCTTATCTCAATTTGTTGCGTTGGGTTTCTCCAAGAACTATTAAAGAAACTTTCGTGACACCAGTGGATTATCGATATCCATTTTTGGGGGAAGATTAATTTTAGGTAATCTTTTAATATTTAAAAAGCCTCGGTTTATCTTGAACCAAGGCTTTTTTTTATGACAAATTTGCCTTTTGATTTTTTTTGTTGACTAAATCGGAAGATGTTGTGTCTAGGATTTATATTTCATTGGTAAATACACCACTTTTTTGGTTTCAAAAAATTCTTCTTCAAAATAATTTTTCAAATCATAGACTTGCGCCGTTTTGTATTCTGCGAGTTCTTCGGATAAATCCCCGCCTTTTAAGTAAAGAATCCCATTTCTAAGTTCATGTTGAGAGGTTTTTGCGATTTTTCCTTTAACCCAAAAAACGAAAGTGGGCATTACTGCTACCGCACGGCTCACAATAAAATCGTATTGGCCTTTCACGTCTTCGACTCTTCCATTGGTTGATTTCACATTTTTTAAACCTAAACCTGCCACAACCTCATCAACAACCTTTATTTTCTTACCGATTGAATCAACCAAATGAAATTCAGTTTCCGGAAATAAAATCGCCAAAGGTATACCTGGGAATCCGCCACCGGTTCCTACATCCAAAATCTTTGCACCCGGTTTAAAGGCTTGAATTTTTGCTATTCCCAATGAATGTAGAACATGCCGTAAATAAAGTTCGTCAATATCTTTTCTCGATACGACGTTTATTTTTAAATTCCAGTCTTTGTATAATTCCTGCAAGGCGCTAAACTGCTCAATTTGAGAATCATTAAGTTCTGTGAAATATTTTTTTATTAATTCCAATGTTTTTAAATTTATTGCAAAAGTAAGACTTGGCACGTTAATTTCTATGTTTAAGCTGCATGAAAGAATTTTATCTAACTACATTTGCAAACAATTTATAAAAGAATGAATCCAAATACCATACGTTTTTCCAGAATTGATTCCACAAAATTCTTTAAAACCCTCAATAGTAGAGTCAATAGTTACTTCAAGGAAAATAATATTCGCCGGACGGGAAACTGGCAATTGCACATCAAAACGATCGTGATGTTTTCCCTTTTCCTCACGCCGTACTTTCTAATTCTGACACTCGATATTTCTCAATGGTGGATGCTTCTGTTGACCATCGTTATGGGAGCCGGAATGGCGGGGGTTGGAATGAATATTATGCATGATGGAAACCACGGTTCCTATTCCTCAAAAAAGTGGGTGAATAAATTTATGGGTGGAACCATTTATATTTTGGCCGGAAATGTTTACAACTGGCAAGTGCAGCACAACGTTTTGCATCATACCTATACGAACATTCACGGTCATGACGAAGATTTGGATGCTGGAAGGATTATCCGTTTTTCAAAACATTCCAAGTGGTATAAATTTCACAAATTTCAACATTATTACTCCGTTTTTCTATACGGACTCTTGACTTTCAATTGGGCATTGACCACTGATTTTAAGCAAACGAAAAATTATCTTTCCCGTAAACTCGCTTATGGCAAATTACCAAATCCGGTAACCCAATGGAGTATTTTGGCAATTTCCAAATTGATTTATGTATCCATCTGGATCGTGATTCCAATGTTGTTTCTTTCAATTGCCTGGTGGAAAGTTTTAATAGGTTTCTTTGTAATGCATTATACCGCCGGACTGATTTTAAGCATCGTATTTCAATTGGCACACGTGGTAAAAGAAACAGAAATGCCACTTCCCGATGAAACGGGATCCATGAAAAATACTTGGGCAATCCATCAATTGTTCACCACAGTGAATTTTTCAACAAAAAATAAAATCGTGAATTGGTTTACAGGAGGATTGAATCATCAGGTGGAGCATCATATTTTCCCCAATATCAGTCATATTCACTACACCAAAATATCAGAAATTGTAAAACAGACTGCAAGAGAATGCAATTTGCCTTATAACGAATACAAAACGACAAGGGCCGCCATTATTGCGCACTTTCAGTATCTAAAAGAAATGGGTGCAAAACCCGCTATTTCAGCTTAAGATTTTCTCATGAAACAACATTTATCAGACAGGATTATTAACATGGCCGTTTCCCAAACTTTGGCCATGGCTGCAAAAGCAAGGGAATTAAGAGCGGAAGGCAAAGACATTATTGGTTTAAGTTTAGGAGAGCCAGATTTTTTTACGCCGGATTTTATCAAAGAAGCCGCCGTAAAAGCAATCCACGAAAATTACAGTCAGTATACGCCCGTGGACGGTTATGTAGAGCTCAAGGATGCAATTACCCTAAAATTCAAAAGGGACAATAATTTAGATTATAAAAGATCGCAAATTGTTGTGTCCACAGGAGCAAAACAAGCACTGGCAAACGTTGCCATGGTAATGCTGAATCCTGGAGATGAAGTTATTTTGCCCTGTCCGTATTGGGTGAGTTATTCAGATATGATCAAACTTGCAGAGGGAATTCCGGTTGAAGTTCCCACCACAGTTGAGAATGATTTCAAGATAAATCCCGAGCAACTGGAAGCTGCAATCACACCGAAAACAAAAATGATCTGGTTCAGCTCGCCAAACAATCCCAGCGGAATGATTTACAGCAAAGAAGAACTTCGTGCTCTGGCCGATGTTCTGGTGAAATATCCGAATATTTTTGTGGTCAGTGACGAAATTTATGAACACATCAATTTTGTTGGTGAACATGCGTCCATGGCACAGTTTGACGATATGTATGACCGGGTAATTACCGTAAACGGTGTTTCGAAAGCGTTCGCAATGACTGGTTGGAGAATTGGTTACATGGGCGCTCCGGAATGGATTGCAAAAGCTTGTACCAAGTTTCAGGGCCAAATAACGAGTGGTGCAAATTCTATCGCGCAAAGAGCTGTAATTACAGCGCTTGAAGCTCCCGTGAGTTCAATTAAATTCATGGTTGATAAATTCAAGGAACGCCGACAATTGATCATGGATCTTATCAAGGAAATTGACGGATTTAAAGTTACGGAACCGGAAGGAGCTTTTTATGTTTTTCCTGATGTGACACATTTCTTCGGAAAAACCATTAAAGGTCACAAAATAGAGAATGCAAATGATTTTTCATTGTTCTTGTTGGAGGAAGCTCGTGTTGCAACAGTTACCGGGGAAGCTTTTGGAGATCCCAATTGTATCCGATTTTCGTATGCTGCGAGTGAAGCTGAAATTATCGAAGCCATCAAAAGAATAAAAGAAGCGGTTTCTTAAATTTTTGATTTTGAAAAACATGGCCAAGAAAGTAATTCCATATAAAGATTCCGAACTTAACAAAAAGCAGCAGGTCGAACAAATGTTCGATACCATTTCAGGAAATTATGACGGATTAAATAAGGTGATTTCCTTCGGAATTGATATAAAATGGAGGAAAAAGGTTGTCGATTTAATAAAACAAAATAATCCACAATCGGTTCTGGATATTGCTACCGGAACCGGTGATTTAATTATCAATATCGCTTTGCAAACCGAAGCCAGTAAATTAATAGGTTTGGATATTTCTGAAGGCATGTTGCAAGTGGGACGAAAAAAAATTGCAGAAAAAAAACTTCAGGATAAAATCGAAATGATTCAGGCTGATTCTGAAAAAATGCCTTTTGAAAATGATACTTTTGATGCGATTACGGTAGCTTTTGGGGTTCGGAATTTTGAAAATCTGGAAAAAGGATTGACAGAAATTTATCGGGTTTTAAAACCCAATGGGACTTTTGTGGTTTTGGAAACTTCGGTTCCTACCAAAACACCTTTCAAACAAGGTTATAAATTCTACTCGGGAAATATTTTGCCCTTAATAGGAAAACTTTTTTCAAAAGATAAAAGTGCGTACGCTTACTTAAGTGAAAGTGCGGCTTCTTTTCCCTATGGTGAAAACTTCAACAATATTTTGAGCAAAATTGGGTTTACTAATGTGACGGATAAACCACAAACATTTGGTGTCGCTACCATTTATTCAGCTTCAAAATAATATGAGCAAATATTTCTTCGGAATTATATTCTTATTCAACTTTTCTGCGGCCAATGCACAGTTTTGGGGCGGAGAGCGTATTTTAAACCAGGAAAATTTCGACAAAAAGCGATGGAGCTGGGGTTATTTTTTAGGTTATAATAGCTACGACTTTAAATTTGACTATAATCGGCAAACAACCGATGTAAAAGTTGAAAAAGTTGGAGGATTCAATGTCGGTCTCATTGGTAACATGCGGATCAATGATTATCTTGATTTGAGATTGGAGCCAGGAGTTATTTTTGCAAACAGGAATATTTCTTTGGTTCAAGGTGAAGAAGATTCGTACCGCGAGGTCAAATCGACTTACGTCCATATTCCGTTGCTTTTAAAAGTATCAACAAAAAGATTGAACAACATTAAACCTTTTATCGTTGGAGGGGTATCAACTTCGATCAATCTTTCCAGTAATGAAAAAAATCCGGATGATAACACCGCAGGTCAATTCAGAATGAAAACCAATACTTATTATTATGAATTAGGATTCGGAATTGATTTGTATTTATATTATTTCAAATTTACTCCATCCATTAGAGGTGTTTTCGCGCTTTCAGATGAATTGGTTCCCGATAACAATCCTGAAAGTCCGTACACCAGACATATTGATAAAATGGCAACACGTGGAGTTTTTATCAATTTTACTTTTCAGTAAAAATATTTCTTTTAAACTCACTTAAGATTATTGAAGTTGCGGTGGCAACGTTTAAACTTTCAGTCTTTCCTTCACCAAACTGCGGAATTGAAATACGATGGGTCACCAAATCTCCAATTTCCGAAGAAATACCGTTTGCTTCATTTCCCATCAAAAGAATGCCTTCCGAAGAAGAAATTGCTTCTTTGTAAATATTGTTTCCATTCATGAAACTTCCATATACCGGGATATGTTTTGGGGCTTCCTGAATGAAATTTTTCAAATCCAAAAAATGGACGTTTACACGTGACAAAGAACCCATGCTTGATTGCACTACTTTAGGGTTGTAACAATCAACGGTATCAAGGGAGCATACCAAATCAGTAACATCAAACCAATCACACAACCGGATGATGGTTCCCAAATTTCCAGGATCCCGAACTCCATCCAAAGCCACAATGAGATTGGAGTAAAACAACGGTTTTGGCTTGGGAATCTGAAAAATGGCCAATGCGATTTGAGGGGTGGTAAGTTGTGAAATCTGTTTTAATTCGGATAATTCAATAAAAAAAGTTTTGGATTTTTCAGCTTGAAAAATAGCTTCCGTAGTGAAAAGTGCCTGAAGTTCGAAAGATGATTTCAAGAACTCTTCAATATTCTTGATGCCCTCAACAATAAAGAGTCCGTGACGGTTGCGGTACTTTTTTTGGGCAAGCGACGTTATAAGTTTTAATTGGCTTTTACTAACCATACAAAAGATGTATTTTTGAAACCTTAAAAGGAAATATTTGAACTCTCGAATTGCAAAAATATCATTATTCCTTGTTATTTTTATTTGTTTATTATCTTGTAATGCCTTAAAAAGAGTAGATTCTGATGAATTGCTGCTCATTGAGAACAATATTTACAATGATAGTGTAGAAGTAAAGGATAAACAAATTGAAAATCTTCTTTATCAGCAACCAAATTCACGGTTGTTGGGCATTCCTTTTAAATTACATATTTACAATCTTGCCAAACCAAACCCTGATTCCACTTTTCAAGCTTGGATCAATAAAAAGCCAAAACGAAAACAACGATGGAACAAGCTTCTGTCTGAAAAACAGGTCTTGGCTCTAAATCGTTCCTACGTTGAATTTAATGAATTTTTAAAAAATGCAGGGGAAGCACCTGCGATAATAGACAAAGAACGGATTCAAAAATCTGTCAACCGACTGAAATCCTATTACTGGAACAATGGTTGGTTTAACGTTGAAGCGGAATATAAAATTGATTCCCTAGAATCTCGGAAAGCAGTGGTGGATTATTTCGTGAAAACCCATAAACCGTACATTGTTGATTCCATAAAAACCAGGATAGATTCTCCTGTAGCCGATTCCATCTATCGTCTTCATGCAGCCGACTCCAGAATTCAGTCGGGAGTGCAATATAAAACCTCCGATTTTAATGCTGAACGAGATCGGCTGACCGAAATATTCAGAAATAGTGGGCTTTATCATTTTGAACAAGATTATCTGACTTTCGAGGCCGACACCATTAATACGGACCATAAAACCAACGCCACGGTCATTATTCGAAACCGCCCCGTTACAAGTGGTGATAGTACGAAACGCGTTCCATTTTATGTCCATAATATCAATAGGGTCAATGTTGTGTCAAATTTTGATTATGAGAATCGAAACCAACCGCTGACCGATAGTGCATTTTATGAAGGCTATTATATTTATAGTTATGGTCCGTTGGAATACAAGCCAAGTGCAATTTCTGATGCGGTTTTTATAAAGCCAGGTGGAGTATTTAAAGACTCTTTGAGGGTATTGACTTATAACCGAATCAATCAATTACGACATTTTAAATATCCAAATATTGAATACATTCCAGATCCTGATGATAGCCTTCATCCAGGACTGATTGCCAATATTTTTCTAACACCGCTTCCCAAAATCGGGTTGAATTTTGATGTTGATGTTTCCCAAAACAATATTCAGGATATCGGAATTTCTTTTGGAGGTGTTTTTTCCATTAGAAATGTTTTTAAAGGAGCAGAAACCTTGGAGATTTCTGGGAGAACCACAATAGGATCTTCAAAGGATGCGGCAGATAGTGAGGATAAATTTTTCAATATTTCAGAAGTCGGAGCCGATGTTAAACTGACTTTTCCGCGGCTCTTTTTGCCTTTCAATTCAGACCAAATTATTCCTAAAACCATGTTTCCTTTTACATCTTTGAGCGCTGGGGTTAGTGCGCAGAACAATATAGGACTGGACAGACAAAATATTACGGGAATTTTAAATTATAGATGGTTTCCTTCCGAAGAAATCACACATCGATTTGATCTCTTGGACATACAATACGTACGCAATTTGAACACGAATAATTATTTCAATGTTTATAGGAATTCGTACAGCGAATTGAATGAAATTGCCCAAAGCTCCAATGTTTCCACAAATTCAGATTATTTCAATGAAGCCGGCAATTTAACGATTCCCGAAGGCGCCAATAGTTTTATCTCAGATGTGGTTGCGGGAAATGGAGCGACTACTGGATTAAATCAGCAGCAACGCAATGAGGTTAATAATATTCGGGAACGAAAAAATAGACTTTCCGAAAACAACCTGATTTTTGGTTCAAGTTTCACTTATATACACAATACCAAAGAGGATATTTATGATGAAGACTTCCAGAGGTTGCGTGTAAAACTGGAATCGGCAGGAAATTTCCTGTCCGGAATTTCCAAACTGGCCAATCTGGAACAAGATTCGGAAGGAAGATATAGGGTTATGGGAGTGAATTTTTCACAATACATAAAAACAGAAATCGATTATATTAAACATTGGGATCTCGGACGGCAGAATATTATAGCCACGAGAGCGTTTGGCGGAATTGCAATTCCCTATGGCAATGCCAATAGCATACCTTTTTCACGAAGTTTTTTCGCGGGTGGACCCAACGACAATCGTGCATGGCAACCTTATGAATTAGGTCCCGGGAGTAGTGGTGGCCTAAATGAATTTAATGAAGCGAATTTTAAGTTGGCATTCAATGCCGAGTACCGCTTTCAACTGATAGGAGATCTGCACAGCGCATTTTTTGTTGATGTGGGAAATATATGGAATGCGCTTGATGTGGTTGAAGATGAAGCTTCTACATTCACCTCTTTATCAGACTTAAAAGATATTGCAGTCGGTTCGGGATTTGGATTAAGGTATGATCTCGATTTTTTTGTAATACGCGTCGATGTTGGTTTTAAAACTTATGATCCGGCGAAACCCGAAGGAAGCAGATGGTTTAACGACTATAATTTCCCGCACGCCGTTTATAATTTCGGTATTAATTATCCTTTTTAAACAGTCATTTTCTTATTTTTGTAAATTCAAAAAATCAAATTGGACATGAATCATAGTATTAAACCCGGAGTAGCAACAGGAAAAGAAGTTCAAGAAATCTTTAAATATGCAAAAAGCAAAGGTTTTGCCTTGCCTGCGGTTAATGTGATTGGTTCAAGTTCAATCAATTCAGTGCTTGAAACTGCTGCTGAATTAAAGTCGCCTGTTATCATTCAATTCAGTAATGGTGGTGCGGCTTTCAATGCAGGAAAAGGTCTTTCAAACGAAAATCAAAAAGCTGCAATTGCCGGAGGTGTGGCAGGAGCCAAACATATTCATGAGTTGGCTGAGTTGTACGGAGCAACCGTGATTTTACATACAGATCATTGCGCAAAAAAATTACTGCCTTGGCTTGACGGACTTCTAGATGCGAGCGAAAAACATTTCGAACAATTCGGAAAACCGCTTTACAGCTCGCACATGATTGATCTTTCGGAAGAACCGATTGAAGAAAATATTGAAATTTGTAAAAAATATTTGGCCCGAATGAGCAAAATGGGCATCACTTTAGAAATTGAACTCGGCGTTACGGGTGGGGAAGAAGATGGTGTTGATAATACAGGAGTTGATTCTTCTAAATTGTACACACAACCTGAAGAAGTGGCCTATGCTTACGAGGAATTGATGAAAGTAAGTGATCAATTTACGATTGCGGCAGCTTTCGGAAACGTTCACGGCGTTTATAAACCTGGAAACGTAAAACTGACGCCGGTAATATTGAAAAATTCACAGGATTTTGTTTCTAAAAAATTCAATTTACCCGAAAATACAATCGATTTTGTTTTTCACGGCGGAAGTGGATCAACTTTGGAAGAAATTCGTGAAGCCATCGGGTACGGCGTAATTAAAATGAACATCGATACCGATTTGCAATTTGCTTTTACCGAAGGAATCCGCGATTATATGGTGAACAATATTGATTATCTAAAAACCCAAATCGGAAATCCGGAAGGAAGCGATCAACCAAATAAAAAACATTACGACCCGAGAAAATGGTTACGCGAAGGTGAACTGACTTTCAAAGCTAGATTGAAAAAGGCTTTTGAAGATTTGAACAATGTAAATACGTTGTAGTCTAATTTCTGAAAGTGCTAATGTGTCATATTGAGCGAAGTCGAAATATCTCATTGGCAGAAAGTAAGATTCTCGACTCCGCTCGAATTGACAGAAAAGGAGCGATAATTTCGAACAAACAGAACTTGTTTTTCTAAAATGAAAAACTGGAAAAAACATTAAAAATGGCTTGGTTTAAAAGAACACAAAAAGGAATACAAACCGCTACCGAAGACAAGAAAGATGTGCCAAAAGGTTTGTGGTACAAATCGCCTACGGGTAAAATTGTAGATGCGGAACAACTTGAACGAAATTTTTACGTAAGTCCGGAAGATGGTTATCACGTGAGGATTGGAAGTAAGGAATATTTTCAAATTTTATTTGATAACAACGAATTTAAGGAACTCGATGCCAATCTGGAATCTAAAGATCCGCTTGAATTTACAGACACAAAAAAATATACCGATCGTTTACGCGACGCACAGGCCAAAACAGGTTTGAAAGATGCGGTTCGCACAGCGGTGGGAAAATCGAAAGGTTTGGATTTGGTGGTTGCCTGTATGGATTTTGCTTTCATTGGCGGATCGATGGGATCGGTAGTAGGTGAAAAAATTGCACGTGCAGCCGACTATGCCATTAAAAACAATTTGCCTTTGATGGTCATTTCGAAATCCGGTGGAGCCCGAATGATGGAAGCTGCTTATTCTTTAATGCAGTTGGCAAAAACATCAGTTAAATTGGCGCAAATGGCCGAAGCCAAATTACCTTATATATCATTGTGTACAGATCCGACAACAGGAGGAACAACAGCTTCGTTTGCCATGTTGGGCGATATCAACATTGCTGAACCGGGAGCTTTAATCGGGTTTGCTGGTCCGCGTGTTGTAAAAGATACAACCGGAAAAGATTTACCTGAAGATTTTCAAACTTCGGAATTTTTGTTGGAACACGGTTTCTTGGATTTCATCACAAAAAGATCGGAATTAAAAGACAAGGTAAATCAATATCTGGATTTGATCATGAACAGGCCTTTGAGGGCATAAAACGGGAATTTTTTTTAGGAAATAAAAAATATAGAGAAAGTTTCCAGTTATAAAAATAACATTATCTTTGCCGCCTGATAGAAAATCTATCAATACATAAAAATCATTTAAAACAATATTGGAATGTATTTATCAAAAGAGTTTAAAGAAGAAATTTTCGTAAAACACGGTAAAAGCAAAACCGACACTGGTTCAGCTGAAGGTCAAATTGCTTTGTTCACCGCTAGAATTGCCCATTTAACAGAACACTTAAAGAACAACCGCAAAGATTTTAATACTGAGCGTTCTTTGGTGAGATTGGTAGGTAAGAGAAGAAGTTTACTTGATTATTTGATGAAGAAGGATATCATGAGATACCGGGCAATCATTAAAGAATTAGGATTGAGAAAATAATTTCAAGGGGCCTTGCGCCCCTTTTTTTAATTCTGAAAAATACTTTTATTTCGAGTAAATTCTGCGTATTTTTCGAACTGATAAAAATTTATCAGCACATATAGAAAAAGCTACATTTTGGTTTTTCATTGGTCAACAAAACAACTTCACAACAACAACAACAACACAACGACCATTGTTTAACAGTATCTGCCCGTGCGCAGATTTTTGAATTCAAAAAATTATGATACCACAAGTATTTAGAGAGGTCATAGATCTTGGTGATGGAAGAACCATTTCTATGGAGACCGGAAAATTGGCAAAACAAGCCCATGGGTCTGTTGTTGTGCAAATGGGAAAAGCCATGTTGCTTTGCACCGTTGTTTCTTCCTACAAACCAACTACAATGGATTTCTTTCCATTGACCTTGGACTACCGTGAAAAATTTGCCGCTGCTGGTCGTTATCCAGGTGGTTTCTTTAAAAGGGAAGCCAGGCCAAGCACCGAAGAAATTTTGGTGATGAGATTGGTAGATCGTGTATTGCGACCATTGTTTCCAAAAGATTATAAATTTGAGACGCAGGTAATGATCCAGTTAATGTCTCACGATGAAGATGTAATGCCCGATGCACTTGCAGGATTGGCAGCTTCGGCAGCAATTCAGTTGTCGGATATTCCTTTTGAAGCGCCTATTTCTGAAGTTCGCGTAGGTCGGATTAACGGTGAATTCTTCATCAATCCGAGCAGATCACAAATGGAAGAAGCTGATTTGGACATGATTATTGGAGCTTCTGAAGATTCAGTGATGATGGTTGAAGGGGAAATGGATGAAGTTTCTGAAGAAGAAATGGCAGAAGCTATCAAATTCGCACATGAAGCCATTAAAGTTCAATGTGCTGCTCAGCGTCGTTTGGCGGAAGCTTTCGGAAAGAAAGAAGACCGTGAATACGAGCGTGAAAAAGCCGATGAAACTATTCAGGCGAAAGTAAAAGAAGCGACTTATCAAAAAGCTTACAATATTGCGAAATCAAGTAGCACTAAAAAAGACCGTACCGATGCTTTTTCAGAATTGAAAGAAGAAGTAAAGGCACTTTTTACTGAAGAAGAATTGGAAGAAAACGGCGATTTGGTTTCACGTTACTACAACGAAACTCAAAAAGCGGCCGTTCGGGATTTAACCTTGAACGAAGGTATCCGTTTGGATGGAAGAAAAACAGACGAGATCCGCCCAATCTGGACGGAAATCGATTATCTGCCTTCTACACACGGATCGGCTATTTTTACAAGAGGTGAAACCCAAGCTTTGGCAACTGTTACTTTGGGAACTTCAAGAGAAGCAAACCAAGTGGATTTGCCAACTTTCCAAGGTGAAGAAAGATTTTATTTACATTACAACTTTCCTCCATTTTCAACTGGGGAAGCTTACCCATTACGCGGAACTTCCAGAAGGGAAATTGGACACGGAAACTTGGCACAACGCGCATTAAAAAGAATGGTTCCGGACGAATCCCCATATACAATCAGGGTAGTTTCCGAAGTTTTAGAATCTAACGGTTCGTCTTCGATGGCAACGGTTTGTGCTGCAACAATGGCATTGATGGATGCGGGTGTTCAACTTAAAAAACCAGTTTCGGGAATTGCAATGGGATTGATTTCTGATGCGGATTCTGGAAAATATGCTGTGTTATCAGATATTTTAGGTGATGAGGATCATTTGGGAGACATGGACTTTAAAGTTACAGGTACTGCCGATGGTATTACCGCTTGTCAAATGGATATTAAGATTAAAGGACTTTCTTATGAAATCTTGGTCAATGCCTTGAAACAAGCAAGAGAAGGTAGATTGCATATTTTGGGCAAATTGGAAGAAAGTATTTCAACGCCGGCAGCCGATGTTAAAGCACACGCTCCTAAAATGGTGAAAGTTGAAATTCCTGGTGATTTCATTGGTGCCGTTATCGGGCCGGGTGGAAAAGTCATACAAGAAATGCAAAAAGAAACAGGTACTACGATCGTTATCGAAGAAAAAGACGAGAAAGGTATTATCGAAATTTTGGGTGTAGATCAAAATGGAATTGATGAAGTGATCAAACGAATCAAAGCCATTACTTTCAAGCCTGAAGTTGGTAAAACCTACGAAGTGAAAGTGGTGAAATTATTGGATTTTGGTGCGGTGGTAGAATTTACCCAAGCCAAAGGAAATGAAGTTTTACTTCACGTTTCAGAACTTGCGTGGGAACGTACCGAAAATGTAACTGATGTGGTGAATATGGGAGATGTGTTTGAAGTGAAATACTTCGGAATTGATCCTAAAACCAGAAAACCGAAAGTTTCGAGAAAAGCTTTATTGGAAAAACCAGAAGGTTATGTTGCAAGACCACCACGCGATAACAATCGCGATGGCGGAAACCGTGACAACAAGCGCGACAACCGCGATAGAAAACCTCGTGAAAACAGGGATTAAATAGATTTTTTATATTTTAAAAAGAGGCTTCGGCCTCTTTTTTTTATTTTTGGGTTGTTGGCTCTCGTAAACTTTTACAAAGTTTGAAACTTTGGAAAAGCTTGACGGAGACGGTTTTTGCGTTAGGGATTGAAGTGGAAATCCTTTTTGAGACGTAGGAGCAAAAAGATTGCAGCGTAAAGCCCGCCCACCTACGCCGAAGGCTACGGTGGGAACGCCCAAATAGAACAAATGCCCTTAAAAAAATAGTTTTTCTTAAAACGTTTTGGGCATCCTTTTTGCTGAAACTTAGCAAGTTAGGAGGAAAAAATTAAAAATAAAAAAGAAAGTCAAATTTTTTTGTAACATTTTTTCAATAACCTACGTATAACTATTACAAGCACGAACAAAATTAAATTTCAGAAAATTAGATGAGACAACTTAAAATTACGAAGCAGGTAACGAACCGTGAGACTGCTTCGCTGGATAAGTATTTGCAAGAAATTGGTAAAGTTGACCTTATTACTGCAGATGAAGAGGTAGAATTGGCGCAGAGGATTAAGGCGGGAGATGACAGGGCACTTGAAAAATTGACAAAAGCGAATTTACGATTTGTTGTTTCGGTTTCTAAACAATACCAAAACCAAGGTTTAACGCTTCCGGATTTGATTAACGAAGGAAATTTGGGACTTATAAAAGCTGCGAAAAGGTTTGATGAAACCCGTGGTTTTAAGTTCATTTCGTATGCGGTTTGGTGGATTAGGCAATCTATTTTGCAGGCTTTGGCCGAACAATCCCGTATTGTGCGTTTGCCACTCAACAAAATTGGTTCGATCAATAAAATCAATAAGACTTATGCTTTTTTGGAGCAAAGTAATGAGCGTCCGCCAAGTGCCGAGGAAATTGCCAAGGAACTTGACATGACGATCAATGACGTGAAGGAATCGATGAAAAATTCCGGTCGTCACGTATCCATGGACGCACCGTTGGTTGAAGGTGAGGATTCAAACCTTTACGATGTATTGCGTTCTGGTGAATCTCCAAATCCCGACAGGGAATTGTTGCACGAATCTTTGCGTACAGAGATTGAAAGGGCTTTGGAAACTTTAACTCCGCGTGAAGCTGATGTAATTCGTTTGTATTTTGGTTTGGGAGATCAGCATCCAATGACTTTGGAAGAAATTGGTGAAACATTCGACTTGACAAGAGAGCGTGTGCGTCAAATTAAGGAAAAAGCGATCAGAAGATTGAAACATACTTCCAGAAGCAAAATTCTGAAAACATATTTAGGATAAAATCCGAATTGAAGATGACAACAGATTTTTCGAATTGAAAAAACTGTTCGTTTTTTGATTGATGAATGACCCCGGAGTGATTACCGGGGTTTTTTTGTTTTTGGAAAACAAGTTTCTTCCTAAATTTCTTAGATTTATGGAATGAAACTTTAATTTATGTGCACCGTAACCTTAGTCCCCATAAAAAGCGAAAAAAATGCCTTTATCTTAACTTCCAGTCGGGATGAAGCGGTGGCGCGCGAGACTTCTGCACCGGATTTCCATGTTTTCAATTCCAAAAAAATGCTTTATCCGAAAGATGCACTTGCTGGCGGGACATGGATTGGCGTGAACGAAAATCATCGGGTTGTGAATTTGCTGAACGGCGGGTTTAAACCACACAAAAGGGAGAAATCCTATAAAATGAGCCGTGGAATATTGGTCAAGGAATTTTTGGCGGCCGACGATATTAAAGAGTTTATTGATGGATATGATTTCTTCGGAATAGAACCATTTACGGTAATTATTGTTGATGTTGAAGAAAAACTTTGCTTCTACGAATTGGTTTGGGACGGAAAAAAGAAATATTTTCAGCAATTGGATTTGAAAAGCCATATTTGGTCTTCGTCACCACTTTATTCCAACAATATTAAAAAACAACGTGAAGAATTGTTTTTTGAGTTTCAAAAAAATAAAGAAATCAACTCCGAAAATTTGTGGCAGTTGCACCACAAAACTGCTTCAGGCAATCCAGAAGTCGATTTTATCATTGACCGCGGATTTTTAAAAACAAAAAGCATCACCCAGATCGTGAAAACATCAAAGCACGTGAAAATGCTTTATCAGGATTTGAAGAAAAATGAGATCGTGAATAAGATTTTTCGTTGAAATGTTTGGAAATTATTTTAAGAAAACATTAGGATTTCGTGCTTAAACCTTATATTTACCCCTTTTATCTTATTTTTTATTTTTAATTACTCCAAATAATTTAATATGTCCAACAAGCATTTTTTGTGCTGTTCTGTGTTTTCTTTTTTCTTGTTAAATACAACGATGCTTTTTGCCCAACAAGATAAGGTGATTTTAACCAAAGAATTCGACAGTCTTTTCGGCAAGGAAAACCTAGGCATCAACAATGGTGCTTTTCATCAAAATCCGTTTCGGGTAATTAATGACAAAGACAGGTATTTTAAAAACCAGGAATTTATAGGCAGCGTTCGTTATGACGGTAAGGACTACTACGGTTATCTGTTTAAATATGAACTTTACCAAGATGTGTTGGTTTATTTCCCAAATCAATCTTCGGGAGGTTTGGGAATTGAATTGATTAAGGACAAAGTCGATTTTTTTGAGATTGAAAACCGGCATTTTGTGAATGTAAATAAATTGAACACAGGCCTTGAAGCAAAGGATGTCTCTGGATATTTCGAGAAAATTGCTTTACAGCCCAATTTTGTGCTTTATATCAAATACATTAAAAAATTACGGGAACGCTCAGATCATGATGTGGTTTATCACGAGTTCAAAGATGAATTCAAATATTTCTTATTTCATAATAATCAATATGTTACCTTTTCATCCAGAAATGATCTTATTTCCATTTTTCCAGAATTTGAAAAAGAGATTAAATCCTTCTACAAATCAAACGAAACCTTGAACAAGAATAATGAAATTCTTTTTCATGAAAAGTTACTCCGCGAACTGTCCAATCTTCTCGACAAGAAAGAATTTTAAAGTATGAAAAAGTTTTTATTGTGTATTTCGGTTTTGGTTGGTTTTGTGGCCACAGCTCAAGAACAAGAACAATTGTATTCTTTCAATTTCGAAAATGTTAATTTGTCGACTGCCATCGATATCATAGAAGCAGAAAGCGACTTCAGGTTTTATTTTGATCCGTCATGGGTAGAGGATGATTTTTTGATTTCGGAAAATTATATCAACCAAAGCATGGAAGATATTTTATACGACGTATTACGGAGTACAAAACTCAATTTTTTGATTCTGGAAAATAGAGTCATTCTTTCCAAAGGGAATCTAATCCATAATGATCTACCGTCTGACTATTTTGGTGAAGGACCGGTGTCGGAAGAAAAGGCACCTATTTTTTACCAGCAATATGAAAACGTAGAAACGGAAACTCAGGATGCAGATCGCATTTCATTTATTGGCAAGGAAAGTAAAACAGAAAATAATAACTTATTTGAAATTACTGGATTTGTCCGCGACACAAAAACAGGTGTTCCCGTGCCTTTTGCAACGGTGAGAGCACAAAACGGAACAATTAACGCCGTTACCAATGAAGATGGTCACTATCAAATTAAGTTACCTACTGGTCTGAATACGCTCGAAATTTCGTCAGTTGGTTTTCAGCCTTATTCACGACAATTGATGGTTTATAGCAATGGCGAGCTCAATTTCAATCTTACGGAAAGTGTGAATCAGTTGGGAGAGGTGGTCATTTCTGGTGAAAGTAAACGAAACGTGAGAAGTGCTGTTACGGGAGTAACAAGTATTAACATTGAAGAAATGAAAACCATTCCCATGGTTTTGGGGGAAAGGGATATTTTCAAGGCAGCGATTATTATGCCTGGAGTAAAAACTGCAGGTGAAGGTTCAGCTGGTTTTAATGTTCGTGGTGGAAAATCCGATCAAAACCTCATATTGCTCGATAATGGTGTAATTTACAATCCGTTTCATTTCCTCGGATTTTTCTCTGCCGTAAATGCTTATTTAATTGGTGGGGCAGATATTTATAAAGGAAGTATTCCGGCCGAATTTGGGGGTAGGCTTTCTTCTGTTTTTGATATTACTACCAAAAAACCAGATATGGAAAAATTTTCCGGTGAAGGAGGAATCGGACCGGTAACTGCCAATTTAACGGCAAGTATTCCCATTATTAAAAACAAAGCAAGTGTTTTGGTTGGTGGAAGGGCCACTTATTCTGACTGGATATTGAAACAACTCGATGAGCCGGAACTGAAAAACAGCGAAGCTTCCTTTTACGACGGATTGATAAAGTATGTGCACGATTTGAATGAAAACAACAGTGTAGAGGCTACCGGTTATTACAGTCATGATAAATTCAGTATTACCTCTGATTCTTTGTACAAGTATAGCAACAGCTTGGTTTCAATGAACTGGAAACATAAATTCAACGATGACCTAAAATCAGAAGTGATTTTGACGCATTCAGGTTATGAATTTGGAATCGAGTATCAGCCAAATAATCCAAATGCTTTTGAGTTTGATTATCGTTTGAGTGAAACTCAGTTCAAAACGAAATTCGATCACAAGTTGAATGATAAACACGATCTTACTTATGGTTTATCTACAAAACTTTACCAAATTGAACCTGGGAACTTCGCACCTACAAATTCAAATTCATTACTTGAAGGTATGCGGGTCGAAAATGAAAAAGGACTGGAGTCGGCATTGTTTTTATCCGATTCTTACAAAATAAGCGATGAATTATTGCTCAGTGCAGGATTGAGATATTCCTTTTATGCAGCTCTGGGCGGAGCTTCACAACAAATATATGAAGCCGGTTTACCACTGAGCGATGCAACGGTTATCGATGTTCGGGAATTTGATGAAAATGAGGTGATCAAAACTTATGGAGGTTTGGAATACCGTATATCTGCGAGATATTTATTTGCTGATGATTTTTCTATAAAAGGAAGTTTCGATACCAATAAGCAATATATTCATTTACTTTCCAGTAACACCACGCAATCGCCAACCGATTCGTGGAAGCTTTCCGATTATTACGTGAAGCCACAAACTTCACGGCAATATTCCATTGGGTTGTTCAAAAATTTCAATTCCGATATTTATCAGGTCAGTCTGGAAGGTTATTACAAATCCATGGAGGATATCATGGATTACAAAGTTGGAGCGCAATTGTTGTTGAATGAAAATTTGGAAACCGAATTGCTTCAAGGAAAAGGAAAAGCTTATGGCGTTGAATTCCTATTGAAAAAAACCGAAGGAAAGTTAAATGGGTGGTTGGGTTATTCTTATTCCCGTACCTTTATAAAACTGGACAGCGAGTTTAATGAAGAAATTGTGAACAACGGGGAATATTTCCCATCAAACTTTGACAAACCTCATGATTTGAGTCTGGTTTTGAATTACAAACTGACAAAAAGGTATAGTTTTTCCGCAAATTTCATTTATCAGACGGGAAGACCAATTACTTATCCAGTTGGAACCTACCAATACGGAAACGCTGAATATACCTTGTACAGTGACCGAAATGCTTTCAGAATCCCAGATTATTATCGTTTGGATTTAGGGGTCAATATTGAAGGAAACCATAAAATCAAAAAACTGGCACACAGCTTCTGGAATATTTCAATTTATAATGTTTTGGGAAGGAACAATCCGTATTCGGTTTATTTCGTTACGGAAGAAGGAGAAATAAAAGGCTATAAAACTTCGATTTTTTCTATTCCGGTACCAACAATCACTTACAATTTTAAATTTTAAAATTTTTAATATCCCCTATTTTTCGAAAGGTTAAAATGCGCTTTTAAATATTACTAATGAACATACAATTGAACAAAATATTTTTTTTATTGGGATGTCTGGTTATTGTCTCTTGTACAGAACCTTATCCTTTGGAAACTGAAAGTAATTTTGAAGGACTTTTAGTTATAGAGGCACAAATATCAAATAAGCTAAAATTTCAAAAAATAAAAATAAGCAGTACATATGGATTTGAAGAAGATGGACCGTCACCCATTACAGATGCAGTGGTTAAGGTTAAGGATGATACAGGTCTAGTTTATACTTTCAATTATTATCCGGTTGACAGCTCATATATTTCAACCGAAATGTTTCAAGCTTTTCCTGAAAGGGAATATCAATTATTCATTAATCATTCTGGGGAAGAGTATGCTTCATCCGCTGTCTCATTGCCTAAACATACCGAAATTGGTGAAATTTCTGTGGAGACAACTACCAAAGATGGAGTGGAAGGCCTGCAGGTTTCAGTGAGCAGTTATGACCCCACAGGAAGCTCTGTATATTACAGATACGATTTTACGGAAACCTATAAGGTAAAAGCGCCGTACTATTCAAATAAAGAAGCCGGTGCCCTAAATAATGGATGGATTCATTGGTGGGAACCTTCCGAAAATTATAAGGAGGTTTGTTTTGTGAATAAAAAATCGGATAAGATTCTTCAGTTCAGTACCAATGATTTATTTGAAGATAGAGTGGAGAATTTTCCCATAAGATTTATATCTAAGGATGATGGGATTCTTGAACATAGGTACAGTATTGAAATTACCCAATACGTCCAGAATTATGAAGCTTATATTTATTATTCCACTTTAGCAAATGTTTCTCTTGGCGGCGATGTCTTATCACCAACACAACCTGGCTTTATCAACGGTAATATTATCTCAGAAAATAGCCCTGAAAGGAAAATTATAGGATTTTTTGAAGTGGTTTCTGAATCTTCTGAGAGAAAATTCATTAAATTTAATGATTACTATCTTGGCGAATCTCCAAAATTATTAGAATGTGAAGTATACTCTTATAACAGTGAAGATCTTGCGATGCACCCGCCGGGAGAGGCATTTGAACTTAGAAATCATATTTTGAATAATACTCTGATTTTGTACGATGTAGAATTTCCTGATTATATCATGGTACCTCCTTCATGCGGAGATTGTAAAACATTAGGTTCTCCCGAAATACCGGATTTTTGGGAAGAATAAAATTTATTGAAAATTGAAAAAACCAACGTTTTACATATTGACCTTTTTTGTTGCAGCTGTTTCTTGCACCGAACCTTATCCGTTGGATAACGAGGCCAATTTGGAAGAATTATTGGTTGTTGAAGCGACCATTACCAATCAATTAAAAAAACAGGAAATAAAGGTCAGCCGAGTGTACGAATTGGGAACGGAAGAATATGCTCCCGAAACAGATGCTGAGGTATATGTGCAGGACGATGCGGGAAATACTTATGACTTTGAATTCAATCAAGAAGAAGGATTTTTCACCTCAGTTGCGCCTTTTCAAGCATTGCCTGAACGAACTTACCAACTATTTATCAATTCAGGAGGAACGGAATATAAATCCACTCCACAGGTTTTACCAACGCAAACAGAGTTGGAAAATATTGTGGTAGTCCCAGAAACCGTTGATGGTGTTGAAGGTTTGGAAATACAGGCGAATAGCTATGATCCCACGGGAACTTCCAATTATTACCGCTTTGAATATGAAGAAACCTACAAAATAATTGCAGAATACTGGAGTCCTTTTAAAGCAGGGGCATACCCAACAAATGAGTTGGATTTTCCTTTTGTTTTTGGGTTTTATGAAACAGATGAATATAAAGAAGTATGTTATGCCACTAAATTTTCTCCCAGCATAATGTTGAAATCAACAAAAGATCAAGTTGAAGATCGGGTACAGGAATTTCCGATAAGATTTATAGCCAAAACAAATGGCATCATCGCCCATAGGTACAGTATTTTGGTAACCCAATATGTTATTGACCTGGAGGCATTTGCATTTTATCAAGCGCACCAAAATATTTCTGGTGGAGGCAGTATGCTTTCACCGACGCAACCGGGATATATAAAAGGAAATATTTCTGCGACAGGTTCTGAAGAAAAAGTAATGGGATTGTTCAAAGTTGTTTCGGAATCTTCAATAAGAATATATTTCGATTATGCAGATTTTTATGGAGGGGAATTGCCGGATCTTTTTGAATGTGAAATTGAAACTCCTGGTGATTGGACATTAGTCAATTATATCCAGAACGACACAATGTTACTTTATGAAGCGGTTGATGGTGTTTTTTATATGGTTACACCCGAGTGTAAAGATTGTTCCTTGTCTGGCTCACCAGAAGTACCTGATTTTTGGGAAGAATAAAATTTATTGAAAATTGAAAAAACCAACGTTTTACATATTGATCTTTTTTGTTGCGGGTGTTTCCTGCACCGAACCCTATCCGTTGGATTCTGAAGCTAATCTGGAAGAATTGTTGGTTGTCGAAGCGACCATTACCAATCAATTAAAAAAACAGGAAATAAAGGTCAGCCGAGTGTACGAATTGGGAACGGAAGAATATGCCCCA
>DASSWB010000118.1:0-9201 GCA_035705495.1 Salinimicrobium sp. | reverse complement strand
CATTCTGAATAACACGCCTTGCGACTTCTTTGATTTCTGAAATTTTATATTCTATTTCCATTCAGGAATTTGTTATTTATAAGATTTTTTCAGTCTTAAAAAATTCATTTTTTCATATTGCTTTGCGGAATTTATCCCAATTTTATCGCGGTGATAAAACAACAAATGGGATAATCATTTCTTCCAAAGATACACCTCCGTGCTGATACGTATTTCTATAATAACTTACATAATGGTTATAATTATTAGGATAGGCGAAAAATAAATCGCCTTTCGCAAAAATGAAAGAGCTGCTCATATTAATCGTTGGTAAATGAATTTTCTTGGGATTGGTTGCCGCATAGACTTCCTTGGCTTCATAAGTCAGACTTTTTCCTGTTTTATATCTTAAATTGAGACTCGTCTGCTTGTCTCCAATAACTTTCGACGGATTTTTCACATTAATAGTTCCGTGGTCCGTGGTAAGCAAAAGTTTAAATCCTAATTGCTGTGCTTCCTGAATAATTTCCAATAAAGGGGAATTCTTGAACCAACTTTGAGTCAGTGATCGGTATGATTTATCATTGGATGCCAATTCTTTGATCACTTCCATTTCGGTTTTGGAATGGGAAAGCATATCAACAAAATTGTAAACCACTACCGTGAGATCATTGTTTTTTTGAGATTTAAAATTTTCAACCAATTTCTTTCCGGCCTTCACATTGGTGATTTTGTGATATTCGCACTTAATATTTAATCCCAATCTCTTTAATTGTGCCTGTAGAAATTCGTTTTCATACATGTTTTTTCCTCCATCATCAGTATCATTCAGCCAATAATTCGGATATTGTTTTTCCATTTCACTGGGCATTAATCCAGAGAAAATAGCATTTCGGGCATATTGCGTCGCTGTGGGGAGAATACTGTAAAAAGCTTCTTCTTTGTCTTTTTTGAAATAATTATTTACAATAGGTTCAAAAGCTTTCCATTGGTCGTAACGCAAGTTGTCAATAACAACGAGCAAGGTGGGTTGATCTGAACTCATTTCAGGCAAGACTTTCTCTTTAAAAAGAGTATGGGACATAACTGGTGCCTCCGCATTTTTATCAAACCAGTCTTCGTAATTCTTTTCTATGAATTTAAAAAATTGGCTGTTCGCTTCGGTTTTTTGGGATTCCAAAATTTCCACCATTCCCAAATCGCTGATATTTTCCAATTCCAGTTCCCAAAAAATCAATTTCTTATAAAATTCGGCCCATTCCTCATAACTATTGATCATGGAAATATCCATCGCGATCTTTCTGAATTCCTGTTGATAATTGGAAGTCGTTTTTTCTGAAACCAATCGGGAGTGGTCCAAGTTTTTTTTGATACTTAAAAGAATCTGGTTCGGATTCACGGGTTTGATTAGGTAATCCGCTATTTTTGAACCAATTGCTTCTTCCATAATCAATTCTTCTTCGCTTTTGGTGATCATGACCACGGGAAGTGTCGCTTTTTTCTCTTTGATTCCTGCCAAGGTTTCCAAACCTGTCAAACCGGGCATATTTTCATCTAAAAAAACAATGTCAAAATTTTCTGTTTCCAATAAATCCAATGCTTCCGTTCCGCTTTGACATTTCGTAACCGAATAATTTTTACTTTCCAAAAAAAGGATATGCGGTTTTAAAAGATCAATTTCATCATCTACCCACAGTATTTTGATATTGTTCATATATGTATATTTGTTTATTAATTAATGATTTACTCGTGTTGAACCCGCAAAGCAAGCTCAAGATATTGAACGATCCAATTTACGGATTTATTACCATTCCCAACGGATGCATTTTCAATATAATACAGCATAAATATTTTCAAAGACTGAGAAGGATTTCTCAAATGGGACTTTCTTATCTCGTTTATCCCGGTGCGCATCATACGCGTTTTCAGCATGCCATTGGATGTATGCATCTCATGCAAAAAGCAATCCACGTTTTAAGGATCAAAGGGGTTGAGATTTCCAAAACGGAAGAAGAAGCCCTTCAGATTTCGATTTTATTGCACGATATAGGTCATGGTCCGTTTTCCCATGCCATGGAACACAGCATTGTGGAAGGCGTGACGCATGAAAAAATTTCGTTGTTGTTTATGCATGAAATGAATGCCGAATTTAACAATGCGTTATCCACTTCTATAGAAATTTTCACAGGATGTTACCATCGGAATTTTTTCCATCAGCTCATCACGAGTCAGTTGGATATGGATCGGCTGGATTATTTGAAACGCGATAGTTTTTATACGGGTGCAGCAGAAGGAAACATCAATAGTGAGCGATTAATTACCATGTTGAATGTTGTCGACGATCAATTGGTCATCGAAGAAAAGGGAATTTATTCCGTTGAAAAATTCCTGGTGGCGCGCCGACTTATGTATTGGCAAGTGTATTTGCATAAAACGAGCTTGGCGGCCGAACAATTATTGATTCGCGTTTTGAAAAGGGCCAAAGAACTTGTAGAACAAGGAAACACATTACCGGCAAGTACGGCGCTTTCTTATTTTCTAAAAAATAAAATCAATGCTGAAAATTTTAATGCGGAAACTCTTGAGGTGTTTGCAACCTTGGATGATTTCGATATTATTTCAGCAATGAAAGAATGGATGCATCATGAAGATTTTGTGCTGAGCAATCTCTGTGAAATGATCATCAACCGAAAACTTTTAAAAGTAAAATTGAAAAAAAAGCCAATCAATCCCGAAAAGCTTGAAAAACACAAGAATTTACTTCAGCAGAAATATAATATCACGGCTTATGAAGCTTCCTATTTTGTATTTTCTGGGGAAGTATCAAATCTCGCATACGACCCCTATTTGCAAAATATAAATATTCTTTTTGAAAAAGGAAAAATTGCAGACGTGGCAAAAGCTTCAGATCAATTGAACCTGAAAGCCTTATCGAAAACAGTCACCAAAAATTATATATGCTATCCAAAACATAAAGATTAACGCATTTTTTTTATTTTTGCCACAATGAAATTTACAGCAGCTCAGATCGCAAGCATATTAGGTGGAGAGATTGAAGGAAATCCCGATATTGAAGTTTCTACCTTGTCAAAAATAGAAGAAGGCACAGAAGATTCCTTGACTTTTTTGGCCAATCCAAAATATACACCATATATATATAAGACAAAAGCATCAATAACGATCGTAAATAAAGCTTTCAAGGCTGAAAACGAGTTGTCAACCACATTAATCAGAGTCGATGATGCTTACCTATCCTTTTCAAAACTGTTGGAATATTACAATCAGGTGAAATTGAATAAATCTGGAATTGAGGAACCGTGTTATATTGCATCGACTGCAAAATATGGGGAGCATATTTATTTAGGTGCTTTTTCTTATTTAGGGGAGAACGTCGAAATTGGTGATGATGTGAAAATTTACCCCGGCGTTTATATTGGGGATAATGTAAAAATCGGAAACGGCGTTATTCTTTACCCTGGCGTGAAAGTACATTCTGAAACAATAATCGGAAATCATTGTGTTTTTCACGGCGGTGTTATTATCGGTTCTGACGGATTCGGATTTAGACCTGATGAAAGTGGGGAATACGTAAAAATTCCGCAGACAGGAAACGTAATTATTGAAGATTTTGTAGATATAGGAGCAGGAACAACAATAGACCGCGCTACTTTGGGTTCAACAATAATACGGAAAGGTGTAAAAATGGACAATCAGATTCAAATTGCACACAACGTTGAAATTGGGGAACATACAGCCATTGCAGCGCAAACCGGAATTGCGGGTTCGACTAAAATCGGCAAAAATTGCTTGATAGGAGGCCAAGTGGGAATTGCCGGTCACCTCGTTATCGGAAACGGTGTAAAAGTACAAGCACAATCCGGTATTGGAAGAAATGTAAAAGACAACGAAATACTTCAAGGATCGCCAGCTTTTAGTTACGGCGACTTTAGCAAATCGTATGTCCTTTTTAAAAATTTACCAAAGACGGTAGAAGAGATAAACCAACTTCAAAAAAAGTTAAATTCAGATGACTGAAAAAGCTGCAAAACAGTGTACCATAAAAAAGGCGGTTTCCTTAAAGGGAGTGGGCTTACATACCGGTAAAGAAGTGAACCTCACTTTTATGCCAGCGCCAGAAAACACAGGTTACCGATTCCAAAGAATGGATTTGGAAGGCGAGCCAATGATAGAAGCCGACGTAATGTACGTGGTGAACACGCAAAGAGGCACCAACTTGGAGAAGGATGGCATTGTAATACAAACTTCAGAACATGTTTTGGCGGCTTGTGTGGGGCTTGAAATTGACAATCTTATTATTCAGTTGGATTCATCAGAACCTCCTATCATGGACGGTTCCTCTAAATTTTTTGTCGAAGCACTGGAAGAAGCAGGAATTGAGGAACAAAATGCGGAGCGGGAAATTTATGTCGTGAACGAGGTGATTTCCTATCACGACCAATCAACTGGAAGTGAAATCATTTTAATGCCTGCGGAAAGTTACCAAATCACCACAATGGTCGATTTTGGAACGAAGGTTTTAGGAACGCAGAATGCATCCCTTCAGAATCTTTCAGAATTCAAAACCGAAATCGCAGATTCCAGAACTTTCAGCTTCTTGCACGAGTTGGAAACGCTCTTGGAACACGGTCTTATCAAAGGAGGGGATTTGAACAATGCCATTGTGTATGTTGATAAAGAATTGAGTGAATCCACAATGGAAAAACTCAAAATAGCTTTCAACAAAGACAGCATCGCCGTAAAAAGCAACGGTATTTTGGATAACCTGACTTTACATTATCCCAACGAAGCTGCACGTCACAAATTACTTGATGTAATTGGAGATTTAGCTTTGGTCGGAACCAGGATTCAAGGGAAAGTTATTGCAACGAAACCCGGACATTATTGCAACACGCAGTTTGCCAAAAAACTGTCGAAAATCATCAAAGCGGAGAAAAGAAACAATGTTCCGAAATACGATTTGGATCAGACGCCTTTAATGGATGTCAATGCAATCATGAATATCTTGCCACATCGTTCACCATTTCTTTTGGTCGATAAAATCATTGAGCTTACTGAAAGCACTGTGGTAGGTGTGAAAAATGTAACAATGAATGAACCTTATTTTGTGGGTCATTTCCCAGAAAAACCAGTGATGCCAGGCGTGCTACAAGTTGAAGCCATGGCTCAAACCGGTGGGATTTTAGCTTTGTCTTCGGTTCCAGATCCAGAAAATTACCTCACGTTTTTCATGAAAATCGACAACGTGAAGTTCAAACAACAGGTGGTTCCGGGAGATACTTTAATTTTTAAACTCGAACTTTTAGCGCCAATACGTAGAGGTATTTGCCAAATGCAAGGATACGCATATGCCAACGGAAAGTTGGTTACAGAAGCCATTTTAATGGCACAAATAGTAAAACAAAAAACGAAAGAATGAACCAACCTTTAGCTTATGTTCATCCCGGCGCAAAAATCGCAAAAAACGTTGTTATTGAACCTTTTACGACGATACACAATAACGTTGTGATTGGAGAGGGAACCTGGATAGGTTCAAACGTTACCATCATGGAAGGGGCTCGTATCGGTAAAAATTGTAGTATTTTTCCGGGAGCAGTAATTTCTGCAGTGCCACAGGACAAAAAATTCAATGATGAAGATACAATCACTGAAATTGGTGATAATACCACGATCCGCGAATGTGTAACCATAAACCGCGGTACTACCGATAGGATGAAAACCAAAATCGGAAGTAACTGTTGGATCATGGCCTATTGCCACATTGCGCACGATTGTATTGTGGGCGATAATTGTATTTTTTCCAATAACAGCACGCTTGCCGGTCATATTAATGTCGGCGATTATGTTGTTTTGGCGGGAATGGCTGCAATACAACAATTTTGCAGTATTGGGAGCCATGCATTTGTAACAGGAGGATCTTTGGTAAGAAAAGACGTACCACCTTTTGTAAAAGCCGGTCGGGAGCCACTTTCTTACGTCGGAATCAATTCAATTGGATTGCGCAGAAGAGGTTTTTCAACGGAAAAAATCAGGGAAATCCAGGATATTTATCGGATCCTTTATCAAAAGAATTATAATAACAGTCAAGCAGTAACAATTATCGAAGCAGAAATGCAAGCGACTTCAGAAAGGGATGAAATTTTAGAGTTTATAAAAAATTCCCAGAGAGGAATCATGAAAGGATATTTCAGTTCAAATAACTAAGAAAAAACTATGGCAACTACCAGTGATATTAGAAAAGGTTTGTGCATCAAATACAACCACGATATTTATAAAATAATTGAATTCTTACACGTTAAACCAGGAAAAGGACCTGCTTTTGTGCGCACAAAATTAAGAAGCGTAACAACGGGAAAGGTTTTGGAAAATACATTTTCCGCCGGACATAAAATAGAAGATGTACGAGTTGAGACCAGAAAATTTCAGTATCTATACAAGGATGGGGATTTTTATCATTTTATGAATGTTGAAGATTATACCCAGATCAGTTTGGTTGAAAGTGCTTTGGATGCACCTCAATTATTGAAGGAAGGAGAAGTGATCACGGTAATTATCAATTCAGAAAATAATTTGCCGCTTTCTACGGAAATGCCCGCAAGTGTGATTTTGGAAGTGACGCATACTGAACCTGGTTTAAAAGGAAACACCGCAACCAACGCGACAAAACCTGCTACTGTTGAAACTGGAGCAGAAGTTCAGGTGCCACTTTTTATTAATGAAGGTGATAAAATTCTTGTGGAGACTGAAAAAGGAACTTACAAGGAAAGAATAAAGGAATAATCCGGTTTTTTAAATTTAAAAAATGAAGTTCCCGCACAAATACACCTTAGAACAAATTGCATCGATCATTTCTTCGGAATTTGTTGGGGAACCCGATTTTCCTGTTTTTGGCATGAACGAGATTCATGTTGTGGAAGAAGGGGACATTGTTTTTGTAGATCATCCGAAATATTACGACAAAGCGTTGAAATCTGCCGCTACTATTGTTTTAATAAACAAAAAAGTGGAATGTCCCGAAAATAAAGCCCTGTTGATTTCAGACGATCCGTTTCGCGATTTCAATAAACTGACCCACTTTTTCAAGCCTTTTCAAAAAGCTTCAAATACAATTGCTGATTCGGCCACAATCGGGAAAAACACAGTTTTGCAACCCAATGTTTTTGTTGGGAACAATGTTGTAATTGGAGAGAATTGTGTGATTCATTCCAACGTTTGTATTTATGACAATAGCATCATTGGAAATAACGTTACCATTCACGCAGGAACCGTTCTTGGGGCTGATGCTTTCTACTATAAAAAAAGAACTGAAGGATTTGATAAATTGCTTTCCGGTGGGAGAGTGGTTATAAAAGATCATGTTGATTTAGGCGCACTTTGCACGATAGACAAAGGCGTAACTGGAGACACCATAATAGGAGAAGGCACGAAAATCGACAATCAGGTACATATTGGTCATGATACGATCATCGGAAAAAAATGTTTGATAGCCTCACAAACCGGGATTGCAGGTTGCGTAGTGATAGAAGATGAAGTAACTATTTGGGGTCAAGTAGGATTGACCAGTGGTATTTTAATCGGTAGTAAGGCTGTGATTGGAGCGCAATCGGGAGTAAGTAAAAGTGTGGAAGGAGGAAAAACATATGTCGGATCTCCAGCCAGTGATATCAGGGAAAAGTACAAAGAGTTGGCAAGTATTAGACAGATTCCCCAACTTTTAAAAAATAGAAAAACGAAAGATTATGAATAAGAAAAAGTTGGTGCAGGAATTTTATAAATTCCGTTTTTCGGAAAATGAAAAAATAGAAACCTTTCTACATCCAGAGGTTTCGCTTTCGTGGAATAGCACCACTGGATTGTATTCATTGGATTACGAAGGAATCGTAGCCCTGATCAAAGAAATTTCAGGAGCTTATGCTTCCTTGAGAACAGATATTACTCACTTGGTCAAAGAAAAGGATACGGTTGCAATTCGATTTACCTATTTCGTGAGAACTGTAGAAAACCCCGATGAAGAACTTCCCATGGCCCGTTTCATGGCTTTCTGGGAAATAAAGGATGAGAAGCTTTATAAAGGTTTTCAGATTAGCCAGACGGTTGAGTGAAGCATCAATAGAAATATATGTACCTGTGATATTTTGTATTGAATAGTTATTTGCCGATACAGCTTTTAGTTTTCGTGGAATTATGGGCTCTACGGTGAATTGAGGTACATTGGGCTACGGGAAGTCACACGGGAATTATTTTGGCCCTTTGAGAAATTAAAGATAGTTATTTCCCCGGTAATTTCTCCCCATTTGTCCCTTATAAACTCTTATTTCTTCTAAAAATGGAAGGGGAACACTTAAAACATTTGCAGTGAATATTGGAATGATGCATTAAGGTAAAGGTTCGAATTCTGCAATGAGCTTTGGGATCCAGTAATTTAATTTATCTGTATTTAAGAATAGGGCCATTAATAAATCCAATTATAGTTTGGAAAATTTTTTAGTTTATAATCCTAAATAAACCTAATCTTTTACATTCTTCCCAGGAATGAAAAATTCCAGTTTCGTTTCCTTCCCAAGCAATATAAAATTTTTTCTTTCCCATTCTGTTTCTTTAGGAGCAAAATATTAATTTTTTTACAATCCTCTTGTTAATCCTAACTATAAAAATATCCGGAGATAATCTTTGAAAGATCAAACGTTGAAAATTATATTGTCTCATTATATTTTAACTATATTTAACAACCGTTTTCTCTATCAACCAATATGAACTCAAAATTTTCCTTTCTCCAGTTTTCCTATACGGAACTATTTAAGATAAGTGAGTTAGCTGAAAAACTCATTCATATAGATCCGAGTTCTTCTTTAGCTAAATCCAGATTGTTTTCGGAAAAAATGGCTTTTCTCATTTGGGAATTTGAAGGATTGGAGCCTTTTGAAGGAAATCAGGTGGAAAGGATAAATCAACTTTTTTACAGAAATTTTATTCCAGAGGTAATTAAAGATTTACTTCACACCATTCGAAAATCTGGAAATCGCGCAACTCATCTAGGTGATAGTTCAGAAAAGGAGGCTTTTTTTATTTTAAAAAAATGCTTTCAACTAGCAAAATGGTTTTACGAAACCTACGAGAATAATTACCTGGCGGTAGAAGAATATTCATTGCCGCCGAAGGAAGAGCAAAAATCGGTCGACAAATTAGAAGAGGAGCTCAGCCGTT
>DASSWB010000117.1:0-6436 GCA_035705495.1 Salinimicrobium sp. | reverse complement strand
CAGAATTTTTCAGCCTTAAAAAATTATAAAAATGCATGTAGCCATCGCAGGGAACATTGGTGCCGGAAAAACGACATTGACAAGATTATTAGCAAAGCATTACAATTGGGAACCACAATATGAGGATGTACTTGAAAACCCTTATTTGGAGGATTTTTATAACAAAATGGAGCGTTGGTCTTTTAATTTGCAAATTTTCTTTTTGAACAGTAGGTTTCGGCAAATTCTTCAAATAAGAGAGAGTGGAAAGAAAACGATTCAGGACCGAACGATCTATGAAGATGCCTATATTTTCGCGCCCAACTTGCATGCGATGGGTTTAATGACCAACCGGGATTTTGAAAATTATCGGAGTTTGTTCGATTTAATGGAAAAAGTTGTAAAAGGGCCAGATCTGTTGATTTATCTCCGCAGTAGTATTCCCAATTTGGTATCGCAAATCCACAAAAGGGGGCGGGAGTATGAAAATTCAATTTCCATTGATTATTTGAGTCGGTTGAATGAAAGATATGAAGCTTGGGTAACGGGTTATGACAAGGGAAATCTGCTGATTATTGATGTTGATACGATCAATTTTGTAGATAATCCAGAGGATTTGGGAAACATCATAAACCGGATTGACGCGGAAATCAACGGACTTTTTTAAGTTAAAAAAATCTATTTTATCCATCCCATTTCCCGGGCGTGATTTTCAGCTTCTTCAGATTTGTTCACCATGAGCATTGGCGTTGTTTTGTAGTTGTCTATAATTGCCTGAACGCGTTTCATTTTTCTTTTGTGCTTTACGCTTCTCAAATAAATCGCTAAGATTCGGTGTGGAAATTGAGCCGCGATTTCCGTATAGATATTCGGGTCGTGCTCCCCACTGTCGCCAATCAGAATAAAATTCAATCCGGGATAGGTTTTCAGAATATTCAAAATTTCTTTCTGCTTATGTGGCTTTTCTGCTTTTTCGGTTCGGTCAAAAGGTGTTTTTATATTCCGCAGAAGAATTGGGCCTTTGGGAAAATTATTGCTGTCCAAAAATAACTTTAAGTATTGATAAAGGTTCCACGGACTGTTACTGAGGTAAAAGACGGGATTTTGGTTTTCCTCAATTCCGGAATGCAATTTCGTGTAAAAATCGGATGCGCCTTCTAATGGAATGCGGTCGTAAACATTTTTGAAGATTGTGTTGTGCAGTACACGCCATTTTACAAATGATGTCACGCCTGTTTCAAGAATTGTATCATCAATATCACTAATCACCCCAAATTTCGCAGTTTTTGGAGGTATTAATACTTCCCCTTGAAAAACGTTGCCATTTTCAATTTCCCGGTCGGTCAAATGTTCGGCGAAAGATAAGAAGTATGACATCCAACCTTCATCATCGGTCATGGTAGAGAAATCATTATCAAAATTTTTGTCGACTTTAAAATAACCTTCACTGTTGGCTTGGAAATGAATTTTTGGCAGGTCTTCGGAAACTTCAAGTTCTATATCGGCAAATCTGATTTCATCACTTTCCAGTTGCTTGTACGTGTTTTTTATTGTTCGAAAAATTGATTGCTTTTGATCAATCTTTAATTTTTTATCTTCCAAAGCCCGTCCTAAAACATATAGATGTTGAGGAGTTCCGTAGGTGCGGTAAGGGACTAAAATAAGCGGATCTTTCCTGAAGAATTTATGCAACATGAAGCTATATTTTCTTCAAGGTATAAAAGAAAAAAAAATCCCCACAGTTTTGCAGGGATTTTAATTTAATTTTAATATTCTGAATTTAAGCAAATTGCTTAACGAGGTGTTTTGTTATTTTGTAAAAACAGCAACTTCTTTTTCTTGATCCACTTGAAGTTTGCCATTCTCATCTACCTTAAAGGCTTCTTCAGTTTGTTCTTCTCTAGCTTCATCTGCCGGCAATGTGTGGCCTCCAAGAATAGGAGCAATTACCAATCCGATCAAACAAGTAAGTTTGATAAGAATGTTCATTGACGGACCCGAAGTATCTTTAAACGGATCACCAACCGTATCACCTGTTACAGCAGCTTTGTGTGCTTCAGAACCTTTGTAGGTCATTTCGCCGTTGATCATTACACCAGCTTCAAAAGATTTTTTTGCGTTGTCCCAAGCGCCACCAGCGTTGTTTTGGAAAATAGCCCAAAGCACACCGCTTACTGTTACACCCGCCATATAGCCTCCAAGCATTTCCGCAATAAGACCATTCTCATAACCAAAAAGCATCGGTGCAAATGCAATCAAAATTGGGAAACCAATGGTTAGCACACCTGGTAAAAGCATTTCCCTAAGTGCAGCTTTCGTGGATATTTCAACACATTTATCGTATTCAGGTTTTCCGGTTCCTTCCATGATACCTGGAATTTCCTTAAACTGTCTTCTTACTTCATAAACCATTTCCATAGCAGCTTTTCCTACGGAATTCATTGCAAGTGCAGAAAATACCACAGGAACCATTCCACCCACAAACAACATGGCAAGAACAGGAGCTTTGAAAATATTGATTCCATCAATGCCTGTGAAAGTTACATAAGCTGCAAAAAGTGCCAATGAAGTCAACGCTGCGGAAGCGATTGCGAATCCTTTTCCCGTTGCCGCAGTTGTGTTTCCTACAGAATCCAAAATATCGGTTCTTTCGCGGACTTCCGCGGGAAGCTGACTCATTTCGGCAATACCACCAGCATTGTCAGAAATAGGTCCGAAGGCATCGATAGCCAATTGCATTGCTGTTGTTGCCATCATTGCAGAAGCCGCAAGTGCAACACCATAAAATCCAGCGAAAGCATAAGAAGCCCAAATAGCAATTGCAAATAACAAAACAGACGCAAAAGTAGAAATCATACCTGTTGCCAAACCTGCTATAATGTTTGTTCCCGCACCAGTACTTGATTTTTGCACAATTGATAAAACTGGTTTTTTACCCAATCCTGTATAATACTCGGTTACTGATGAAATAACTCCACCCACTACCAGACCTACGATCGTGGCAAAGAAAACCCTGATAGAAGAAATATCTTTAATTCCCTCACCAAAAAATTCCATTTGCATGGTTGCGGGAAGCATCCAATCAACCAAGAAATAACAGCTTATAGCGACAAGAATCAGAGAAACCCAATTTCCTTTGTTTAAAGCAGATTGAACTTCCGCTTCTTTTGCATTGGCATTGGTGATTTTTACGAGGAATGTTCCGATAATAGAGAAAACGATTCCGAATCCTGCAATTGCCATAGGTAATAAAATAGGGCCAATTCCGCCGAAACCTTCCAACATTTCACCGCCCATATCTTTAATAACATAATTACCAAGTACCATTGCAGCTAAAACCGTTGCTACATAACTTCCGAATAAATCCGCTCCCATTCCGGCAACGTCACCAACGTTGTCACCAACGTTATCTGCAATTGTTGCTGGGTTACGCGGATCATCTTCAGGAATACCAGCTTCAACTTTTCCTACTAAATCGGCTCCAACATCAGCGGCTTTTGTGTAGATACCACCACCAACACGTGCAAAAAGCGCGATAGATTCGGCACCTAGAGAAAATCCAGCCAAGGTTTCAAGTACGATTGTCATTAATTCATTTGGAGTCCTTGTCACACCGTCTACAACAGTGCTGGCCCATTCGCTTCCCATAAAAATGTGGAAGAAGATGATAAAGAAAAGTGTTAATCCCAAAACTGCTAATCCGGCGACACCCAATCCCATTACAGTTCCGCCGCCAAAAGATACTTTTAGAGCTTGAGGTAAACTTGTACGAGCAGCTTGAGTCGTTCTAACATTACTTTGTGTGGCTATTTTCATTCCGATATTTCCTGCAAGCGCAGAGAAAACAGCTCCAAAAATGAAAGCGACAACAATTAAAATATGCGTGGTTGGTATAAAATAAGAAACCGCGGCAAGAACAATACTGGCGGCGATCACAAAATAGGTAAGAAGTTTATATTCGGCTTTAAGAAAGGCAAGTGCACCTTCGTAAATATGAGAGGAAATTTCTTTCATTTTTCCATCTCCGGCATCCTGTTTCAATACCCAGGATCTTTTGACCCACATAAAAATTAGCCCAATCACCGCGAGGATGACGGGCAACCAAATAATTAATGATTCCATATTCTTTTTTAGTTTTTGTTGCCGCTAATGTAACAAAATAAGATATAATTAAAAAAAGCAATAATCATCGATTATTGCTTTTCTATTTTTTAAAAATGTAAAAAATTAATCTATTGTGAAATTGCCTTTTTCACCATTACTGTTCTCGTACCTTTTTAAGCACTGATCAATAATAAAAACGGCTTCGTGCACATCTCCAAATCCGCCCACATCCACTTTTTTGTTCTCCAAATCTTTATAAACTTGGAAAAAGTGTTCTATTTCTTTAATTAAATGCGGATTCATATCTTTTAAATCCTCTAAAGTATTCCAGATCGGATCTGAAACCGGAACACAGATTATTTTCTCGTCAGGACCTTTTTCATCGGCCATGTGGAAAACACCAATTGGTTTTACTTCCATTACACAACCGGGGAAAGTGGGTTCGGTTACCAAAACCAAAACATCTAGCGGATCACCGTCCAACGCAAGTGAATTTGGTATAAAACCATAATCCGCAGGATACATCATCGATGAAAATATCATCCTGTCATAACGGATTTTTTTAAGTTCAAAATCGTATTCGTACTTGTTTCTGCTTCCTTTTGGAATCTCAATCAATACATCAAAAGTCTTTGGCATTTTATCTTCAGTTTAAAATTTTATTAAGGGCGGCAAAGATAAGCAATTTGTAGTTGAAAAGTTCTAAAAGTGAATATCAAAAGAACCGGTTATTGCAAAGGATCTTGCTTCTGGATTGTCGAAATAATTTCCGCGGAAATGGGCGTCGAATCTTAGAATCTTAAAAATGTTGCTAATTCCGAAACTGTATTCCCAATATGGTTCTTCGCTGGGTGCCGTCAAGGCCAAACCAGAAGCATCAATTGCTTTGTTTTCATTCGAAATTTGTCCCCAAGCAGCTCTTATTCCTACAATTTCACGAAGATTTAATTCCCTGATGCCGGGAATTCTGGAAAAGAGTCGGCCGTTGAAATTGTGTTCAAAGTGAAAGGTTACATAAGTGTCGGTAACAAATTCATAGTAATTAAGCAGGTTAAAAGAATTTTTATTTTGAAAATAACTCTGGTTACCGGGGATTACACCCAACAAAGCCAAAGGAACCTGTCCAAAAATTTTCCCCGCTTCCAAACGTGCGTGCGCCCTACCAAAACCTCCAATCATTAAAGGTTGGTCGTAAAAAAATTGGAGTCGCTCATAATCAAAATCACTTTCCAATAAATCTTTGATTCCCAAACTATAACTTAAAAAGAAGGTGGGAAAATCTTTTCCGACCCTGTTCTGTTCCACGCCAAATCCAGATGTTTTTCGTCTCGGTGTGTAAGTGAAAATTGTTGAGAATTCTGTTTGGTTAATGGTGGAAGCGGTTTGCGTGAGACTTTCATCCGTAAAGTAATTAAAGCTAAAACCTTCGGAAGCTGGTTTAATATCCCGCAAAGATCCATTAACCCGAAACGTAAAATTGTTCCAAGGCTCAATTTCTATCGAACCCGTAGTCACTTCAATTGAACTCAATTTGTCGTTATCTCCCGCGTTTAACAGTGCAGAAGAAGCGTAGCTTCTTCCAAGAATATCTACGCTATTTGTTAAGCTCGCTCCTAATTGTTCAATATCACGTCTTCGCCCCAATGAAGCAATTACCCTGTATTTTGGTTCAAGAAGCACTTTTCCCAAAATTCCATATTTGAATTGATCGTCTTTAAAACCGTAGGCTGTGTAACCTTCAATTCTCCAAGTATCATTTTGCGTAAAATAAGTTCTTCCTCCAACACGAAGCCTGAGTCCCTCTACTTCATTATACCCAATCGAAGAAAACACAGGACCGAAGTCCCATCCATCCATTTCGACATAACCTGTGGCGAGAATCGTGGTCAAGTTAAAAAGGTTTCTAAAGGCTTTGACCGATTTTAAAGTATCGAGCATTTGGTAAACTGCAATTTCGTTTTCATTGAGTTCTTCCAATCGGTTTTCTGCCCAAAAAGCTTCGTTCCTATTGTAAACTTCTTTGTTGAAACGATATACTTCCTGATCGTAAAATTCCTGTGGTAACACTTCATTAAATATATAATCGTCATATATAACCGTGCGCTTACCATAAAATCCGCCGCTTTCTTCATCTTTATTAAGCGCGAGATCGGCCATGAAAAAATCTTTTTTAATCAGAAAAACCGAATCGTTCAAAACATCAAATTCCTTCTCAATATAAATTTGTTTTACCCAATTGACATTGGCGTCTTCAGCCATTTCAAGATTAATCTTTTTAATGGCCCAGGTGGTATCGTTTACCCAAAAATTCCCTTTAAAGGTCAATTCGTTTTCTCTTCTGGGATAATACACA
>DASSWB010000116.1:0-7228 GCA_035705495.1 Salinimicrobium sp. | reverse complement strand
TATAAATGAAGAGCATAGACCGTTACACTGCTAGAAAAAAGAAAAAGGATTTGATCCTGACTAATTGTTGCCCGTCCTGAAAAAATGGAATAGAAAAATTTCAAAACCGATCCTGAAAGACAGCAACCGCTTCAAATTGTTGTCTTTATAGGATATTTTGACTTTTTCAAGAGTTTACAGAACACTGAAATAATTTCTAAAACTTGACATTTTTTTATAATTTCTTTTTCATTGACGAATCACTTTTTGAGCTAATTTTGCTTAAAATTTAAAGCTGTTAATGCGAAAAATAATTGTTGTTGACAATCCCGGAAATTGGACATTTTCCGCAGAGAATATTCCCATCGTTTCTTCACAGGAGTACCTTACGAATCCAAAATATGCTGAACTGAAAAACACGCGCATTTTCAATTTGAGCAAGGATTATTCGTATCAATCCAAAGGATATTATGTTTCCCTCCTTGCGGAAGCACGCGGACATATAGCGACTCCCACGGTGAAAAACATCGTCGATTTAAGGGAACCTAAATTGGTGAAAATCGTGTCTGATGAATTTGACGATATCATTCAGCAAAGCCTAAAAAATATCAAATCACAGGAATTTACGCTAAGCGTTTATTTCGGACAAAACGTTGCTCAAAAATATACGGAGTTGAGTGCTGTTTTTCATCGACATTTTCAAATTCCTTTTCTGCGGATTAAATTTAATTTCACCACAAAATGGAACATTAAAAGCATCAAAGCAATTTCTGAATCTGAAATCCCTGACGAACATAAAACTGATATGCTTTTTTTTGCCGAGCAATATTTTAGCAAAAAAAGATACGATACACCACGAAATATCAATTACGAGTACGATTTGGCAATTTTGGTCCAACCGAATGATCCCGCGCCGCCCAGTAATCCAAAAGCAATAAAAAGATTTGTGGAACTTGCGGAGAAAATGAATTTCTATGTGGAAATTGTTTCACCGAAAGATTTATCGAGGTTGTCAGCATTTGATGCGCTTTTTATCCGTCAAAGTACCGAAGTGAACAATGAAGCGTATGCATTCGCCAGAAAGGCACAACAAGAAAATATTGCGATTGTGGATTATCCTGACGCAATTTTGAAATGTTGTAATAAGGTTTTTATGGCCGAGGCTTTGCAAAACGCGAATATTCCAACTCCAAATACCATCATTGTTCATAAGGAAAATAAAGACAAGGTTTTGGAATTCACAAAATTGCCCGTTGTATTGAAATCGCCGGATTCCACTTTTTCTTTTGGGGTGAAAAAAGCACAAACGGAACAGGAGTACAATGACCTGGTTACAAAAATGCTCAAAAAATCGGAATTGGTTATCGCGCAGGAATATTCACCTTCCGAATACGATTGGAGAATTGGTGTTTTGGATGATAAACCCATTTTTGCCTGTAGATATTATATGGCGAAGGGACATTGGCAAATTTACAATTGGAATGCATCAAAAAAAGACGATCAAGATGGAAATGCCGATTGTTTGCCAATAGAAAAGGTTCCGAAAAAAGTGCTGGAAGTCGCCTTGAAATCGGCTAAATTGATGGGAAAAGGATTGTACGGGATTGATGTAAAAGAAGTTGAAGGTAGAGCCTTGGTAATAGAAATCAACGACAATCCAAATATCGACTTCGGAGTGGAAGATGCTTTTTACGGAGATCAAATTTATCTGGAAATTCTGAAAGCATTAAAAAATCGCTTGGAAAAAAAGTAAATTAAACGGACCACTAACCACTAACCACTGACCACTGACCACTAATAATATGAGCTACAAACTTTTTGAAGTCTACGGAATTGAATTGGAGTATATGTTGGTGAATAAATCAACCTTGAAAGTAAACCCAATTGTTGATAAATTGCTGACCAAGAAAAATGGAACGCTGACTTCCGATGTCGAAAACGGCAGAATCGAGTGGAGCAATGAATTGGTGGCGCACGTGGTGGAGTTAAAAACCAACGGACCAACTTCCGATTTAGATTCTCTCTCAGGTTTATTTGCGGATAACATTCGGGAAATGAATGCTCTTTTGCGCGAATTTGACTCGAAATTATTACCAACAGCTTCTCATCCATTGATGCACCCAGCGACTGAAATGCAATTGTGGAAACACAATTACAGCAAAATTTACGCGCTTTACAATAGGATTTTTGACTGCCACGGGCACGGGTGGAGTAATGTGCAAAGTATGCATATAAACTTGCCTTTTTCTGGCGATTTTGAATTTGAAAAATTACACGCGGCTGTTCGGATTTTACTTCCCATTATTCCTGCTTTGAGTGCAAGTTCTCCAATTTTCGAAGGGAAATTTACTGGCTTTAAGGATGCCAGAATGGAAGTTTATAAAACGAATCAGAAGGAAATACCGGAAATGACCGGAAAAGTAATTCCGGAGCAGGTTTTCAATAAAAACGATTATAAAAAGCGAATATTTGATCCTATTGTTTCAGCAATCAAACCTTTTGATTCCGAAAATTTATTGGACAAGCATTTTTTGAATTCCCGGGGAGCCATTGCACGATTTGATCGTGGTGCCATTGAAATCAGGGTGATTGATGTTCAAGAATGTCCGAAAGCCGATATCGCAATTGCGGTTTTGATTATTGAAAGTCTGAAGTTGCTGGTAAGTGAAGAGTTGATTTCGTTGGAAGACCAGAAAAAATGGCACGAGGATGATCTGTTCCAAATATTTGACGTTGTTATTAAAGATGCAGAAAATACCAAAATTAAAAATGAAAACTTTTTATCGATTTTTGATTTTGAAAAACCCGTGGAAGTAGAAGAAATTTGGAAAAAATTGTTTGGATTGGTTAAAATGAATTTATCTGAAACCCATCGTGAAAACATTGAATTTATTTTGAACAATGGAAGTCTTTCTACACGGATTTTAAACAAGTTGAAAGATGATTTTTCAGAACAAAAAATTATCGAGGTTTATACCCAATTGGGTGAATGCTTGGAAACAAACGAATTTTTCAAATGATGAAATTGATCATTTCCTGCGAACACGCAACGAATTTGATTCCGCAGGAATATCAACATTTATTCAGCAATGCTGAAAACACATTGGAATCACACAGAGGATACGATCCGGGTACTTTGGATTTGTTTTTTCACTTGGAAAAATTAGCTGATTTTAGTCGGTTTTACGAATGGAGCAGGTTATTGGTTGAGCCCAATCGATCTCTACATCATAAGAACCTTTTTTCAAAATACACGAAGGGATCGTCCCAAAAGGTCAAAAACCAATTAATTCAGGAATATTACCTTCCTTATCGAAACCAAATTGAAAGAAATATTTTGGAATCGATAGAAAAAGGGGAGAAGTTGCTGCATTTGTCGCTTCACAGTTTTACTCCGGAATTGGATGGAGAAATAAGAAATACTGAAATCGGACTTCTTTTTGATTCCACTAACGAACGCGAGAAGTTATTTTGCATTGGTTTTAAGTCGGCAATAAATCAGCAGTATCCTAATCTCAGAATAAGGTTTAATTATCCGTATTTGGGCAAAGCGGATGGCTTCACAACCTATTTACGTAGAAAATTTCCTGAAAATTACCTCGGAATTGAATTAGAGGTAAATCAGATTTTTTCAAATCAGAATAAAATGAATTTTGAGATTAAAGAAGCGATTTATCAAGCTTTGGAAAAGATTCTAAAAAACTAAAAAAGCTCAGCGTAGTTACACCATGCTGAGCTCGTACAATAGAAATAAATCCTATCGTTAATTTATTTGCAAAACTAAAAAATTAAAATTTTAAAGGAAAAATTTTATAAAAAGATTAACCTTGAAAATTTCAGATTTATTGCTTCAATGACTTCATATCGATTACAAATCGGTAACGTACATCAGCGTTTAGCGTCCTTTCATAAGCTTCGTTGATTTCGTCAATATTGATCATTTCCACGTCGGAAACAATTCCATTTTCTGCACAGTAATCCAACATTTCTTGTGTTTCCCTAATTCCTCCCACCAATGAGCCCACTAAACTTCGTCGTCTGGAAATTAATTTAGAAGCCTGAACATCTGAAGCTTTTGGAGGAATTCCAAGAACGACCATAGTTCCATTGGTTTTCAGAAGCGGTAAGTAATCATTATAGTTATGGTTTGCCGAAACCGTGTCAATAATCAAATTGAAACTACTGCTGATTCTTTTCATTTCGGCGGGATCTGTGGTCAGCACAAAATGAGCCGCGCCCAATTCCGATGCATCTTGTTCTTTTTCCGGAGACCTGCTCAACATTGTAACTTCTGCACCCATCGAGGAAGCCAATTTAACCGCCATATGACCCAAGCCGCCCAAACCTACCACCGCGACTTTATCGCCAGATTTTACATTCCAATGTTTTAACGGAGAATAGGTTGTAATTCCGGCGCATAATAAAGGTGCAACTGCATTTAGCGGTAATTTATCGGAAATGCTAAGAACAAAGTCTTCTTTAACAACAATATGTGTGGAGTAACCACCAAAAGTAATCACTTTTTTGTCGAATCTCGATGGAGAATTGTAGGTTGCTGTAGGTCCTTCCAAACAATATTGTTCTTCGCCCTCCTTACAATTTTCACAATGTCCGCAGGAATCCACGAAACACCCTACACCCACGGTATCGCCGATTTTATATTTTTTTACGTCACTTCCCACACGAGTGACCTTTCCGACGATTTCGTGACCGGGAACGACTGGATATTTTGTGCCGCCCCATTCTCCGCGTGCTGTATGAATATCGGAATGACAGACTCCGCAGTACAAAATTTCGATCTCTACATCATCTGGATCCGGATCGCGCCTCTCGATTTTATATGGTTCAAGTTTTTTTTCAGGTGCATGCGTAGCATAAGCGTTTACGTTCTTCATAAGATTTTTTATTTTGGATTTTCCGAATCGAAAAATGGATTTTTTGGGGTTTTCAACTGACTTAATATTTCGTAGGATTTTATCCTAGCTTCATGATTGTGAATATGAGAAACGGTCATTAACTCGTTCACTTGCGTACTATCAATAAATTCTTCTAATTTTTGTTTGATTGTTTCTTCGGAACCAACAAAAGTATAATGCCACATTTGTTGAAGTGCCGCTTTCTCGGCATCGTTCCACAAACCATTCATAGTTTTGACGGGAGCGGGCATTGGTTTTCTTTGACCGCGTATAATTCCCAATGCAAATAATTTCTGACTGGTCGCCAAATATTCTGCTTCCTCATCTGTTTCCGCTGCAATAACATTTACGCAGGCAATTGTATAAGGTTTTTGCAGTTGTTTTGAAGGTTTGAAGTTTTCATGGTAAATCTTTAGTGCTTCGTGCAAATGTGTAGGGGCAAAATGACTTGCAAACGCGTAGGGTAAACCTAAACTTGCGGCCAAATGCGCACTGAAAGTACTTGAACCAAGAACGTAAATAGGTATATCCAATCCTTCTCCCGGAATCGCCCGAACGGACGCGTTTTTATTTTCAGCCGAAAAAAATTGTTGTATTTCTTGAATATCATTCGGAAAATCATTCACCGTTTCTTGTCGGCTGCGCCTTAATGCCATTGCGGTTTTCTGATCTGTTCCCGGCGCGCGTCCCAGACCCAAATCCATTCTTCCGGCGTAGAGCGTTTCCAAGGTTCCAAATTGTTCTGCCACAACCAGCGGAGCGTGATTGGGAAGCATTATTCCGCCACTGCCTACACGGATTTTTGATGTCTTTCCCGCAATTAATCCCAGTAAAACGACCGTTGCCGAGCTGGCGATACTCTCCATATTGTGATGTTCGGAAATCCAAAACCTTTCAAAACCAAATTCTTCTGCTTTTTGTGCAAGATCAATACTATTTTGAAATGATTGTTGTATGGAATTTCCTTCAGTTACGGGTACAAGATCCAACAAGGAATATTTGATTTCTGATAAATTCATAGCATGATTTTATTTGTATACAATTTAAAAATACCAAGGTTGGAAAGCAACTACATTCCATATAATTTTCAAACCGATAAACAGGAGACAAAACGATTTCTAATTTTTCATTTTTAAAAACAAAAAAGCCTGCCGATTTACAAAGGCAGGCTTCAAATTATTTTAAAAGAACTAGCTTACAATTTCAACAAGCTTTAGATCAAAAATTAAATCTTTGCCCGCAAGCGGATGATTTGCATCAACTATAATAGAATCTTCTTTTACTTCTTTGATAACCAAATTCATTTCCTGACCTTCTGGAGTTCTAGAAACCAAAGCCATTCCTTCCTGTGGTTCAATATCCTGTGGAAGTTGATCTTTTGGCACTTCGTGAATCAGATCTTCCCGCACATCTCCGTATGCTTCATCTTTAGGGATTTCAATGGTTTTCTCCTCGTTTACCTTCATATCCATCACTCCCTTTTCAAAACCAGGAATAATTTGACCCTCGCCTAAAGTGAACTGAAGTGGCTCACGTTCCAAAGAACTATCAAAAATTTCACCATTGGACAATTTACCTGTGTAATGAACGCGTACGCTATCATTTTGCTTTACTTGACTCATCAATATAATTTTTTTAATTTGTTATTTTACCGAACGAGTAAATTCGATAAACTCAATTTTACAAAGATAGGGAATTTAATAGGAAAAGCAATTTTAGTGATCTTTATCTTGAAAATGTTGAATAAAAATCAACTTTTTGATCTATTTTTTGATAAATTCATCTATTTCTAAGCTTAAAGCCTCCCAAACTTCTTCTTGAAGCAAATGTTTTGAATACAAGGGTTCAACACTTTCCAAATTGGCTATTTCTGCAATTTCTTTACCGTACCGATTTATGGTTAATGAAGGATCTTCTGCGCCCCAAATAGCTTGCACAGGATAGGGGACATTTTGAACTGCTGAGAAACAGAGATCCCTAAATTCGGGCGATTTGTCGTAGTTCCGGATAATTTTTAAAAAGGCTTGTCCATTATCTCGATATTTTAAAATATCAACATAAGCTTCTTTTTCCGTTTCAGGAACCATGGCGGCATTATGAATTCCGATGGAATCAAACATAAACGCCCAGGTTTTGTGCGTAATGAGTTTTAATTCGGCTTCACCAATTACCGGGGTCTCCAAAGTTTGCATGAACCAAGGCTTTGAAAAATTCACAACATCAATCCATGTATTGAGAATGGTAAGGGATTTCATTTTGTTGATATTTTTCGCTGCGAAAGCAAATCCGATTGGACCTCCCATATCGTGAACCACCAAATGAATTTTTTCAAT
>DASSWB010000115.1:0-10065 GCA_035705495.1 Salinimicrobium sp. | reverse complement strand
GTTAAATCCAGATACTCGTATTGTGTTTCATCAACAGTTTCCCTTATAACCAAAACATTGTCCCGTCGTCCATAAATTGTTAAATCTCCAGCCAGACCCAATGCTTTTGTAAGACTGATTCTCTCATCAGGAACTGAAAATGTACCAGGTCGATTCACTTCCCCCAAGACTGTGATCTGAAAATTCACAATCTGTAAATTTACGATTGGATCTTGAACATATACAGAAATTTCTTCTTTAAGTTTTGAGATAATTTCTTGTCTGGTCATACCCGCAACGTGAACCTTCCCAAGAACCGGAAATTCAATATTACCTTCAGAATCCACTAAATAACTTAACATTTGAAGATTTCCGGTCACCCCTAGCTCTCCTAGACGCGGCGCTGTAGTAACTGGTAAATTAAATGGCTGCACGGCCTCTAAATTAGAAGCAGAAATAGTGATTGCCAACATATCATTGGAGCGAATTTTGAAACTATTCCTTGATTGATCTATGTCAGTTTCAAGCTCGGTCATATTTTGAAAATAGGCAATTTCTTTACGGGATACGCAGGAGGAGAAGAAAAATATACAGGTCAACAAACTTAAAAAAGCGAGGTATTTTTTTGAAATCATAATTAATTCTAAAAAGCGGCTAAGATAGTATTTTTATTTAGAAACGTAAGAATTTTCCATTTGTTGATGAATGATCATCTCAAAGGACGATCCTACTTCCTTTGCTTTTTTCTACGTTCACCATATTATTTTTCAATTTATTTCTTTTTTTTATTTCATAAAAAATGAAACAGCTAAAGCCAAAAATCCCTAACATGATGAAGGTCATTATTAAACTTCCAAAAATTGAAGAGAATATCAAAAATACCGCTACAACAATACTATTCATAAATCCTAGTAAAACTGTTGCTTTCACATGCGAGTAACCTGAATTCACCAAAACGTGGTGCGTGTGACTGGTATCTGCGGAAAATGGATTTCTACCTTCCGATAAACGAATAATCATACTACGTGTCGTATCAAAAAAGGGGACAAACAAAACGGCAAGCACAAATAATAAGCGGTTTTCTGGTATAAATGTATTAATAGCTAATGACGCAGATTCCAGACTTAATATTTTTAAACTTAAAAACCCAATGACCAATCCGATGACCAAAGATCCAGAATCACCCATGAAAATTTTACTTTTTCCCTTTGCAAAATTGAATCGAAGATAAGCCCCTAAAATTCCCACCAAGGTCATACTTATAAGAACATAAAAGTGTTGTCCTGTAAAGTAAAATACAACGGAATAGATGACACCGATAATAATTCCAGTAATAGCAGCAAGACCATCAATACCATCAATTAAATTGTAGGAATTAATAGTGGCCAATAAAAGGAAAGCTGCCAAAACACAACCCAACCAATATGGAATTTGCTCAAAACCCAAAAAACCATGTAGCGAAGTTATTTCAAGTTCCGGAGAAAAAATTAAAAAGAAAACGGCAAGCAATTGTCCTACTAACTTAACCCTTGCCGAAGAAATAACCAAATCATCTTTCAATCCAACCATAAACAGAATAGTAAGGGCCGCCATTAAATGGTTTCCAACATAACTCAATTGCAATGCTTGAACCATGGAAAGTGTTAAAATTAAGGTCACAAAAAAGGCAACCCCGCCAAAAGTCGGGATGGGATTTGAATGTAAGCTTCTATCAATGACAGGTTTAGTTAAATTCTTCTCGTTCGTCACCCATATAATTTTTGGGATAATATACCAAGTGGTGATAAAAGTTCCCAAAAAAATAGCTGCAAGAAAAAAGAAGTAATTTTGATAAAAAAACCTCGAAATCACATCTGCATCAAAAATATTCATATAATCAACTTTGGACCGACAACACTGTTCAAAATTCCTAATGGGGCTTTAGGATATTCAATGAACTGTATTTCAAATTGTTTAATTACAATTCACTTTATAAGAGCAAAGATATAAAAGGAAAAGAATTAATAAAGAGTAATTTTCAAACTATAAAGAAACAATTGGAACTTTTTTCCAATTTATCAATTTTTCAGCAGTCTGTATATCCATGAAATCAAATTCCTTTAGCCATTGGTCCAACTTTTTCTCGGCAGATTTCAGACCGACGTAAGATTTGAATTTGCGTGTCCGAGAAAGATCCTGAATGATGGGCTGCTTGGCATCAAAATCCCTAGGATGAAAATAAGTCATCACGTAATCTGATTCACGAGTCCATTTTCTAATTAAAGCATACGGAAACAATCTAAAATATCCACCTCCTGAATAAATAATTGGCTTATTGAAAACTGTTGCATAATTAATTGGCATTTCCTTAAGTTCCACCCCATTATATTTTATGAGGGAAGGTTTTGAATTCCCATAGGAAGGAAAACCACCATGCGATCTGTTAGCAGGAAAAACAGAAGAATCTATCTCAATACCCAATTCGTGAAGAGCTTCAAATGCCCATATGTTACTTTCAGTAATGGAAAATCCAGGTGCCCGAAAACATCGCACTTTTTTTTGCGAAATATCTTCTAAATATTTAATGGATTTTTCCACGTCATTTTTGAACTGTTGTTTATTTTGTGAATAGACCAGTTGATGAAGATGCGTGTGGGATCCTATTTCATAACCCCGGGCCGCAATTTCTTTTACCACTTCCGGATATTTTTCAGCAATCCAACCTAAAACGAAAAAAGTTCCCGAAGCTTTATTTCTGTCTAATAAATCAAAAATACGATTCATATTTTCATGGATCCTAACCTCATAATTGGTCCATTCGTTTTCCGTTTTTGTGGATTCATTGTCGAGAAGGTGAAACCATTCTTCTATGTCAAAAGTTAAAATGTTCATCTTATTATTTCCAGAAGTCAAGTGATTTTTCTATTAGTTTTTCCGTTTGGACGATATCTTTCTTAAAATAATTTTTTAAATTCATCTTTACATCTTCATCTATTTCGCCTTTAGCAAAGAATCCTTTAGCTATTGTTTCCAATGTTTTTCTTGGGAAAATAGACATAACCGTCGTTCTCAGAACATTGATCAATTTTGAATTTCTAGAAGAAATGAGTTTAATTAATGGGTTTTTGGGGTTTCCTGAAGGACTATACTTAACCGAAGTGTTATAATCATTAAACTTCTGAAGTCCTAGAAAAATTTCCACCTCATGAAGAACGTTCAAAGGATTATCCTGTAACTCTTCAAACAAAATTACCTTTACTTTACTGAAATTACCCTTAAAAGCTTCTATCCCTTCCGCGTATAAACTGCCTTTTTTATATGCCCACATCCAGTCCCAGCCTTCTCTTATTCGCTCCTCTTCTTTATCTAAAGCTACTTTAAATGAAAGAGTTTCTCTTCCATCCCTGACCAAATTGTTATATGCCGAGTAACTTCTTTCTATGGGATTTCTTATTGAAATTATAATAGGAATATCGCCCAAGGTTTTTCTAATTTCCGGAATGGTATTTTTATGATAGAAGAAATAATCTGAACTTGCTTCTCCAATCATTTTATAATTGTCCAAACCTTTAAAAAGACTTTTATACTCATCAAAATCCTTTACTATTTTTTCATCTACAGTTTCATCTCCAACTCCACGTTGCGGAAATTTTAGATGAATAGCGCTGAAATATTTAGGTTCCTTCTTTTTTGGAAATCCTATTTGAGGATGTTGATTTAGATAATGGAACAGTGAAGTTGTACCACATCGAGCTACTCCAACGATAATAAAATTTGGTTTAGTCATTAATGCGGGTAGTTTCTTTAGCAAGTTCAACATACATATCTGTTATTCTTTCCCAGTTATAATATATTTTTGCACGTTCCAAGGCTCCATTCTTTAAATTTTGGAAATTGTTGGCTTCAACTTCGTCAAATAGTTTTGCCGCAGATTTACTGTTTTCAAAATAAAACCCATTCTCAAGAACCACTTCCCTATTAAAAATGTTTTCGTGACACACACATAAGTTGGCAGATCCCATAGCCTCTAGTAACGACGGATTAGTTCCTCCAACAGAATGACCATGCCAATAACTTTTACTACCTGCTCTTAGTAACTGTAGTTTTTCTCTGTCATAAACTCCTCCTATGAAATGGAGTTTATCTGATTTGTATTTAATCAAATCCTTTGAATGAGGGGTATTTAAATTTCCCACTATAACCAACGGAAATTTAGCGTCGCTATTTAAAAAACCTTCCATAATCATTTTTACGTTATTTTCAGGTTCTAATCTGGCAACTACTAAATGGTATTCATTAAGTTTATAAGCCAATTCATGTTTCTTAAAGTCATCCTCTTTTATTTTATTTTTTAAAAATGGGTTGAGATAGGTTCCATATTCTATGACAGTTGAATTTCGTTTTCTACCTATTTTTTTTCTAAAATACGTTTGAATACCTATTGAATCACAAACCAGATGCTGAGATACTTTACTAGCTGCAAAATATTGAGAATAAAAAACAGCTTTCTTCCACCACACATATTTATCTCTTTTAAAACCTAAACCATCCGGATTCACGGCAATAACCCTTTTTTTCGATTTAAAGAAGGGGATAAGCATGGTTCCTCCCACTCCGCACATTAAAATAAAATCTGCATCCCAACCTATTGCCTTTTTCAAACTTTCCCTATAAAATCCAATAGGATTTTGAGGTTTTGAATTTTTTGTTTTCTCTATCTGAACTCCGATATAATATTGTTTGTTATAATCTAAACTTTTATCGCCTATGACAAGAACTTCAATGCTTTTCTGAGTCATTCTTTTTGCAACTTCTTCTGCAAAGGTTTCAAAACCACCATAATTCGCCGGAATACCACGAGTTCCAATTATTGCTATTCTCATTAATTCATCTATTTTTTTAAAGCTTCCATTTTTATTGATTTTCCTAAAATATCAGCGCTAATGCTCCAATTATATTTTCGCTTTATTGTCGACCTCAAGTCTTCCAAATGGGTTTCCAAACCAGGAGACCCTACGTTTTCCAAAGTTTGCAAAATTGCATCTTTCATGGTTTTAATATCCTGAGGATCAATATGATTTTTTCCAAAAAATGAAAACTCATTCATAGCGGTTTGGTTGGAACATATTGTCGGGGTTTTTAATGCAGCTGACTCCAAGGGCGGAATACCAAAACCTTCACATAAAGACGGATAACATGAAATTAATGCAGCATTATAAAATCTTTTTAAGTCACTCCAATCTACTATTTCTAAATGATGAATCCTGTTCCCGGATTCTCTCTGTACAAGTTCAAAATATCTATCCAATTCTTTATCATCGATTGCCTTTTTTCCTAAAAAGACTAATTCAATACCCTTTTCCCAAAGCTTAAGTTGATGAAAAGCTTTTAGTAAAACTATATGATTTTTTCTCGGTTCTATTCTACTTACATATAATAAAAAATCAGGTATCCCATATTTATTCTGAATATACTTCTGGTCCAGGCCTTTATCATTGTTTAAAAAAAAATCTTCCTCAATTGCATTGGGCAAAACCGTAACTGCCTTTTTTTCTAATTTAAAATTTTCTACAATCCTAGATTTTGAATACTCGGAAACTGTATTTACTAAGTCCGCTTTTTTTGCGGCCCAACCAAACAACCATTTATTTTTTAAATAATAAGTTTTCGGAAAGAATTGCGGAAAATCCAGAAATAAAACATCATGTATTGTAACTATATATTTACAATGTTTATTCAATACCAATGGCAAGAAATAGTTAAAATGAGCAAAATCAATATTGAGTTTTTGAATCAGGGAGGGGATTTCATACGCTAGCCTTAAATATTTATTTGTGAATTTTAATTTGACAAATTCGATGCCCTTTTTTCCCTTAAACTCTTTTTTTAAGTTATCAAGATTGTTTGCCGCAAAAAATATTCTTATATTATATTTTTCCGCATCGAAATTACTGTATATCCCTTTTAGGAAAGTCCTACTTCCTTGATGAAAACCATCAAATACGTGGCCATCAACCAATAACTTTATGTCCTTCTTTTCCTTTAAGGAAATCTTTTGTCCCATCGAAAATTGCTTTTGCATTTCTAAATTCTCCTTTTCTCAATTTATTTAAGCATCGAATCACATTATAGAAAAAATGACTGGGTAATAAGTGCCGATAATATTTATTATAAAAAATGAGTCCGTTTCTAATAAAGTAATAATGAGCCAAATAACCTCTGCCAATTGATGTACCTACCTTATCAAAAATAATCGCATCAGGACAAATGATAAATTTTGCACCTGCCACTTTCGCTCTATGGCACCAATCTGTTTCTTCCCAGTATAGAAAATATTCCTTCGGTAATAATCCGATCTTCCTTACAGTGAATAAATTTGTCAGCAGAGCTCCACCATATAAATATTCAATTTTTCCAACATTGTCTATGTCTTGAATTGGTTTTGGAATACCAAATAATTTTTTCAAGGACATTCCACCAACATTTCCTTGTTCTAATGGATTATTGTAGTTTTTAATAATACCAGAACCTACAAAGAAATCGCATTCAATCTTATCAAATTCAATAAGCGTATTTTCAAGGATAAAAGTATCGGGATTAAGAAGAAGAATTTTTTCCGGATCATCCAGTTCTGGTTTAGAAGAAAGCAACAATTGTAAAGCAACATTATTGCCGCCAGCAAAACCCAAGTTTTCCCCGGTTTGAATAAATAGAATAGGCTTTCGAAGCTGATGCAAGGCAATTTTAGGATTTCCCAATTCATTTTTTTTCACATCGTTTTTAAAAGTCCCATTTTCGATTTGATAAAAAATATATGGTAACCTTCGTTTTCTTTCTTTAAGTCTAGTCGTAAAATAAGAATATTCAATAGTTGGTTCAAGAGTACCTTCAAGAAATTCTTTTATTTTCTTCTCAGAATCATTAGGCGAAAAGTTATCAACTATGATTAATTGATAATCGGTAAATCTATTACTTAAAATAGATTCAATACATTCAATTGTATCCTTCCAATTACCATAGTTTACAATTATTATATGAATTGTCTTTCTCACTTTACTTAATTTTGGTCAACTAGAAATTTTAATGTCTGACAATTCAAAAGTATTGTTTTGCTTCTTTTTTAACTTCAAAAAATAACCCAGTAGGAAAGAGAAGATTATGAAGCTTCCAGTGTTTAACCAGCCAGCTATAACAATAGTGGTTAACAGATAAACGATGGATATTCCAACAATCATGTTATTAATAAACCTAGAATGAAGATTTGCTTTATTATCCTGTTTTAAACTATTCCAAACCATCTGGAAAAAAAACAGAAAATATACAATTACACCTAAAATTCCGGTTTTTAAAAGGATGCTAATATACCCATTATGAAATTTTGAAATTGAAGTAAAAACTTTTCCATCTAAAGTCATTTCGAAACCAATATCCGCCGATTTGCCAAAGCCATGGCCCACTACTTTTTCAATCAATGATCCCGCCTTAAATTCTTGCATTCCTTTATACGCTTCCACTCCTCGCCAACTGTATATTATTTCCTGTTTTGGATTATAATCTTGAATGGTAACCTCATCCAAAGAGCTTTGAAGTTTCCCAATGAATGAATAAGGCTCCATGCCATCTATTCTAGACAGAGACCACCAACCGATTAATACAGTACAAATAATAACAAGTATATTTCGGATAAAATATTTATTGAAAGACAACAATCCGAGACCGCAAATCAATAAAACAATAAAGACTAACAGGAATGTTCTAGAAAGTGCTAAAATCGAAATTGCAGTAAAGTATACTAATAAACCGTTTCTGATTCGTTTGGGAAATATCTCAATTGAATATTTCTCGGAGAGGATGAGTAGAATCAGGGAAATAATAATTAAATAACTCGCAGTTCCAAGTTGTTGTCTAATTTGATAAAACGATTCTATGTCTTTCTCCATCAAAAATTTAACCAAATAAATTAAAGCAAGCAGGAAACCCAATTGAACTATAACCTTCATCAATTTTTTCAGGGAAAAACGTAAACCGGAACTATAACCAAAATAAAACACTATAATGGAAGACCCAAAATAATAAAAGTCTCTAATGACTAAATAAACATCATTATGGTACGAGTTTATTAAACCCAACAATATTAGAATTAATGGAAATAAAAGAATTTTACCAATTTCCAGAAAATGAATTTTACCCGTATATGATGCAACGATGCCTAACAGCGCTATAAAAAAAACTATTTCCGAAGGCAACAAATACGAACTTAGACATAAAACAACAAAAATAAGATAGTCGAATCTTTTGGGTTTCATTAATAAAACTCTAGAGATGGTTTCTTTTGTATTATTGAAATATATTTTTGTGTAATTTCGTATGATAATATGTATTTAATTGTTAATTCTAAACATAACTTTTTGAAGTTTTTAATCACATAAAACCCAAATATTATCGTTTAAACCATTCTGATCATCCTCTTGAATATTCGGTTCTAATCACTTTTTTGGAAGGAAGAAAAAACATTAAATACATAATAACCGTCGAAACAATAGCGATACTTATAAAATTCATAATATATCCTCGATTAATTAAGGTAACAAAAGAAAAAAGCAGGAATGTCCTAATCGCAGTATGACTGGGATCAATAGAAAGTCTATTTAATCGCACCAAACTACCTGAAATGGAACCTATTAAAGCACCAAAAATCAGTGTCATAGCGTATCCTCCCAAAACATAAGACATTCCAGGTAAGGTCACCGTCAATTCAGCCCCCATTTGCACTAATTTACCACTGCCACCGAAATTCCATGCGAAAAGAGTACTGGGTAAATTGTCAATCTCGGAAAGACTAATATCATGCAGAGGAAGATATTTATTAATCAATATATTATATCCAAATACATTATTTATAAAAATCCTTTCTAGAAAACGGATCATCGCACTCTGCAAGGATAAATTGCTATAATATTGTTGTGTTAAAAAAATAGAAAAAAAGAAAATTGCGATGCTACCCGACCATATTTTCCAATTGTAAATCTTTATTTTTTTGAAGTTGTTGAAGACCATTAAAAAATAAAGTAATGTCCAAATTATAAAACCTCTATATCCCGTAAGTAGAATAAAAACTATAGCAAGTATTGGTGCAATTAAATAAATAATCTTTTTCTGAAAGCAGTAATGGCAAATAAAAATGCCTGCAATAATAGGCAATCCATGTAGAATTATTCTGGAAAAAATACCGTTCCCATATCTCAATCTCTCACGTGCTTCTAAAAGATTATCCATAAAAACAAGCAAACCAACTTGATAAAAGAAAAATATCCCTCCCAGCAATGCAATGATAAAATAAATCCACAATATCTTCTTTCCCCTGAAATAAAGAAATCTCTGCGGTTGAAATTTTTGATTTACAAAACGATACTTAGAAAAAAGGCGAAAAAAAATAATATGAATTAGGAAAAAAAGGGCAAAATTAATGTTAGTAGGTACTATTAGATTCTCTTCAAGCATCAAATTACCGACAAAATTGATTGTTAGCACCAAGGTTGATATAAAAAAATAACCTATTCCATCTTTTGCGGAATATATCAGAAAAAACATTAGTACTCCAATAACAAATAAATCATCTAAATTTAACATACCTCTAAACTAATTAATTTAACCAAGATGATAGATTGTGGCCTGTCAATTTTTGTGTGTTTTTTAAGTCTTCTTCGAAAAACTGCTTTAATTCCAATCTATCGAAAGGGGTAATAGGTGCAATTCCCTTTTCAGTCAATAAAAGATTTTTTAAGTTCTTGACGAGTTTATCATTTAACAGTACCTTCCCGAATTTTTTAAGATAATTGGACTGAATCATAAGATAAGATAGCCGATTTTTGGGGATTTTAGCCACATTTTTTCGATGTGAAGATTCTTGGATTGAAAAAGGAGCAACACCCAAAAATTGGGTTATTGTTTTTAAAACATCATTACTATTGGCTTTAAAATCATCATAATTAAGAATCAAAATATTCCTTTTCGGAAAAACATCCATATATCTTTTAATCTGTTCGAAATATAGTCCGATCTCAATGTACAAATGATCGGTACCCCAACATCCATTACTTTTATTAA
>DASSWB010000114.1:0-14382 GCA_035705495.1 Salinimicrobium sp. | reverse complement strand
ATCACACCAGGACAATTTGGACCAATCAATCTACAAGATTTGTGTTTGATATAATCAGAAGCCTTTATCATATCGGCTACTGGAATACCTTCCGTGATCGTAATAATTACTTTAATTCCGGCATCGGCAGCTTCCATAATTGCATCGGCAGCAAAAGCTGGCGGAACAAAAATGATGGAAACATCTGCCCCTGTTTGTTCAACAGCTTCAGAAACAGTATTGAAAACCGGCTTCTCAAGATGGGTTGTTCCCCCTTTTCCTGGAGTTACGCCACCAACGACTTGAGTTCCGTATTCTATCATTTGACCGGCGTGAAAAGTACCTTCACTTCCAGTAAATCCTTGAACTATAATCTTAGAATCCTTATTAACTAAAACGCTCATAAATATTTTTGATTTTTGCTTTACAAAAGTATATTTTTATAACCAAAGTTTAAAGTGTTTTCTGTTTTTATTAGGCAATGTCGATTATTCCAAAAAATTCTTCTGAAAACATTTTTCGTCAAACTTTAGTTTCTCTCTTTTTTCAACTTTGAAACATTTTTCTCGCCTCTTCCAAATCTTGTGGCGTATCAATACCGATTCCTTTTACAGAAGTTTCCACCATTTTGATATTCTTTCCGTATTCCAAATATCTCAAGCATTCAATTTTCTCGGAGGCTTCAAGGCTCAGCATGGGCAACTTATAAAAATCCATTAAAGCAGCTTTTCTAAATGCGTAAATACCTTTATGTTTATAATAAATTGCCCCTGATTGTTTATCACGCGGATAAGGAATGGGCGACCGGGAAAAGTACAAAGCGAAATTATCTTTGTCGGTAATCACTTTAACGGCATTGGGATTATTGATTTCTTCCTCTTCATAAATTGGTGTTTTCAAAGATGCCAAATCGATTTTATCAGCATCTTTTCCTTCAAAAACTGCCAATAATTTCTCCAGACTTTCTTTGTCCGTAAAAGGTTCGTCGCCCTGAACATTCACAACAATATCAACTTCCATATTTTCCACGGCTTCCGCAATACGATCGCTTCCGCATTCGTGCTGCTTCTGGCTCATAATTGCTTTTCCGCCGGATTTTATGATTTCCGAAAAAATGATATCGCTGTCGGTTACCACAAAAACATCTTCAAATAATCCTGTACTCACGGTCGATTCATAAGTTCGGGCAATGACAGACTTTCCGCCCAAATCCTGCATCAGTTTCGCAGGAAAACGAGTAGCTTCATATCTGGCAGGTATCATTGCAATTATTCTGTTTGCTGAATTTTTCAATGCTGAATTTTTTAAATTGTAAAACTGATTTTTTTTATTCTGAAAAGAAACTATCCTTAAATCCGATTAAATATAATTTTTCTTGCGCCCGGGTACAAGCCGTGTACAACCATCGAAGGTAATCTTTGTCAACACCATTAGGCAAATAAGGTTGCTCCACGAAAATAGTTTTCCATTGTCCGCCCTGCGCTTTATGACAAGTAACCGCATAGGAAAATTTAACCTGCAAAGCATTAAAGTACGGATTGTTTTTTACTTTCTGAAATTTCTTGTATTTGCTTTTTTCATCCTCATAATCCTTCATGACTTCTTGATACAATTTGTTCGATTCGTCATAAGTAAGTGAAGGATTGTTACTGGTCAGCGTGTCCAACAGTACAACGGTTTCAAAAGGTTTCATTTTCGGATAATCAACCATTTGCACGTTCACATTTGCAAATCTAAAACCGTACAATTCCTTAATCGAAAAAATTTCAAGAACCTGAACAATATCACCATTCGCTATAAAACCTGCGTCGCTGTTAAGTTCAACCCAAAAATAATTGTTTTTGACCACCATTAAATAATCACCTGCAGAAATTTCTTCTTCTTGGCCTAAAATCCGCGTCCTTATTTGTTGATTGTACAAATTTGCCCTTTTATTGCTGCGGACAATAATACTGGTATCCTCGTAACCATTTTTACCATAGGCATCGGTAATGGCATCCATAATTTCATGACCATCAATGAGTCGGATTACTTCGGCATTTCCAGAAATATTGAACTGAAAATCTTCGAAAAATCCTTCATTTATAGATTCCCTGATGGCAGTTGCATTTTCCAAAATCTCACTTCCTCCCTGCTGTCTCACAACTTCGTCAAGTTCAATATGGCGGACTTCAACATTGTAATTCCCTTCAAGTTTTTTCTCTTCCAGCGCCGGACTCACATCCAACTTTACGGGAGGTAACTGTGCCGTATCACCAATTAAAATCAATTGGCAATTTCTTCCATTATATATGTATTCCATTAAATCGTCCAAAAGAGAACCATTGGCAAAAAGTTTCGCGTCATTGGGAACATCTGGAATCATTGAAGCTTCATCCACAATAAAAATCGCGTCTTTATGCTTGTTGGGTTGAAGCACAAATTGTACACCGCCACCCTTCGAGTTTTTCGGAAAATAAATTTTTTTATGAATCGTTTGCGCCTGCTGGCCAGAATAATTGGCAATCACTTTTGCAGCCCGTCCGGTTGGAGCCAGAAGTACCGGTGATTTTTTCAGCTTCCATAAGTTTTTTACCAGCGAACTTATGATGGTTGTTTTACCCGTTCCCGCATATCCTTTTAAAAGAAAAACAGAATTTTTGGTGGGTTCAACAACAAAATGGGCCAATTGCTGAAGCGCAATATCTTGTTTTGGACGTGCCTCAAATCCTAAATCATTGAGAAGGAGTCTATAAAAGCCCGCAGTACTCAGTTTCTCCTTGTTTTCTGTCATTTCTCAAAGATAACGTGGTAAATTTATCTTTGAAACTTTTACCAATAAAAAAAAATTGTAGATTTGCGTGATACACATTAATTAATAAAGTTAAAAAAATGAAACTTATAATTCAATTGGTTCTTTGGGTTGTTATTATCTTTTTAGGGTACTTGGTTTTTAATTCCGTTTATGGTCCGGTAGAGTTCAACGAAGCGAAGGAAGCACGTTATACCAAAGTGATTGAAAAATTAAAGGATATAAGAAATGCTGAGCAGGCTCATTATCAAGTTACAGGAAAATATACTGGAAGTTTTGACTCTTTGGTAAGATTTATTGATACTGCGGAATACACGCTAACACAAAGAAGGGATTCAGTGGTTCTCGACGAGGAATACAAGAGAATTTATAAAATCGATCAGTACAAAACCATCAGAGTTATAGATACTATTGGTAAAGCTTCAGTAAAAGATTCACTTTTTGGGAATGATGATCGTTACAAAAACTTAGGCATCGTGAAAATTGAAGGAAAAGATGTTCAAATAGATTTGAATGCCGGCACGATCACTAAAAATGAAGCTAAGTTTCCTGTTTTCGAAGCGAAAGTGGCAAAAGAAAAAGTTCTGTATGATCAGCCAAAAGATATGATAATGCAAGAAAAACAAGTGGTTTCGGTAGATGGTGTAAATGGTGAATTTATTAGTGTTGGATCAATGACAGAAGTAACCGATAAAGGAAATTGGCCTACAACATATGACGCAGCAACAGAATAGCGAAAAACAAAAAAAAATAAACATAGAAGCGTCCATTCAAGTAAGTTTGAATGGACTTTCTTTTTGTTTGCTTGATCGTTCGCTGAACAAGATTTTTCACTATCGAAAAATCAACTTCCGAAAAAAATTGACGCCAGCTGATGTTTTGCAGCAAATAAAACTGGTTTATGCAAAAGACTCAAAACTGCAGCAAAAAGCAGATAAACTCACGCTCATATTTGCCAATGATCTGTACACCTTGCTGCCGCACATTTTTTTCAATGAAGAAAATGCGTCCGATTATTTAAAATTCAACACGAAAATTCTTCAAACCGATTTTGTTTCCCATGATATTATCAGCAAACCCCAAATCGTAAATACCTACATTCCTTTTACAAATATTTCCAACTATTTTTTTGATTTGTACGGGGAATTCGATTATAAACATTCTATTACTATTTTCTTGGAAGCCCTTTCTGAAATCAAATCAAATTCAGAAACGACTTTTTACATAAACAATAATGAAAGAAGCTTTGATCTTGCCGTTTTTGAAAATGGAAAATTGTTGTTGTGCAACACATTCTTCTACGAAACCAAAGAAGATTTCATATATTACGTGCTTTTTACAGCCGAACAACTTAAAAAGGATCCCAATAAGTTTCAGCTCATTTTTATGGGTGAAATCGAAAAGGAATCTGAATTATATAGAATGGTTTACATCTATATTAGAAATGTCGATTTTTTTACGGACGATTTTAAATTTAAAGTTGAAACCGAGGAAAAACCGATGCACTTACGCAATGAATTTATATTACTGAAATCTTTTGACCATGAGAATAGTTTCCGGAATTCATAAAGGTCGGCGGATTTCAGCCCCAAAAAACCTACCAGTTAGACCTACTACCGATTTTGCAAAGGAAGCTTTGTTCAATATTCTGAATAACTATTACCATTTTTCCGCCTTGGAAGTAATTGATCTTTTTAGCGGGACTGGAAATATTTCGTACGAATTTGCTTCACGTGGTGCCATAAAAATTACCGCTGTAGATGCGCATTCAGAATGTATCAGGTTTATAAATAAAACTTCTGATGAATTGGAAATGCCTATAAGCGGAATAAAAAGTGATGTTTTAAAATATTTGGAATCAACAAAAACAAAAGCCAATATCATTTTTGCCGATCCACCTTACGATTTTGAAAATCTTGTACTCCAAAAAATGGTCGACTTGATTTTTGAAAACCAACTTCTATATGATGGTGGGATGTTTATCATAGAGCATTCAAAAAAGATGGATTTATCATCAATCCCTCAATTTTCAGATCAGAGAAAATATGGGAATTCGGTTTTTAGTTTTTTCAATAATTGAAAAATGGATGTAGTAGATTTAGATTTTACCACCTTGCACTTTTATGATAAATACCTTATTTCTCATATAAAAGATGATGTGGTTTTGGACGAAGCCAAAACACAGAACTTGATAAATCTTTGCCAAGAATATTATAAAGGAAGTCCGTACGTTTATCTTTCCAAACGAAAAGGTAGTTACAATGTGGTACCCATGGTTTATTTAAATTTGTGGGAAAACCCCGAACTTTTGGGTATTGGTATCATCTGTGAGGAAATTATAAAATGTAAAATGGCAGAATTCGAAAAAAATTTCTCCTCTGTTCCTTTTCAAATATTTTATACTATGGAATCGGCTGTGCATTGGGTTGAATCGTTGCACGAAAAAAAAATAAAAGCAGGTCTGTAAGCCGGATTCTGTCTCCCAATAACGGGATCCTTATCATTTATCTGAGGTTTTTGTTACCAAAAACCTTTAGCTGCCTACCCTCCGGCATCGGACGAGCAATCCTTGACAGCCGGTATACATGGCATTGCACCGCATAGAGTTTACCTGATTTCACTACAGCCTTACCTGTACATTCTTTCTGTTGCACTTGTCCTATCCGCCGAAGACGGATGGTGGGTGTTACCCACTATGCTGCTCTGTGGTGTCCGGACTTTCCTCCATTCCAAATGGAACAGCGATAAGGCGACCTGCTTTGGGCAAAAATACTGTTTTGCGACAAGACTTGTACTATTTGAAGACTTTTTAAGTAAAATAAAACATTATCAACACCTCACATTATGCCGAATGTTTTTGAAAAATTTCCTAAGTGTAAAAATTGCAACAACACTTTTAAAACTCCCGTGAGGAAGGATAATTTTTGGTCTTGAAAAACCGTTGATAAATAAATATAAATTAGCGTTTAAAGTCGGTTTTCTTAGCATTTGTATTTTTATATTTGCCCAACAATAATTTTCAATGGAACATTTCATCGTATCGGCACGGAAATATCGTCCCCAAACATTTAAAGATGTTGTAGGGCAAAAAGCCATTACCAATACTTTATTGAATGCAATTGAAAATAACCACCTTGCGCAGGCCTTACTTTTTACGGGTCCGCGTGGTGTCGGGAAAACTACCTGCGCACGAATTCTGGCCAAAAAAATAAATCAGCAGGAAACAGAAAATCCGGAGGAAGATTTTGCTTTCAATATTTTTGAATTGGATGCAGCTTCCAACAATTCGGTTGATGATATTCGGAATTTAATTGATCAAGTTCGGATTCCTCCCCAGGTCGGGAAATACAAAGTTTATATTATTGATGAGGTTCATATGTTGTCCTCTGCCGCTTTCAACGCATTTTTGAAGACTTTGGAAGAACCGCCAAAACATGCAATTTTCATTCTGGCGACTACAGAAAAACATAAAATAATTCCTACAATTTTATCTCGTTGTCAGATTTTTGATTTCAAAAGAATTACCGTTACCGATGCCAAAGAACATTTGGCTTATATTGCTGAACAAGAAGGTGTAACTGCGGAAGATGATGCACTTCATATCATTGCTCAAAAGGCAGATGGTGCAATGCGGGATGCACTTTCAATTTATGATCGGGTTGTAAGTTTCTGCGGAAACAATCTGACACGTCAAGCGGTAACGGAAAACTTGAATGTTCTTGATTACGAAACCTATTTCGAAGCAACGCAATACATTCTTGAAAATGATATTCCGAAGCTTTTGATGCATTTCAACCAGATCTTGGCAAGCGGTTTTGAAGGTCAGCATTTTATTTCAGGATTGGCTTCCCACTTCCGGGATCTTTTGGTTTGTAAAAATCCAAGTACCATTAGTTTACTGGAAGTCGGTGAACAAACCAAGGCGAAATATTCTCAGCAGTCCCAACAAACCTCACAAGAATTTTTATTGCAAGGAATTGAACTTGCAAACGAATGTGAACTGAAATACAAAAATGCCAGAAATCAAAGGTTATTGGTTGAACTTTGCCTCATGCAACTCGCCTCAATCACTTTTGATAGTAAAAAAAAAAGTCTAGCTTCTTCATAATTCCCGTTTCCAATTTTAAATCCGCAGGAGATTCCAAACCTATAGCGCAATCCAATGTTGCTGAGAATCATTCCGAAGAAAAAATTCCCGTTCAAATAACGGAAAAGGAAGAAATTAAAGAAACAATTCCTTCAGTTGAAGTTGAAGAGAACAATCCGACTCCTGCTTTAAATGGAATCAACGAAAGGAAGAAAATATCAGGATTATCCCTCAAAAGTATTCAGCGTAAAAAAGAAATTTTATCTCAACAAGAAGTTTCAAAACCGGTTGTAGAAGAGCAAAAGGAGCCTTTTACCGAAATTCAGATGCACGCTTTTTGGAATGAATATGTACAGCGATTAAAAGATAAAGGTGAAAAAATCCTCGCTTCTACATTGGAAACCGGAGATCCAAAACTCGAAGGGGAAACCGTTGTTCTGGAACTTCCAAATGACACGATGCGTTTGCAACTGGAGAAAGACCAAAAACCATTATTGGCTTTTCTAAAAAGAAAATTGAAAAATACTTTTATTGAAATTAAAGTCAACGTGAACGAAGAATTGGAAACACGCTACGCTTTTACGCCAATGGAAAAATACAATAAGCTGAAAGAGAAAAATCCGCTGATAGAAAAATTACGAACCACTTTTGATTTAGACATATAATGCTTGGATTAAAACTTCCTACGGATCCGCGATGGGTGAATATTGTTGAAAAGAACATCGATGAAATATTGATCGATCACGCATATTGTGAGCAAAAAGCCGCTTCCACGGCGATTTCTTTTATTGTTACTTACCCAGAATATCCAGAACTCGTCACGGCAATGTCGGCATTGGCGAAAGAAGAAATGAGCCATTTTGATTTGGTGCATAATTTAATTCTTGAAAAAGGATTTGTTTTGGGAAGGGACCGAAAGGATGAATACGTTGTTCAATTAATGACGTTTTTTCCGAAAGGTGGCAGCCGACTTACAAATCTAATTCACAGATTGTTGTACGCTGCTTTAATTGAAGCACGAAGTTGTGAGCGTTTCCGACTGCTTTCTGAAAATTTGGAGGATCAAAAACTCGCTAAATTTTACAGAAACTTAATGGTTAGTGAAGCAAATCATTATACCATGTTCTTGAATTTCGCCCGAAAATATGGCAAAAGAGAAGAAGTTGATAAAAAATGGCAAGAACTACTTGTTTTTGAAGCCAAAATAATGGAAGATCTTGGAAATAAAGAGACAATCCACGGCTGATTTTACAATTTAAAAAATTCACTTTCTGCCGACAGGAAATATCAAATCAGCAGAAAGTAGAATAGTTTAGTTTTATTGTTTCTTCGGAATATTTTTCAATATCTCAAGAACAAAATTCCAATAAATTTTCACTGAAGAAATACTTGCTCTTTCATCCGGAGAATGTGCGCCTTTTATTGTTGGTCCAAAGGAAATCATATCCATTTCCGGATAATTCTGACCTAAAATTCCGCATTCCAATCCCGCGTGACAGGCAGCAACATGAGCCTTTTCCCCTCTTATTTTTTCATACAATTCGTCCATAACTTTCAGAATTGGAGAATCCATGTTTGGAGCCCATCCCGGATATTGCCCAGAAAGTTTCACATCCATTCCAGCCAATTCGAAAGCAGATTTTAGAGCATTGGATAAATCCGTTTTCGAGGATTCGACAGAAGATCTTGTAAGACAACTGATTTTAATTTCTCCTTCCTTCACTTCCACTTTCGCAATGTTATTGGAAGTTTCCACCAAGCCATCAATCGCAGGACTCATCCTGAAAACGCCGTTATGAGCAGCGGAAAGTGCTCTTAATAAACTTTCTTCTGCTTTTAAAGTCATTATTTTTTGCGGAGTTTCAGTCCCCGTGATCTCAATTTGTAATTTCGGTTCCAAGGAAATATATTCTTCTTTTATTTCCTTGATCAGTTCTCTTGTCTTTTGTTCAAAAGCTTTGGAATGGATATCTTCAACCGTGACAACAGCGTTACTTTCCCTCGGAATCGCATTTCTCAAACTGCCACCATTGATTTCCGCCACGCGCAAACCAAAATTTTCAAATCCAAAAAACAGGACTCGGTTCATCATTTTATTGGCATTTCCCAATCCTTTGATAATATCCATTCCCGAATGTCCACCCTGTAAACCTTTCACGGAAATTTTATAAGCAGTGGAATTCTGAGGAATTGCTTCCTCCGTATAAGATTTTGTCGCGGTAATATCAACACCACCGGCACAACCGACACCAATTTCATCATCTTCTTCCGTATCTAAATTCAGCAGAATTTCACCGTTTAATAATCCCGGTTCCAATCCCATTGCACCCGTCATTCCCGTTTCTTCATCAATCGTAAAAAGTGCTTCCAAAGCAGGATGTTCAATTTCTTTACTTTCCAAAATTGCCATAATTGTCGCTACTCCCAGTCCGTTATCGGCACCCAGAGTGGTCCCTTTTGCGCGCACCCAGTCGCCATCCACATACATTTCAATTCCTTGTGTGTCAAAATCGAATTCGGTGTCATTGTTTTTTTGATGAACCATATCCAAATGAGATTGCATGACAATGGCTTTTCGGTCTTCCATACCTGGAGTCGCAGGTTTTTTTATGATAACATTTCCAACTTTATCAACAAAAGTTTCCAAGCCAAGATTTTCTCCGAATTCTTTCATAAAAGCAATTACACGTTCTTCCTTTTTTGAAGGACGGGGCACAGCATTTAAATCGGCGAATTTATTCCAAACTTCTTTTGGCTCCAAGGATCTTATTTCTTCATTCATGTGATTAAAATTTTAATAAATTCAAAGGTAATTGATTTAATGCAGAGCAAAAATTGATCTGAAGTTTGTCTTCCAAAAAATAAGGATAAAAGAGAAATTTCTTTATCTATATGGGCTCAAAAACGATCTGTTCGTTAAACCTACTAATCATTTTGTTGAAAATGGCTTTCAGTTTTTTATAATCCTTGGCTTCGTATTCAGCCGCCAGTTTAAACTCTGCTTTAAGAATAATTTTTTCTTCATCTTGGCTAACTTTATACGAAATAAAATTATCTTCAAAAGATTCTGGAATACTTGAAATTTTATAACCTTCCGGAATATTCACTGTTGAAGAAAAAGCTTCTATTTTAGGGTAAACAAAATCAATGGGATATCTCCTTTCATCTTTTTTCAGAATGTTTTCTTTAAGCGGAAAGTTTAAAAACGGTGTCACGATAATTTTATCCTTTAATTTCAGTATTTCCGATTTTGCTTTGAAAGCAACCGCATACGGACTCTCTGCCTTATCGTAATTATAGGTTTTTATACCTTCAATATCAGTGAGTTCTTTTGTTTCAAAGTATTCGGTAAGATTGGATTCATCATTGTTGAAGAATTCCTTATACTCCTGTGAGGAATATTCGGTATTTTGGATAAAGATCTCCGCGTTCGCAGTTAAGGTTTCGGTATCCACATCAATAAAAATGGTATGGTTTTCAATTGACGGGCTGTTGTTTTCCAACAAGACCCATTGTAAATTGCCTTTATCTATAACCAATCCTTTTCCGTTCAAGGAATATACAGGGATTCTGTTGAACGCTAAGAAAGGATCCGTGGCATCCGTTAAAATTGGATTTTCACCATTAATAATTACCGCAACATTGTTAAACTGCTGAACCAACGGATAATCAATGGAAAATTTTCCATTGGACCGCGTACTCAAAATAACTGGATGCGCATCTATTTCCGCTTCTTGCAACATCGCAGTCAAAAACAAATTCATTTCGGCAGAACTTCCTGTTTTGTGTGCTAAAAATTCTTTGGCCGATTTTGAAGCATACAATCTTATTGTTTCATTCCATTTGAAATTCGTTTTTACATAATCAATAATGGTTTTGATTTTTTCAGTCTCATTCATTCCTTCAACAATCAATTCATCTTTAAAAATTTTTTTGGCCAATTTCGATCCATCCTTTACATATTTTCCAAAATTATCGCTATCCAAAAATTCCTCTTTTAGTACATCCCAGGTAGGAATAACTTCTCTGGTTCTATCTCTTAAATAAGTGATTTTTGAAAGCTGAAAATCAAGTTGCATGATATAATCATTGGGAGAAGCCATGAAGGTTTCATCATTGAAAGCAGGAATATCTTTCATCGCATAAGTGTTTATTGATTCCCTGAATTCAACCCCTATAACACCAACGGTTTCTTTCCGTTTTTGCTCAGATACCGTTGAGTTGTGATAATCAAATTGCTTAATTCCCTTTGCCAAAAAAATATATTCATAAAACGGAATCATTCTTACCGTATATTGAGAATATACAGTTGGAATTACATTTTGAAATTTCCAGTCGGGCAGATTGAACAAAAAAGGCGTTTCAAGAACATATTTGACTTCAACTATAGAACCTTCCTTAACATCAGGGAAAGCAAACTTTTTGACCCGCCAGTTATTGCTCAGCTGTTCCTCGTAAATAGTGCTTTGATCCAAAGCCTTTTTCACAGGCTGGCCATTTTCTACATTATAAGTAAAAGCTTCTATTGATTTAACTTTTTCAGTGGCACCGTATCCATCTACATAAAAAGGAATGGCCATTTCGGCAAAATTAGTGCCCGATTGTTTTAAAATTTTCATTCGTCTTGTGCGGACCATCCTAATATCGTAGCCGTTATCAGTTTCATTAAAGAACGATTCCCCTACGTCAAACAAAACAACGGCCTCAGCATCGGGATCTTTTTCATACTCGGTAAGTGCGATTTCTTCTTCGGAAATGACACCAAACTCCTTGTCAAAATTTTGTGCCGATACTGAAAAATTCATTACAAGAATGACAATTGATAAGAGAAACTTTTTCATTTTTTTAATTTAAAACAATAATTGCATTTTTCTGCGCTTGGGAAATCCCTTGGAGAAATCCGTGGAAATCAGGATACTTTTCAACGGGATAGTCTCCTCTAAATAACTGAAATTCCCGTTTTACAGTGACCAAATTCCCCTTCAGTGCATATACTTCAGAATAATTGCCATAATCAGTGACAATATTCACAGGTTCGGGCATTTCGATTTCATTATTTTCTGTTGGAAAATGAAAAGTGATCTCCTCCAGTTTATTAACGGGGAAATTTATTCTGATGCCATAATTCCGATCGCCGGGTTTTTCCAAATTGAAAAAATACATCGGAAATACTTTCAAGGTTTTCAGATTTCCGTAACTCGTGAATTGCTTTTCCAAGTCCAAATCAAGATGAATGGTCATGGAAGTTGAATCACGATGCATTTTATCAAGCTTCCAATCTTTGAGTTTAAAATGTTCGACTTGTAAATCTTTCGCCAACCGTTGCGCTTTTTCTTCATCAGAAAAGTAAAGGTCATAAGCCCGATAGTTTTCAAAGGTTTCTCCCCTTAAAATCTTGGTAATTTTGGCAGTTCCAGATCCGGTGTTGTCCAAATAAAAATCATATTTGTTTCGTTCCAAAACGTCTGCAAGCGTCAATGCCTTCGTTTTTATTAATTCAGTTTGTTCACCATCAACAAAAAGTGCAGTACGGTTTTGGGTAAATGTCCCCATATAATTGGGAGGCAAATAATTAGAGGTGTTCTCCAACCAAATCGTATCGTTTTCCATGGGTACCGCTAAAAAAACATGGTTGAATTGCTGCGATGGCAGGTTTTCATTGATTCGGGCAGAATTATCACCGGCATTAATTAAAGTATAATACGATTTGATCCCGACGTGATTGAGCATGGCTTTCATGTAAATTGTCAATCCCTTACAATCCCCATACTTTTTTTCGCAAACAAAAGAAGCCGGGTAAGGTTTTAATCCGCCAACATCAATGGCCACATTAATATAGCGCGTGTTGTCCTGAAGATAATGGTAGAGTGTATTGATAATTTCTTTCTGATCTGTTATGCCTTCCAGCAACTTATCAATTTTATATTTTTCATAATTCGGCAAAACATCAGCATCCTGGATCAGTGCCGTTTGCCATTCCCCCATTCCTTTCCAAGAGCCAAAACTTCCATTTTCACCATAATGAAATTTTTTGGGCACGACCGCGACATTGGGCACCAATTCCATAAATGGAGCTGCGAAAGCTTCTTTTTCAAATTTAAAAGACTTTGGAAGTTTCCATGAATAAGTCTGAATATCATCATTTGTGCTGGAATCAAAACTCAAATCTTTGGAATACTCCATAGTTACTTCATAATCTTTTGGGATTTCGACTTTTAATTTCGCATTTAATACGGGAAGGTTGAAATTTCTCACTGGAAACCATCTGGCCACGTACATAAATTTGTTGGTAACGGTTTTGTAACTGTATTTTATCCGATACGGAAAATCATTCCAGACCAAATCGAACTCTTTTACATACCGATCTTCGAAAAATGAAATATCAGAAATATCATTTCGGGTTTCTATATCTTTTTTCCTCAATTTTCTAACTTCCATTCCATTTTTATAAATGGAAGCCTCCAAAATTTCCAAGTCGTCACCATTCTTATAAGGAATTTCAATATGGGAAAGCCATTCTGTTTCTTTGGAATTTATCTGAATTTCATAAGATCTTTCGGTAATAAGTTGGTCTTTTTCCACCTTTATAGAAGTATAAAAATCAATTATTTGAGCATTTGCTTTAAAAAAAGGCAAACAAAAAAGCAAAAACAACCAAATTAATTTACAACACCTGTGCATGATCATCAGAATACATTAACTTCAATTAGATAATTTTTTGAGGTTTGCTGCGCAATATAAAATTTTATTGTTGAACCGAATTAATAAAGTTTATAAATAGCGAAATCTTGTTTTCCTTTAGTTTTTCTATCATTGAAAAAATAAGGAATTGAACTATTTATTTGTCTATATTTCCCGAGGCGTACAAACATCTATGGAAAAATCAATTTTTGCGGAAAGCGTTCAGTTAGAAGAACTTTTCCAACATTTCAGTCAATTTATTGTTTTGTCTGAGAATCTGAAACAAGAAATTGCCAATAGAATTCAGCCATTAAGTATAAAAAAGGAAACTGTAGTTCATGACGCCCACCAAATTTGCGGCCACAGTTATTTTATTCAAAAAGGATTGCTACGAACATACTTTCACAAAGATGGAAAGGAAATCAGTGAGTATTTTAGTTTTGAAAAAGAATGGGTAAATTCTCCAAGAAGTTTCATGCAGCAACAAATAGATATTTATTCCATTGATGCGCTTGAAGATACAGAAGCTTTCAAAATAAATGTTCCTGATTTGGTTTACCTGTTTAATCAATTTCCAGAAATGGAACGCTACGCCCGACTCTCAATGGGGAGTGTTTTTGGTCACTTTATGGAAAGAATCACCTCTATGCGATTTACCACTGCAAAAGAAAAGTACAATCATTTTTTAGAAGTGTATGCAGGCGTTCATCACCGAATTCCTTTGGGAATGATTGCTTCATATATGGGCGTAACACAAGAAACATTAAGCAGGATTCGAGCGGAGAAATAATTTGATCTATATCAAATGAAAAACAAATGTTTTATTGTCATATTTGCAAAAAAA
>DASSWB010000113.1:0-27485 GCA_035705495.1 Salinimicrobium sp. | reverse complement strand
TTCACCGCTCAGCATTTGACGTTCGAATTCATCATTCTCCCCAACATAGGAAGAAATCATTTTTTTGATTTGTTTTTTATGAAGTAAAAGTCCTAAACCAAAATCATCTACCCCTGCATTGTTGGAAATACAGGTGAGGTTTTTCACGTTCATTTTCACTAAATGATTAATGGCATTTTCGGGAATTCCGCTCAGTCCGAATCCTCCAACCATTAAAGTCACTCCATCTTCGACTCCATCTAGTGCTTCTTCTACGTTATTAACTGTCTTTTTTATCATGGATTTTCATTTGCCGAAATTTACAAAAATTACAACTAATTTTTTCAACTTAATCGGTCAAAAGTAAATTCCCGAAACAAAAGCGGTACTTCGGATAATAGAATTCTATTAATTAAAGATCCAGTTCATCTGGAATTTCCTGAACATCACCATCCAAAGTATCACTGGCGGATTCTCTATATGCGTTACAATTGGTTTGAATGGATAAATTTTCTGGTCGTTCAAATGCTTCTTTGGAAATATTCAGATCTTCATCGGCGTATGCATTTTCCATGTACATTCCCCAAATCGGCAAAGCCATTGTAGCACCTTGTCCGTAGGTAATTGTAGGAAAATGAACTGATCTATCTTCGGCACCAACCCAAACACCGGTAGCTAAATTGGGAACCATTCCCATAAACCATCCATCACTTTGATTTTGGGTAGTCCCGGTTTTTCCTGCTATAGGAATATTTCGATCAATATTATACGGATACCCTGTCATTACTTTTTTGTAAACCGGATTATTAACGCCCCAGTCCCCTCGCAATCTTGTTCCAGATCCGTATTGCGTCACGCCTTCCATTAAATTAATCGTGACATAAGCAGTTTCTTCACTGATCACATCTCGGGTTTCTGCAACACTTTGGAATAAAATTGTACCATTTTTGTCTTCAATGCGGTTTACCAATACAGGTTCAACATGCACGCCTTTATTTGCAAAGGTGGAATAGGCCGAAACCATTTCATAGACACTAATATCTGCAGTACCCAAAGCGATAGAGGGAACCGCAGGAATATTTTCTACATCAACGCCCAATTTCTCCACCAAATCTATTACGGGACCAGGGCCCACACGATCTATTAATCGAACCGTAACCGTGTTAATCGATTTCGCAAGCGCCTCTTTTAAAGTGACCATTCCGCCATACTCGTTACCACTATTTTTTGGAGTCCAGTCTTTGAGATTCCCATGTCTTCCAGCTTCAATCGTGTGCAAATTATTGGGCAATGAATCGCAAGGAGATAAATGCAATTGATCTATAGCCGTAGCATAAACAAAAGGTTTAAACGTTGAACCCACTTGTCTTTTTGCCTGTTGCACATGATCAAATTTAAAATGCTTGTAGGCAATACCCCCAACCCAAGCTCGTATTTCACCAGTTTGTGGCGTCATGGACATTAATCCTGCATTTAAAAAGGATTTATAGTAAAAAATGGAATCCCGCGGCGTCATAATCGTGTCCTTCTCACCTTTCCAAGTGAAAACACTCATTTCGGTTTTTTTGTCAAAGGAGGCTATAATTTCTTCTTCCGATTTGCCCTGCGCTTTCATTTTTCTCCATCTTTCAGAATTTTTCATAGCTCTTTGGATAATCCTATTGATTTCTTCCTTGTTCAATTGTCTGAAAGGAGCATTGGAATTTCTTTTGTTCTGTTCGTTAAATTCTTTTTGCAGATTTGCAATATGGGATTGAACTGCGTCTTCCGCATATTTTTGCAATCTGGAATCGATGGTGGTGTATATTTTTAATCCGTCTCGATAAATATTATATTGACTACCGTCTTTTTTGGGATTGTTTTCGATCCATTCTGTCAGATAACCTCTCAGATATTCCCTCACATAAGTTGCCATTCCTTCATCATGTCCTTGGGGAGAATACTTCACTTTTAGCGGAAGTTGTTGTAAAGAATCTTTTTCTTGAGTTGATAAAAACCCATTCTTTTCCATTTGCTTGAGAACCTGGTTTCTTCGATTTAAAGCGTTGTCGAAAAACTTTTCCTTTACGGGATTGTATAAAATTGGATTCTTTAACATGGCTACCAAAACGGCCGATTCTTCAACTTTTAGGTCCTTGGGTTCTTTGTCAAAATAAATATTTGCAGCAGAACGGATGCCGATAGCTTGGTATAGAAAATCGTACTTATTAAAGTACATTGTGATAATTTCTTCTTTGGTGTATTGTCGTTCCAAGCGCGTTGCAATAATCCACTCTTTTACTTTTTGAAGTCCGCGAGCAAAATAATTCTGGGAAACATCTTCAGTAAAAAGCAATTTTGCAAGCTGTTGAGTAATGGTACTTGCACCACCTCTTTGACCTAAAAAGACTGCGGCTCTTATTGTTCCTTTTGCATCAATCCCGGCGTGGTCATAAAATCTTTCATCTTCGGTCGCCACCAGAGCGTTCACTAAATTGTCCGGCAGATCTTTAAACTTGACAGGGGTTCTATTTTCACTATAATATTTACCCAAAGTTTCCCCATCGGATGAAATGATTTCCGTAGCCAAATTTGTCTCGGGATTTTCCAATTCTTCAAAAGTCGGCATGGGACCGAAAACACCCCAACCAGCCATAAAAAACATGAGGACGATGAGCAAGATAAATGCTCCGAAAAGTTTCCAAAACAACAAAATATATTTCTTGTTATTTTGCGGAGCTGTAGCAGATTTTCCTTTTTTTGTTTTAGCCATTGACAATCAATTTTATCGCTTTTATTATTATTCTGAATTCGCGTCTTCTATTCGAATCCCCACTTCCGTAATTCCTTCAAGCACTTCAATACCTTTATCCTCTCCGTTTTTTCGCATTGCTTGCTGTAGGGTTATTTGGTAAGTTCCATCTTCGGCAAAACGGACATCTTCTTTAAGCCACAATTTGCTCTCTTTCAATTCTCCAAATCCCGTGCCAAGCCATTCTCCTGAAGGCGTGGCCATCTCATATTCCAAGGTATCGGAAATAACTTTACCATGCGGAAATATGATTTTTGAAATCAAAAAAAGGTTACTATAGTTATAATCTGTGGTATGCCTAGTATTTATGAAAATATTGTAAGTTCCGGTAGTATCAATATTTTTGATCTGAAAAGTTGCTAAGGAGTCTTTTGCCCATCCTTCGGGAAAACTCTCATACTCATCGTAAACTCTTTTGGAATCGCAAGAAATGAAAACACCGATTCCCAGCAACAGCAGAAAAAAAAATGATCTACGCATTTTTCTGTGGATTTTTCTTTCTTTTTTTATTCCTTTTTTTCTTCTTTTTGGCAACCTCGTCAAATCTTGTTAAGCTGTCCTGGCCCACCACATTAAAGTCGGTTTGTGCTTCCGTTGTAGCTTCAATTGCATATTCTTCCAAACTCGCAACCGGTTCCTTTTTATGATTGGCATCTATAATTTTATTTGCCTGTTCGGTCGTGAGCATGTGCCAATTATTCCATTCCCCTTCGTAAGCATACCATAACATTCCTCTAAAAATGTCTATTTTTTGGCAAACCGCAGTTCCTTTTTTGGTAAACAATTTAGTTTCGGTTTTTGGAAAATGTTTCAGCGCATCCAAATAAGTGTCGAGTTCGTAGTTCAAACAACATTTCAACTTTCCGCATTGTCCCGCAAGTTTTAACGGATTCAATGAAAGTTGCTGATATCTTGCTGCCGATGTGTTTACAGATCTAAAATCCGTTAACCATGTAGAACAACAAAGTTCGCGACCACAAGATCCTATTCCTCCCAAACGGGCCGCTTCCTGCCTAAATCCTATTTGGCGCATTTCAATACGTGTTCTGAATTCACTTGCAAATTCCTTAATAAGTTGCCTGAAATCGATGCGCTCTTCTGCCGTATAATAAAAAGTCGCCTTAGAACCATCTCCTTGAAACTCGATATCGCTTATTTTCATTTTAAGGTTCAAACGAATCGCAATTTCCCGGGCCCTAATTTTCATGGCATCTTCGCGTTCCCTCACTTCTTGCCAAATATCAATATCCTTTTGTGTGGCTTTTCGATAAATTTTGAGAATTTCCGGACTTTCCGGTGCAATTTTCTTCTTGTTCATTTGCACCCTAACCAGCTCACCGGTTAAAGTAACTTGACCAACATCATGTCCCGGAGAGGCTTCAGTAGCTACCACATCTCCAATATTCAAACTAAGGTTTTCGGTATTTTTGTAAAATTCCTTTCTCCCGTTTTTGAACCTGATTTCCGCATAATTGAAAGGTTCAGTGCCTTCGGGGGGCGCCATATTTGCCAACCAGTCAAAAACCGTTAATTTATTACAACCGTCGGTACCGCAGGTACCATTGTTTTTGCAACCTTTTGGCTGCCCGTTGGAAGTTGCGCAAGTGCTACACCCCATATATTTTTTTATATTGAAATATTACTTCGGAATTGATCCGGGCAATATTGAAAGTTAGTAATTAGATTTAAAAACGCAAAGATACCATTTTATTGCAAGTGGAAACTTAGAGAAAATTTGAGAGAACTCCTAAAATTGTTCGTGCGTAACCGAAAATTTATGACAATTGATTATGGAGTTCTTGAAATACAGTTTCCGCTTTTTTTGAAAATAAAAAAACCCCGAACCACACAATAGTCAAGGGTTTTTAATATAATTATGGATATTGCTAATGTTTGAATTTCAAAACTTCCGATCTACCTTTTTTAAAAATTTTATTACTATTCGGAATTCCTTTGCGCAGTGCTTTTTGCTCCTCATAAGGCAATGCATTGATTTCCTGACATTTTTCCGAGCAACATTGATCGGTTTTTGCGGAGCACTCCTCACATTGAATAAACAATAAGTGGCAAGCTTCGTTGGCACAATTTACGTGTGTGTCACAAGGTTTTCCGCATTGATGACAATTGGAGATCACCATATCGGTGATTCTTTCACCACGTCTTTCATCAAAGACAAAGTTCTTCCCTAAAAACTTATTTTCCAGTTTTAAATTTTCTACCTGACGGGCATATTCAATAATTCCTCCTTCAAGCTGAAAAACATTTTTAAAACCTTTGTGTTTGTAATAGGCACTTGCTTTTTCACAACGAATTCCGCCCGTGCAATACATCACCAATTTTTTATCTTCTTTAAAATCCTTTAATTCTTCTTCAATAATGGGTAAACTATCCCGAAAAGTGTCAACATCAGGTGTAATTGCGTTTTGAAAATGACCGATTTCACTTTCGTAGTGGTTTCTCATATCGACCAATACGGTATTGGGATCTTCAATTAATTTATTGAATTCTTCGGCGTTTACGTGAACACCTTTATTGGTGACATCAAAGGTTTCATCATTCAATCCGTCGGCAACAATTTTATCCCTGACTTTTACTTTCAGCTTTAAAAATGATTTGTTGTCATGTTCAATGGCAATGTTCAGGCGTACGTTTTCAAGAAAATAAATTCCGTCGAGAAAATTTTTAAATTCAGAAAAACGCTTTGCAGGAACAGAAAGTTGTGCATTAATTCCTTCGTGGGCAACATAAATACGTCCCAAAACGCCTATGCTGTCCCAAAATACAAACAAATGATTTCTAAATAAATGAGGGTTTCCAATTTTAGCGTATTGGTAGAAAGAGAGTGTGAGCCTTTCTTCTCCGGCTTCTTCAATGAGGGCTTCTCTTTCTTTCGCGCTTAATTTATTGTACAGTTGCATGCTATACCAATTTTTAAGTTAAAAGAAATTTTCTGCAAATATAAGGTCTAGAAACAAAAAAAGCCCCGACTATCAGGGCAATTTTTTTCGAACGGCTAATTCGTTATTTTAATTTTTTATACTCTTGTAAAAATTAAATAACGATTATCCTCCATCGACCCTGCAACTACATTGCAAAGCAACGGTAGCCGTAGCGCCAGATCCGTTCAAAATAATATTTCTTCTAAGAAACTTCATATTGCTTGTTTCTATATGCTTTGTACTATAGATGCAAAAAACTAAAAAAGGTTGCGTGAATAATATTGTATGGATCAAAAACTTATGTAATTTAGCCACCATCATCTAATAGAAATACCACAAAATGAGTAAAGACACAGAGAAAGACGCAAAATTAAAAGCGTTACAGCTAACTCTTGATAAATTGGATAAAACCTACGGAAAAGGCACCGTAATGAAAATGAGCGATTCGGCCATTGTGGAAGTCAATGTGATTCCAACAGGATCTTTAGGACTGGATTTGGCTTTGGGAGTTGGAGGTTATCCCCGCGGAAGGGTTATAGAAATATACGGACCGGAATCTTCGGGTAAAACTACTTTGACGCTTCACGCCATTGCAGAAGCACAAAAAGCCGGAGGAATTGCTGCTTTTATAGATGCCGAACATGCTTTTGACAGATTTTACGCAGAAAAACTTGGCGTTGATTTAGAAAATCTAATTATTTCCCAACCAGATAACGGCGAACAAGCATTGGAAATTACGGATAATTTGATTCGTTCCGGAGCTATTGATATTATTGTCATAGATTCAGTTGCTGCACTTACTCCCAAAAGTGAAATTGAAGGTGAAATGGGAGATTCAAAAATGGGTCTTCACGCAAGATTGATGTCTCAAGCATTGAGAAAATTGACAGCTTCAATTAGCAAAACAAATTGTACGGTGATTTTCATCAACCAATTAAGGGAAAAAATTGGGGTGATGTTTGGCAATCCAGAAACAACAACTGGAGGAAATGCATTGAAATTTTATGCTTCGGTGAGATTGGACATCCGCAGATCGACTCAGATCAAAGACAACAACAGCAACGTTTCCGGAAACAGGACACGTGTAAAAGTTGTAAAAAATAAGGTCGCACCACCTTTTCAAACAGCAGAATTTGACATCATGTATGGTGAAGGGGTTTCTAAGGTTGGAGAAATCATTGATGTAGGTGTAGATTACGAAATCATTAAAAAGAGTGGTTCTTGGTTTAGCTATCAAGACACTAAATTGGGACAGGGAAGAGATGCCGTGAAGCTTTTGTTGCGAGACAATCCTGATTTGATGGAAGAATTGGAGACAAAAATCAAAGAAGCCATTCAATTGGTGAAAGAATAAAATCGATTTTTCTAATTTCAAAAAACGCTTTCAGGATAATGAAAGCGTTTTTTCTTTTGGTATTTTTTGGATTGGATTCAAAATTTAATAAAGCTTTCACTTATCCATACGCAACCAAATCATTCTTGTCGCATCTATAACAGTATCAGATATTTTGAAGATTGAAAAAGCGTATGAGTATGAAAAAATATTTAGTTGCAATACTGGCATTGCTGTTTTGGGGTTGCACGATAGACGACCTTCCCAAATACGAACCTTTTTTGGCTTCTATTTCTGGTGTTGAATTGCCCGAAACGCTAATCCACGGAGAAACTTATGCGTTTCCAGTTCAATATATTAGAGCCAACAGCTGTGATGTTTTTAGCGGATTCGACCACATAGACAATGGAAACGAACAGCTAATTGGTGTGATCAATAGATATTATCCGGAAGTTGGGGATTGTGGAGATGGTGTTTTTAACGCCGAAATCGATTTTGAGTTTATTGTTGATAGAAATGATTTTTATATATTTAAGTTTTGGCAGGGTGCCGACGAAAACGGTGATCCTGAATATTTGACCATAGAGGTACAAGTAGAACAATAAACTTTTTTAAAACATAAAATTTGGGCATAGCGCAACTTATTGAAAAATGCCAGAAGCAGGATATCAAGGCACAAGAACATTTGTATAGATTGTATTCTGCCAAATTATTTAGTGTATGCCTAAAATATTCCTCAAACTATCAAGAAGCAGAAGACAATCTGCAAGATTCTTTTGTTACCATATTCAACAAAATCAATCAGTATAAAAATAATGGAGCTTTTGAAGGTTGGTTAAAACGAATTGTTATTAACACGGCCCTTCAGAAGTATCGGAAACAAAAAGTATTTGAAATCGTCAAGGATGAACATATTTCCAATCCGGAAATTGAAATAGATGAGGACAATCTTTCCATAGATTACCTGCTGCATATTATTCAACAATTACCAAATCGGTACCGAATGGTCTTCAACCTATACGCGTTGGATGGATTTTCACATAAAGAAATTGCGGAATTATTGAATATTACCACTGGTACGTCAAAATCAAATCTTGCCCGTGCGAGATGTATTTTAAAAGAAAAAATAGAAGCCACACAACAAAACAAAGCTGCCCAATCACTGTAAGATGAATGACAAGAAATCCATAGATAGATTGTATCAAGAAAAATTTCGGGATTTTGAAATGGTCCCGAATGATTTGGTATGGCAAAATATCTCTGCTAAAATAAGGAACAAGAAAAAGCGTAGAATACTTCCTATTTGGTCAAGAATTGCCGGTGTTGCTGCAGCGATCGCAATCTTTTTCAGTATTGGAAACCAATTTTTTGAAGTAACACCTTCCGTAGTTGAAGTTGGAGAAAACCCAGTTTTGAAAAACACGGAAAAGGAACCAGCAAAAGTAACCCGAATAGCTGATCAAAACTCAGTGACTCCTTCCGCAGAAAAACTTAACGAGAATTTTTCAGAAAACAAATCGATTATAATATCGAAACCGAGTGAACGAAAATCCGTTGTAGATCAAATCATTGAAGTTAAAACCGAATCCGCTGACACAAAAATTGTACAGACTTTTCCGAATTTTGAAAACCACGGATTTTTTATTTTGAAAACCGAAAATCTGAACTACGAAGATTCCGATATTTCAGCCTCTTTATCAAAAGCTGATTTTTCCGAAAACCAGAATAACAAACTTGCGCTTTTAGAAATTGAAAAAACCGAGGAAGAAATACAAAATACTCCAACAAAAACTTCAAAAGTAAAGATAGGAACATTCGCTTCCCCTATTTATTATAATGGATTTGGAGAAGGAAACGTGATTGATCCGCAATTTGCCGACAATAAACAAAAAACCGAAGTGACCATGTCCTACGGGATCAACTTCTCGTACGCAATTACAGATAACATCAAAATTCGCTCTGGGGTGAGTAAAGTCGCCATGAGCTATAATACAATGGATATTGCCTTCGGACCGGACATGAATCCTGTTTTATTAAGAAATGTTGATTATAACAACTACGGCGATCATATTGAAATAGCGGATGTCAGAAAATCGAATTCAACCGATCCTTATGCTCCACAAAACCAAATCGACGGATTGAATACGGATTTGGGTTATATTAATCAGAAACTTGCATTTATCGAGTTACCGGTTGAAGTAGAATTCACAATTATTGATAAACGTTTTGCTTTAAATCTTATTGGTGGCGCCAGTACATTATTCGTGGATGAAAACACGATTTCGGTTCATTCAAGAGATGTTTCTACACCCATTGGAGAAAGTTCCAATTTGAACGACGTAAGTTTCAGTACAAATATAGGTTTTGGGGTTGGTTATAAGTTATCGAAAAAATTTCAGTTGAACGTGGAGCCAATGTTTAAGTATCAAATCAATACGTTTAGTTCAGGCAATTTCAACCCTTATTACTTGGGGATCTATTCAGGTATTCAGTATAAATTTTAAGATTTAAAAGAAGGATTTTCCAATTCCTGAAGAATGGTTTTTCTGGTTTCTTCCCGTATTTCTTTTTTATCGGCCATTGTTTTTCCAATTGTAAAAATACTTTTATGGATTTTTGCCCGCATTCTTCCAGGACTTCCAGAGAAAAACACATAAGAAAATCTTTTTTTATTATCGTAAAAAGTTATTGGCACAATGGGAATTTGATGATCTATTGCCAATCGGAAAGCACCATCTTTAAAAGCGTCCAAAACAATAGAAGTATCATCTGGCACTCCTCCCTCGGGAAAAATGCAAATACTGATTCCTTGATTCAATCTGTTCTGCGCCCTTTGGAAAACCTCATGTCTGCTTTTCTGATTTCCACGATCGACCAAAATACAAGTCCGTTTATAAAAGAACCCAAAAAGTGGAATTTTGGAAAGCTCTTTTTTCCCCACAAAAACGAACGGATTATCGAGAATGACCAACATCAACATAATATCTGTCATAGACGTGTGGTTGGCCACAAACATGTAACTTTTCTTCTTATCCAGTCGTTGTTGCCTTTTTACCAGTGGCATAAAACCCATTCCGTAGAGAATAACGGATGCCCATATTTTTGCCAAGATAAAAAAATACGGATACCACTTTTCCTTCGCCGTTGAAACAAGCAAAAAGGGAAACATAAGAATAATGGGAATTCCCAACAGCACGTAAAACCAAATCCGCCAAAGAGCAATTAGGACAAACCGTAATATCTTCATGTGTCCAAAAATACTAAAATGGGACATACAAAATATTAAAATAAGTACCTTTGCAAAAATTAAAAACCAGCATGTCAAGAATACTTACTGGAGTTCAAAGTACTGGAACCCCACATTTAGGAAATTTATTGGGAGCTATTATTCCCGCTATTGAAATGGCAAACGATTCAAAAAATGAATCTTTTCTGTTCATAGCCAATCTGCACACTTTAACTCAAATAAAAAATGCTGAATTGCTTAGGGAATATACCTATTCGGTTGCAGCTACTTGGCTTGCTTTTGGTTTGGATATTGAAAAGACTGTTTTTTACCGACAAAGCGATGTTCCGCAAACCACGGAACTGACTTGGTATTTAAATTGCTTTTTTCCATTTCAAAGATTAACGCTGGCACATTCTTTTAAAGATAAAGCCGACAGACTTACAGATGTAAACGCAGGTTTATTTGATTACCCAATGTTGATGGCAGCTGACATTTTACTTTACGATGCTGAGTTGGTTCCGGTGGGGAAAGATCAATTGCAACATATAGAAATGACGCGGGATGTTGCTTCAAGATTTCATGCTCAAATGGGAGAGACCTTTGTAATGCCCGAAGGAAAAATCCAAGAAGAGACCATGTACGTCCCTGGAACTGATGGAGAAAAAATGAGTAAATCCCGAGGTAATTTCATCAATCTTTTTGTGTCCGATAAAGAATTGCGCAAGCAGGTAATGAGTATACAAACGGACAGCACTCCGCTGGAAGAACCGAAAAACCCGGATGTTTGCAACGTTTTCAATTTGTATAAAATCATTGCCACGAAAGAAGAAACCGCAGAAATTCGCAAAAAATATGAAGACGGCGGATTTGGTTATGGGCATGCAAAACAAGCATTTTATGAACTTTTACTTGAAAAATATACCGTGCAAAGGGAGAAGTACAATTATTATATGAATAACCTATCGGAAATTGATGCGGCTCTGGAAAAAGGTGCCGAAAAAGCAAGAAAAGTTGCCGATGGTGTTTTGGTACGAGTTCGGGAGAAATTGGGTTATTGAAGCATTTTTTATAAACGAAAAATGTTGTCTTGAGAGCATGATGGGTGAAACAACACATATTTCAATCTTGATCAATGGCTTTTAATTATAAAAAATTAGCATTAGGTACTTTTGTTGGATGTTTCGTTTTCGTTCTGCTAATTGCTATTGGTGTGATTGTCGCAATGTTTATAGTCTTTGATCAAAATGATGATTACAATAAGACATACAACGAAGAAGTTTCAAGAATCGTTAATCTACCGGAAATCAAAGGAGTGATTGTTTCCGATTCAACTATAAAAACACCTCTTACCAACCAAGATGCTGCATTATATTTACTGGAAGTTGGATTTCACTCAAAGCTCCAACTAACTGATGCTGCAAGAAGGGCAAAACACATTAGGGGAAAAACCAGTGAAACTTATTTCAATATGAAAATGTTGGCCGGTTATTCAAATAAAACTTACATTTTAATTAATGGTAAAAAGTATCCCTTGGACTTTGAAAAATGCATGATTTCAAAAATTGGAGAAAGTCCAAGCGAAAACAAAGGTTTCCGTTCCAGAAAAATTAAATATTTTAATACCACGGCTTATGCCGATAGTATTCCTGAAGCGGAGAAAAGTAGAAATAATGAATTGAAAAATAAAATCTATCCGTTTATTGACAAAAATGAATATTTAGAACAATTTTTCGCAAGTGAAAAAAAATATAGGTTGCCCAATGTCATTTTAAATGAAATCATCTTCAAAAACGGCGACTCTATTTATATAAAAGGAAAAATTAAAGAGGGTAATGTGATTGCCGTGTTTTAAATTCTTCCGAAGCATCAATTTCAATTTAAACAAAATGAATTGTAGTATTGGAATTGACTTTTTGAAAATAAAAAAAGCGGAAGTTTTATAAGGCTTCCGCTTTTATTTTAAAATAGAAATTTTAATCTCTAAAATAGGTTACTGAGTATTCTACACCGCCACCCATCTCTACAATTCTAAACCTGTTGTTGTTGTCAAAGAATTCTGGTTCCATGGTAAATTCCTCTCCAAATTCATCGACAAAAGCATAAACACCTCCACCAAGGTTTTCCCAGTTCTCGGTATATTCTCCGTCAAATTCACAGCCGTTACCATTATCCCAATATTCCGTAGAAACCATTGTGCCGTCGGCCATTATTTTAATAACGCCCATAGCTTCGCACTCATCTGGCTCTTGATTTACGCCAGCATAAGTATAATAATCGAGTCGCCATTCACCAATTAGCGGATCTGCTCCTGGACCACCTGAACCATCTCCAGAGTCGTCCTTGCTGCAACCCACAATTCCTAGCATCATAAAAAATGATACGTAATAAAAGATTTTTTTCATGTTTTATTTGTTAGAGTTAATTGTAGTAAATTTTCAAAAAAAATATTTATCACGCAAGCTAATTCTTACAATTCTAGAAAGTTGTTATCTATTTACTTAATTTTTTTTTGAAATTATCAAAATCGAGATCATACCAGTTCAAAAGTTTTTCCCGGCAACGGTCTCATTTTTCACCATGGAACAAGGAATATTTGTAGTTAAATCCAGCCTTCTTCTACAGCTTTCATAATGAGTTTCATAGTACTTTCAGTATCGGTTTTGGCAAGCATATTCCGCCTGTGTTTGTCCACGGTGTTTCTTGCGATGAACAATTTTTGACCAATCTCCTGACTGGTACTCCCTTTGGCCAAATGAAGAAGAACTTCCTTTTCCCCTTTTGTGAAAATCTCCTTTGATGGACTAAAATTCTGTACTGTTTGCACATTGACATAGGACGGTTCGCCCTCAAGACCGATAAACGAAAGCGTCATTTTGTTGTCCTTTTTTAATTGTGAAATATCGGTATGAACCACAAAGGTGCGAAGTAATGCCCCTTCATCATCACTTTGTATTGTTACAATCTGCTGCAGAATACGTAAATAGCTTCCATCTTTTTTTTAACCCTATAATCATATCGTGGTTTGTACTTCATTATTTTTTCAGGCGGAAGTTTCACAAAGAACTCTGAAACAGTCGCTTCAAAATCCATAAAATACGGAAGGTCATCAGGGTGAATGTTTTCAATTAAACTTTCCAACGTAAAATCTTCCGCTTTATAGCCAAGTACGGATGTAATTAACTCACTTGTATGTTCAATTGTCATTTGTGGCGGATTGAAAATCATATAATAGTAATCGCCTACGTGAAAAATATTAATCAGCTTTTTATAAATCTCGACTTCAAGTTTTAAGTCTCCCGGAGTTTTGTTTTTGGCTATTTTATTCCATATTTTCTGAGTTTCTTGAAGGACAAGTTTTTCCAAAATGTTTAAATAATTATAGAGGTTAATGTCAAATATACCAATTTAAGTAAAAAATACCCACAAATGAGTATTCCTTTAAAACCCAGAGCATATTACTTTTGACAACAGATAATTCTCACAACTTATACAAAATTAAAATTATGAAGCAAATAAAATTAATATTAGCATTCGTTTTGGTCATTCTTACTGTAGTTTCATGTTCAAAGGATGAAGATTCAGGCTCCTTTAATGGTTCAAGAAACGCCATTGAAGATTATGTGACTTCGGACTTATTGGAAACTATGGAAAACATGGGATTGCACGTTAATCCAGGAGACAACCCTCCTATGGTGCAAGGTTCTTATCGAATTGAACCATGTAAACTGATTGCGACAAGTGTGCCTTCTGATAATGAAGGAAGCGTCTTCAATCCTGTTACTTTTGAATTGACCAATCTTAATTTGGATGATTTATCCCTGACTTACGCAGGTAGCGGCGGAATGCAGGTAGATTCTGGAACTGGGGCATTAATTTCAGGCGAAGGTGATAGTGTTTCAATCTTTCTAAAGCTAGAATCTGAAATTTCAGGCTATAGTTCAGAGACCATTTTTGTGCTTTCCGGAAATTATACCGAGGTTGGCTTCTTAAACTTTCAAATGGCCGTATTTATGCTGGATAATAACGGAAATCCCGGAGGTGTGTTTATTGAAGATGGCCAAGGCCGTATTTTTATAGATGACAATGGTCTAGTTGAAAAATTATAAATATTTATTCTGAAAAAATTGAGTAGTATCTACATTTAAACCTTACATAATATGAAAAAAAATAAAATTATTTACGCGCTTATTTTATGTTTTACAACACTATTATTTAGTTGTAGCAAAGATGATAATAGCACTGATGATGGTGGCACTGATGACGGTGGAAACCCTGATGAAGTTCTTAATATAATTGGGCAATGGAATTTCCACAAAACACAAGAGATCTATATGGGAGAAGGAACCTTAGTAGATTATGAACATAGTGCACCTGATTTATGCGGAATGGACCATATGGCATTCTCGGATGATTCTACCATGCAGGATGTATATTATTATCTAGGCGGAGACGACCAATGTTATGAAGATGTTTCTACTTATGATTGGAACCTTGAGGGAACGACTCTAAATATAAATTATAATGTTTATGAGGTTCTGGAACTTACAGATACGACATTGAAAATTCGAACGGGCGATGATCAGAATGGAGTTTTATTGGTACTCAAAAAAGCTTGATCTAAGATGATTTGACCTTAAAACACCTTTTGTATTTGAACACAAGGTGTTTTTTGTTGTGTGATAATTATTCGTTATTCCTTGACAAATACGGAAAAAGATTGATTAAATATTTTCTGCCTTTCCAAAAACCAATATCAACTCGAAAACTTTTCCACGAAATGGTTTTACCAAGCTTTTCATTTTTTTATAAATCTTTAAAATGTAAAACCTATTCTTAGATGAATATCGGCTGCGTTCCGCATTTTTAGGTGTCAAATTATTCTCTCCTCATATAGAAATGAATAGATTCACTGGCATTGCTGGTTATCATTAATTCATTTCCGTCAGAGAACGTAATTTCAAGAATGCCTCCTTCCGCTTCTTCGGAATCAGTGAGCATATAAAGATTTTCTCCTGTTTTTTCCCAATGACTTAGATCTTCGAGTTCCCCTTCACATTCCCCGTTTTGAGGACTTATTCCATACATAAGCATCGTCAATTCGCCATTTTGAAAAAATTCCCAAAAAGAATTTGCCTCACATTCGTTAGGCTGTATGTATTCACCATTGCTTTCAATACCTTCAAGATTCCATTTTCCCACAATTAAATCTGTTGGTTCAGCTGAAGTAGAATTATCATCATTACTACAAGAGAAACAAATAATAAGCAGCAGAAGATTCAGGAAAATTACAGCTTTTTTCATTTCTTTATTTTTTCAGGGAAGAAGTGCAAATCTTCTGAAATTTACCGAATTAAGCAAGTTTTGCTTTGAAAAAGTCCAGATAAACCTCATGCCAATTCAAAAGTTTTTCCCGGCAACGGTCTCACCACACCTTTCATCTCCATATTAAAAAGAATAGTGGCCAATTTATATGTTGGTAAGTTGCACCCGATCCCAATCAAATCCATCTGTTCCTTTCCTTGATTTTTTAAAAATGAAAAAACTGCTTTTTCCTCTGGTTCCAATTCAACAAAAAGTTGTTTTTGTATGGGTTGTTTTTTTTCTTTCAATTCCCAGTCCAACAAGTAAATCAAGTCGGCCGCACTTGTAAGTAAATGTGCTTGTTGTGATTTGATCAAGTTGTTACAGCCCTTGCTCTGTGCATCGGTTGATCTTCCCGGCACCGCGAAAACCTCTCTATTGTATGAATTCGCAATGTCGGCAGTGACCAAAGAGCCTCCTTTTTCAGCACTTTCTATAACCACGGTGGCTTCACTTAAACCGGCTATAATCCTGTTTCGTTTCAGGAAATTATTTCTATCGAAGTTGGATGTGCTCCAAAAATCAGTGAAGAAGCCGCCGTTTTCAATTACTTCTTTTACGTATTTCTCGTGCGTTTTTGGATATATCTGATTTAATCCGTGCGCCAAACAACCAATGGTTTGCAAATTATTTTTTACTGCCGCTTTTTGTGCTGTGATATCAACTCCGTAAGCAAATCCAGAAACGATTACAGGATTTACCGGCGCAAGCTCTTCAATAAATTTTTCAGTGAAGGCAATTCCGTGGGTAGTGACTTTTCTGGCACCGACGATGCTGAGAATTTTTTTGTTTTGAAGATCAATATTTCCTCTGCTGAACAATAAAATGGGACCGTCCATGCAATATTTCAATCGCTCTGGATAGGATTTATCTTTAAAATAATGAACATCTATATTATTGTCCCTGATGTATTGCAGTTCCTTTTCGGCCGCTTCAATATGATCTGGATTGTGCAAATCTTTGACTTTAATACTTCCGATGCCTTCTATTTTTAGAAGATTTTGTTTTTTCTCCTTGAAAATAGCTTCTGCCGATCCCAAATGTTGAAGCAATTTCTTTGCGGTACTGTCCCCAATGTTGGAAAGTTGCTGCAAAGCCAAAAGGGAAATCAGTTCGTTGTCGCTCAAGGGAATAGCGTCTTAAAGTGTTGATAGATTATGTTACTGCGCTGGATAAATTCCGAAGCAAACGCCAATATACAATTAAAGCTCCTAATTTTTTGGCGGAAAAAAAGCACTTTTTATTTGTTGATAAATTAAACCGAAGCTGTTTTTTCAAAAACTAAAATTTTCTACATTTGCTTCAATGACGATAGCAAATTACATAAGCGACCTTCTTTACAGATATGAATGTGTTATTTTACCGGGCTTTGGAGCCTTTTTGACCAACCGGAAATCTGCACAAGTAATAAAAGGCACACATCAATTTGCTCCTCCTTTTAAATCGATTTCATTTAATGTCCAGTTAAAGCAGAATGACGGATTGCTGGTCAATTATATTTCAAAATCCGAAAAAATCAGTTATGAAACTGCTTTTGAAAAGCTTCAGCAATATCTTCATTTTCTTCAAACCGAAATAGAATCGGGCAAAAGAATTGAAATTGAAAACATTGGTTTTCTGTCAATGACCGAAGAAGAAAAAATTCAATTTGAACCAAACGAAAAAGTAAATTATCTTACAGAAGCCTTTGGTTTGTCCGCCTTCACTTCCGAAGCAATTGAACGGGAATATCAATTACCTCAACAAACCATTACGGTCGCACATAGCAAAACAAATTATCTGCATCCGTATTTAAAGTACGCGGCTATTGGTCTCATTGTACTGGGCGTTTCAGGTTTTGGCGGGATGCAGGTTTATAATAATAAGATAACAGAACAAAACCTTGCCGAACAACAAAAAGCAGAAAACAAATTAGAGCAGCAAATTCAACAAGCGACTTTTTTTATTGAGAGCCCACTTCCCGCGGTTCAATTAAATGTGGTTAAACAAAAAGGCAACTATCACCTTGTTGCTGGCGCCTTTCGTGTACAAGAAAACGCAGAGAAGAAGGTGAAAGAACTTCAATCCCTTGGTTATAAAGCAAAGGAAATCGGCGTTAACAAATATGGTTTACATCAGGTAATTTACAGCAGTTACGAAACTAGGTCCGAAGCATTGAAATCTCTTAAGGACATTCAGCGCAATCACAATAGTGGCGCGTGGTTATTGATACAAGAACTTTAATATTTTTTTAAGTCCGAAAATAAAATAAACCACACTACCTTTGCGGCAAAATTGGTAGTATGCAAGCACGAGTTCCACAAGATTCCCGTACAATTTTAACAGATTTGGTTTTACCAAGCGAAACAAATCCGCTGAACAATCTTTTTGGAGGTGAATTGCTCGCGCGAATGGATCGTGCTGCGAGTATTGCTGCTAGAAGGCATAGCCGACGAATTGTTGTCACTGCTTCTGTAAATCACGTTGCTTTTAACAAGGCAGTGCCCGTTGGAAGTGTTGTTACCGTTGAAGCAGCCGTATCACGGGCGTTTACAACTTCAATGGAAATATTTATTGATGTTTGGGTTGAAGACCGTGAAAGCGGAAAAAAAAGCAAGGCAAACGAGGCCATTTATACTTTTGTTGCGGTTGACGAAACTGGCGCTCCAGTTCAAATTCCACCTTTGCAACCAGAAACCGAACTTGAAAAAGCACGTTATGAAGCCGCTTTACGAAGAAAACAATTAAGTCTGGTATTGGCCGGGAAGATGAAACCTTCTGATGCCACAGAGTTAAAAGCTTTGTTTTTCGAAAAATGAACCACCCCGTTGCAGGCATACGAGGTATCAAATTCCAAAAAAACAAATCCCAAATTCCAAAAAGGAAAAACGACGCAAGCATCGGGGAATTAAACCCTAAACGATTAAAAACCGTCTTTTTACTTTAAAAAATATAGTTTACATTTTATAAATCCAATCCTCCGGATTCAGTTTCTGCATATTTTTATAAATTAAAAAATAAAGGACCGTTTTGCCCGTACTGCTGCTTTTTGCAATTTCCCCCAGTTCCTCCCCACGGACGACTTTATCACCTCTTTTTACGCTAATGGTGGATAAATTGTTGTAGATGGTCAAATAATCCCCGTGTCTTATCATTACCGCTTTATTTGCGCCGGGTATTACCTGCACCTCACTGACCACGCCGTCAAATACTGCCCGTGCAGTGGCTCCTTTCTCGGTTTCAATTCTTACTCCATTGCTGTTCACGGTAATTGATGAAACCACGGAACTCCTGTTTTCCCCAAATCCCATTGCAACAATTCCTGTTCTCACAGGCCAAGGAAGTTTTCCCTTGTTGTTGGCAAAATTGGCTGCCAAAACTTTGGCTTCGGGAGTCAGTTCAAAAACGTCCCGACTTGTGGAACCACTTTCCTTGTTCGTTTTGGCAATGGCTTCTTTGATCAAACGATCTATTTCCTTGTCTATTCGAATAATTTCCTGTTGCTTGTTCTTTATTTGTGTCGCAAATTGACCTTCCTTTTTTCTGATGATTTCCATTAAAGCTTGCTGCTTCAATTTATCACCCTCCAATCTTTTTTGGGTTTCTCGGTTTTCTGCAATCAGGTTTTCCTTGCTTTTCTTTTGCTCCGACAAACTCTTGTTCATCTCCTCCAACTTTATAGTGTTGGCCTTTATTTCTTCACCTTGACTTTTTCGATGTTTTGCGTATTGTTTTAAATACTGCAATCTTTTATAGGCTTGAAGAAAATTTTCGGATGAAAAAAGAAACATAATCCGACTCTGCTGTGATTTGCTTCTATAAGATTTGCGGATCATTTCAGCGTAATCTTCCTTCAAGATTTTCAGTTCATCCTCCAACTTTTTGATTTGTCGCGTATTCTCGTTTATTTCCCTTGTCAGTAAATTTGTCTGTTGGTTGGTAACACGAATTAATTTTTGTGTCGCGGATATTTTCCTATTTAATTCTTCTACCTGTGTTATAATTGATTGCTCTTGAGCCTTATTCGTGCTTCTAAGGTCATTTATTTTTTTGATCTCCTCCCTTAATTCGAGTCGGCGTTGCTCCAGTGCTTCCCTGTTTTGGGCGAAGGATTGTATTCCTGATATCAGGAACAGAAAAACAGCTAAATTTTTAAAGTTGAAAAAACTTTTCATTCTATGGTGATTTCATCATATCCTGACGGAATTTCAAACGGGAAATTGACATCAGCGTTCAAATCTACATCAATAAATTCAATTTCAATTTTAGAACTTGCTTCCATATCCGTCGCCATAATCTTTATTTCGCTCGGAAATAATTTGCCAGCCAACATTTGGTATTCTGGATAAGTAATGGTGACATACCGATTTTTATTGGGTTGAGAAATTTGTTCTGCCAATATTTTAAAAGTTTCCGGGGTAATTAAAAAATTTCTTTCCAGATTATTGTACTCCTTTAAGGGAGAAAGTCTATAACCTTGCGTGGACGTTTCTGTGCTCCACTTCTCTTTCCGCAGGTCATACAGCGCCTGACCGATCAATAAGTTTTGAACCTTCTCAAAATCCAACGGAATCCCCAACCAATTGCTCAATAATTCAAAGTCGCCATCAAAGTAAGTACCTTCTATTTTTTCGTAATAGCGCACCCGGGTTGGCGTGATCATTACTTTAGCAAGTGTAATGCCCAACATACTGCCACTTAGCCAAATGACTTCATCCTTCTCCATTCGAAGACTTACCGATAGATTCTGTGTCGTTCCTTCATCCTCATAACGCACCCTCAATCGTGCCTGAATCATTTTAAAATCAATTTCTTCTTCATAATGCTTTTTAACAATAGAAGAAGCGGAAGCATCCTCAATAATGTCACCATCGGCAGTAACTATTTTCTTGCTTCCACAGGAAATCAGGAAAAACATCATAAAAACACAGGCAATACTCTTTCTCATCCCAATTCTATTTTAATTTCAGCAATTGCTTTTCGTATTCGTTCTTCTTTTCAATTTTTCCCAAACCTTCAGCCGCAATTATCAACTGCTTATAAAAATCGGTTTGCATTTTTTTATCTTCAATAATATAATCCAGACCGGTCAGCAAAGCTTCCTCGGCATTTTTAAACTGATTTAAATTATTTTCAGCCACGCCAAGCAAGAGATAAAACAAAGGTTGCGAAGGATAATATTCCAAAGCTTCCCCGGCGTGTTTTTTTGCTTCCGAAAAATTCATCAAATCCAAATTGAGAAGAATAACCTGTTTCAGCAAATTGAAATTGCCTTCATCTCGTGCTAATCCCAAGGAATAAAACTGAACTGCTTTTTCGGCCAATTGTTTTGAAGTATAATAATCCCCTAATTTTTCATAGACTTGAGAATTTCCGTCCAAATTTGAAAATACGGCTACGATTTCTTCCAATTTCTCCTCGTATTGCGGATTCTCATTGACAAAAATCAAAAAATCATTTAAAACTTTGTATTTCGATTCGGCATCAATCGCGTCACTTTTTAAAACGATTTCCATTGATTTTATTGCTTCGGAAGTGTCCTTGTTCGTCAGGTAAAATTTGTAAAGCGCCAAATGTGCCAGTTCCGAATCAGGATTTTTTGAGATTAACAATTCGGCTGTTTCAAAGGCCTTTTGCTCTTCTCCGTTCGCACTATAAACGAAAATCAGATTCAGATAATTATCTTCATTTTCAGGATCTTCCGCAATTCGATTTTCCAAAAGCGTAATTTGCGAATTCTTATCGTTGGTCATTCCGTAAATCCTGGTTCGCAAACCATTCCTGTATTCACTGCTCCCGAATTCAGAATCCAATTGATCCAAAACCTTTAAAGCCTCATCGTACTGCTCGGTAAGCACATAAAGATTTGCAAGATCTTCGGTAAAATCAGGATCGAAAACAATGAGTTTTTTTACCGTCGTAACAGCGTTTTCGTAATCTTTTGCCAAATAATACGCATCGTATAATTCTGCAATAATATCTTTGTTGTCGGGTTGTTTTTGATGTGCTTTTTGGAAATTTTCTATGGCGGAAGGATAATTTTCGAGCGACTTGTAATTTTTTCCGATTTCAAAAAACACCACTGGCAAGGCATTGATCTGCCGACTTTTTTCCAATGCGGCGATTGCTTTTTCGTAATTTTCGATTCCGCGTTGTTTTAGGCCTTCAAAAAAATACTCCTGAAATTCATCGGTCACATTTCCCAAATCGTCAACATTTACATCCTGCATTGTTGTTTCTTCCTGTGCCGATAATGGCAAGGACAGAGCGAATCCGCAGAAAAGAAATATAACGAGGTACTTTTTCATTTTAAAAAATTATTCCAAAACCGAATAATCACCGATACTGATGTGCTTGAACTCCCCATTGAAAATCACGTGGTTTCCAATCATTGCATTGTCCAAATTGGCGTTGCTTACTTCCGAATTGTTCTGGATAAGACTATTTTTTATCGTGGAATTTGATATTTTACAATCGTTTCCAATCGAAACATTCGGGCCGATTTTTACATTATTCAAAACTACGTTCTCCCCAATAAAACAAGGTTCCGTAATTTCAGAATTCGTGATTTTTACAGAATCAGAAATCATTTTCACACCATCTTCGCGCAGGAAATTCAGCATCCGACTGTTGGTTTGAACGGTAACATTTTTATTTCCGCAATCCATCCACTCATCCACTTTTCCAGGAACAAAAATGGCTCCCTTTCGTTTCATTGCTTCAATTCCGTCATTGATTTGATATTCCCCTCCACGCGTCAATTTGCTGTCCAACACTTCCTGAAGTTCATTTTTCAGAACCGAAACATCTTTGAAATAATAGATGCCGATTACCGCAAGATCAGAAACGAAATCCGAAGGTTTTTCAACCAAATCAACAATTTCATTTTTCTCATTCAATTGAACAACACCGTAGGCTTCGGGGTTTTCAACTTTCTTGACCCAGATTACACCATCGGCTTCTTTGTTTAACGTGAAATCGGCTTTAAAAAGTGTATCGGCATAAGCAATTACGGCAGGACCTTCTAAAGAATCCTTGGCGCACATAATTGCGTGCCCGGTTCCCAAAGGCTGATCTTGGATGTAAATACTGGCTTTTGCGCCCAGACTTTCAGCAATCATTTTTAAATCGGCTTCCACTTTTTCGCCAAAATCCTTCCCGATCACAAAGGCAATTTCATCTATTTTTTCGTCCAAAACTTTCGCAATATCTTCAACCAAACGGTGTACAATTGGTTTTCCCGCGATTGGAATCAAAGGTTTTGGAACTGTAAGTGTATGAGGCCGCAATCTTGAGCCGCGCCCCGCCATTGGTACTATAATTTTCATTTTTCTAAAATTCTGTAGTTAGTAATCAATAAACATCAAACTATTGATCATTGTTTATTGATCATTGCTAATTGTCATTTCGTTCCCGTGCTTCCAAATCCGCCTGCGCCGCGTGTGGTTTCTTCCAAAACTTCGGTCAGTTCCCACTCGGCCCTTTCGTGTTTTGCGATTATTAATTGGGCAACTCGTTCGCCTTTTTCAACCGTAAAATTTTCGTTGGAAAGATTGACAAGAATCACTCCAATCTCTCCGCGATAATCCGCATCAATAGTTCCGGGTGAATTCAAAACTGTTATTCCTTTTTTGGCGGCCAATCCGCTTCTGGGACGCACCTGTGCTTCGTAACCAATGGGCAATTCGATAAAAAATCCTGTTTTTATGATTGTTCTTTCCAAGGGTTTTATGGTAATTGGCTCCTCATTGTTCGCTCTTAAATCCATTCCTGCGGAAGCCGGCGTTTCATAATTGGGCAAAGCGTGACCGGATTTATTGATTATTCTAATCTTCATATTATTTTGTTTGTAAAATTTGCTGAAGTTCTTTCTTTTCAGCGTAAAAAACGATTCCGACGTACAAAATTAATAAAGTGGCTCCGACCAGATAGTTTTCTCGGAAAAAATAAAAAGAAACTATTGAAAATGCTATTGAAAGCAACAAATAAAAGCTGATTTTTTTGATGTTGTACGGAATGGGATAATATTTTTTGCCGATAAAAAAAGAAAGAAACATCATAATGCCATAAGCTGCCAAAGTCGCAATTGCCGAACCTCTGTAACTCATTATTGGAATCAGTAATAAATTCAGAACAATCGTCGCCACGGCACCTACAATTGAAATATAAGCGCCCATTTTCGTACGATCCGTAATTTTGTACCAAACCGATAAATTGTGATAAATCCCGAGGAACAGATTCGCCAATAAAATGAGCGGAACAATTTCCATCGCTTCCCAATAATCGGAATCTCGTATAATGAGTACTTTTAAAATATCAATGAAAACAATCACCGCAATGAAAATGGCACTTCCCAAAAGCACAAAGTATTTCGTAATTTTGGCATAGGTTTCTTTTGCGTTTTCCTCGGAAGCGTGACTAAAGAAAAACGGCTCAATCCCCAGTCGGAAAGCGGTCGCGAACAAGGTCATAAAAACCGCTAATTTATAACAAGCCGAATAGATTCCGATTTCTGATTCTGCTATTTTTTCGGGTAATAAAAAATCGAGCATAATTTTATCGAATGCTTCGTTTATGGAAAAAGCAATTCCCGCCACCAAAACGGGCAGCGCGTATTTCAGCATTTTTTTCCAAAGTAAAAAATCAAAGCTGAATTGAATCCGAAGGTAAAATGGCAACATTAACAACAACGTAACTCCGCTGGCGATCAGATTTGATATAAAAACATAGCTGATTTCAAAATCTTCTATGTAGATGGATTGAAAAACCGAACTTGACTCGGCCAAATCTTCAAGAAATATCAAAAAGAAGATATTCAATCCGAAATTCATCGCGACATTCAATAATTTGATAATGGTATAGCGCATCGGTTTTTCGGCCGCCCGAAGCCAGGCAAAAGGAATAATGACCAAGGCATCCAAAAGCAGGATCCAGATAACGAGATTGATGTATTTTTCTGCAATGTTCGTGACTCCCGCGATCCATTCCGCAGAAAAAAACGCCACAACAAAAAACAAAAAAGAAGAAACAATCAGCGACCAACTCGAGGTGCTCAGGACGTCCGATTTATTTTCCTTTTTATTGTAAAACCTAAAAAAGGCGGTTTCCATTCCGTAAGCGAGGACGACATTGAAAAGAATGAAATAGGCAAAAATCACCGAAATTTTTCCATATTCCTCTTTGGGCAAAAGGTCGGTATATAATGGCACCAACAGGAAACTCAACATACGGGGCAAAACCGTTGCCATCCCGTAAATGAAAGTCTGTTTAAATAATTTTTTTAGTGCACTCAATACTTGGCATTTTTTGCAGATTGCAATTTATGGAAATTACGGAAGCCTATTCTGGATTGTCATTAATTGTTTTTCCGGTTCTTTACGGGTAGGTATTGTGAAGCTTTTCCCGGCAAATTTTCCAATTTGAAATATTTGGTTTTATTGCCGTCCCGATATGCAACAACAGCTTCATTTTCTTTCAAATCGAATGGAAATTCATTCGGATTTTCATAAATTTTGTTTCCATATTCTCCTTGTGGATTGGCGCTCATCACCAAATCGGGATTTTTCAGAATCAAAAAAACAGCAGTATAATTATTGGGTTCCTCCCTTTTTAAATTCGCCACTTGATTCCGAAAGTAAACTTTTTCCAACTGAAGGTTTTCATTGTTTACCGGAATGAAAATTTTGATTTCAACTGGCGTTTCTTCGCGACCACCGACTTTCTTCTGAAAATAAGCATCGCCAATTCCAAGCGGTGATTTTTCCTCCAGCTGAAATTGGCTGGCACAAGAAAAGGACAAGCCACAGAACAATATGATGTAAAAGATTTTCATTTTCCGAATCAATAAATTAGCTAAACAATTCACGGTGTAAGATTGACCGTTTTTTCAAAAATAAGATTGTCGGCATTATCTTTATCCTTTCTATCCGGATTTAACACAAAACAATTTTTGTTGAGGATATTTATCGAAGATTCGTTTTTTCGATGTGTAAAAGCTTCGATTTTTAAAAGTTTCAAGTGTTGAAAACCATAATCGAGAACAGATTTTAAAGCTTCGCCCATAATTCCCTTTCTTTGGAATTCCGGCACCAAATCATAACCGATTTCCGCAGTTTTCTTGTCTTCGGAAAAATTCCACAGACATATTGTTCCCACGAGTCGGCCGCCCCAAGTAATGCCCCAATATTTATTCGGTTTTCCAAAAAACCCGGTATTCACTTTATTTATAAATTCGATAGCATCTTCGCGGTTTTTGGCTGGCGCTCTTTTAATGTAAAAATTGACCGCGGCATCCGAGCGCAAAAAATAAATGACATCCGCATCGGTCGCACAAAGTTGCCGTAAATGAAGTCTTTCCGTTTTTAATTCGGGAAATTCAATGGTTTTTGTCGTCATAACAGTGTTTTGAGAAAGAGGATACCAAATATATTGTTTATTCTACTTTAAAATACCACATCGCTCGGATTTTCGAAAAGTACGTGTCAAAATCGAAGGAATAAAATTGTATTTTAGCCTTGGTCAACAAAAAACCAAAATCAAACTATGAAAAAGACATTCTTCCTACTCATATTCTCATTTTTCATTCAATCTGCAATCGCACAGAACGAAATTAAATTCAACATTGCCAACACGATTGCCATTGCTTCGGTGGAAGTTGGTTACGAACGATTTTTGGATACCAACCAATCCGTGGAATTTGCTGCATTGATCAATGACCGGATGAACTATCATTCGGAGTCTGGATCTAGAAAATTCAACACCAACAGTTTTAAATTGGCGTACAATTTTTATTTCGGGGAAGAGACAGGATCGGGAATTTTTGCTTCTCCTTTTATGAAATATCGAAGCGGTGATTTTGAAGAAGAAATTACAGTTGGAGGCGTTGAAGTTTTGCAAAAAACCGATATGAATGCGTTTATGATTGGCATTGGCGGTGGTTATAAATGGAATTTCAACGATACTTTTGTAATGGGCCCATACGCAAATATTGCCCGTAATTTCAGTGACGAAGTGAAAGAACGTTTTTCTGCGATTGAATTCAATGCAGGATTTAGTGTTGGGTATCGGTTTTGAAAAATAGAAGATAGACCGCTTCGCTGCTAGAATATAGAGTAGAGACTTTTTTCGTCAACCTGAACTTGACCAAAAAAACTCGACCTGAATCTGTCAAATCTTCCTTCTTCTTTCTTCATCAAGAGTTTTTACAGGCTTATTTTTTTGGGATTGAAATATAACTTGTAAAAAAGCGTATTCCTTCGTCAACCTGAACTTGTTTCAGGTTCTGACAAGTCAACAACTCAAAACATAATAGATTCTGAAATGAATTCAGAATGACGTGTCGAAGAGACTTTTCCAAAAATAAAAAAACCGCTTCTCACGAAGCGGTTTTTTAAATTTATCCGTCACCACTCCTCCCCTTCGGGGAGGCCGGGAGGGGCTTTTCTTTCTACAAATCAAACTTAATCCCTTGCGCCAATGGCAACTCGGTTGTATAGTTGATTGTATTCGTCTGTCTTCTCATGTAAATCTTCCAAGCATCAGAACCAGATTCTCGTCCTCCGCCAGTTTCTTTTTCACCACCGAAGGCGCCACCGATTTCAGCTCCACTTGTTCCTATGTTTACGTTAGCAATTCCGCAGTCAGATCCTTCCACAGAAAGGAATTTTTCCGCTTCCCGCAAATTGTTGGTCATGATTGCAGAAGAAAGTCCTTGACGAACTCCATTTTGCTGTGCCAAAGCATCGTTTACATCTCCTGAATATTTCATGATGTAAAGAACCGGTGCAAAAGTTTCGTTTTGTACAATTTCGTACTCGTTTTTAGCTTCAGCAATTGCAGGTTGAACATAACATCCGCTTTCAAAACCTTCACCTT
>DASSWB010000112.1:0-17352 GCA_035705495.1 Salinimicrobium sp. | reverse complement strand
TGTTCCCTCTGAAAATGCTTCAACCACAAATACGCTGACTTTTCAATTTGAAAATTTGGAACCACTTCAAAATCGAGAAATTCATATTGAAATGTTGAATTTTCCGCCACCTACAGTGAATTTGGGTGACGAACTTGTTTTTAATGTGGAGATTACTCCAGATACAGACGATTATACTCCGGAAAATAATTCGGTTTCCTATTTTCAGGAAGTGATTAATTCCTTTGACCCCAACGATAAAACCGTCTTGGAAGGCTCTGAAATTGCAATTGAAAATGCCGATGAATATTTGCACTATATGATCAGGTTTCAAAATACTGGGACAGCTTCTGCAGTGAATGTTGTGGTTACCGATACCTTGAATGAAAAACTGAATTGGGACAGTATGCGAATGGTTTCGGCGAGTCATGATTATAGCGTGCAGATCACCAACGATAATTTTGTGGAATTCATTTTCGAAGGAATTGAACTGCCTCATGAAGATGCAGATGAGGAAGGAAGCAATGGTTATATTGTTTATAAAATAAAACCGAAAGATGATGTCGTGGTTGGTGATATTATAGATGGTGACGCGGCGATTTATTTCGATTTCAACCAACCGATCATAACCAACGTCGCCAGTACCGAAATTGTCGAAACTACAATGTCAACCGATTTTTTCAATCTGGAAAACAGCATCAAAATATATCCGAATCCCTCAAACAGAATGGTAAATATTTCCGCGGGGAATGGTATCGAAATTCAGCGAATTGAAATTTATTCGATCACAGGGCAGAAACTACTTCAACAACAGTCTGAAAACGATATTGATATAAGTAATTTTCCGGAAGGAATGTATTTCATGAAAATTTATTCCGTAGAAGGAAATGAGATTGTAAAAAAACTTATTAAAAAGTAAAGTGAGGTTTAGTTGAGTTCGGAAAAATGGCTGTCGAGAAATTGGCGGTCATTTTTCATTTTTTGGAGCAAATGAAAAAGGAAAAGTGATGAACAAAAATACTCTTTCACCTGAATTTTAAAATCATTAAATTTGCACTCCTTCATTTTGAATGAAATAAAATTAATAGCAGATTATGTTTGATAGTTTAAGTGAAAAGTTAGATAGTGCCTTACATGTTTTAAAAGGACATGGGCAGATTACTGAAATTAATGTTGCAGAAACACTTAAAGAAGTCCGCCGTGCGTTGGTTGATGCCGATGTCAATTACAAAATAGCCAAGGAATTTACTGCCACGGTAAAAGAAAAAGCATTGGGACAAAATGTTCTAACCGCTTTGAAACCTGGACAATTGATGGTGAAGTTAGTGAAAGACGAACTCACCGAACTAATGGGGGGCGATGCCGAAGGGATCAATTTATCGGGAAATCCGTCTGTTATTCTAATGTCCGGTTTACAGGGTAGTGGTAAAACGACTTTCTCGGGAAAACTGGCGAATTTTTTAAAAACAAAAAAATCCAAAAATCCATTGCTTGTTGCCTGTGATGTTTACCGTCCGGCGGCAATAAACCAATTACATGTTGTAGGGGATCAAATTGGTGTTGAGGTTTATAGCGAAGAAGGAAATATGGATCCGGTTGCTATTGCAAAAGCCGCGATTGCCCAAGCCAAACAGAACGGAAATAATGTTGTAATTGTGGATACCGCTGGTCGACTTGCTGTTGACGAGGCAATGATGGAGGAAATATCCAAAATTCATAAAGCCATTCAGCCACAGGAAACTCTTTTTGTGGTCGATTCCATGACGGGGCAAGATGCTGTGAATACAGCAAAAGCTTTTAACGACCGATTGAATTTTGACGGAGTTGTACTCACCAAACTTGATGGTGATACCAGAGGTGGTGCGGCAATTTCAATCAAATCCGTAGTAAACAAACCAATAAAATTTATTGGTACCGGTGAAAAAATGGATGCGATAGATGTTTTCTATCCGTCACGGATGGCCGACAGGATTCTGGGAATGGGAGATGTTGTTTCCCTTGTGGAAAGAGCGCAGGAACAATATGACGAAGAGGAAGCACGCAAACTTCAGAAGAAAATTGCAAAGGATCAATTCGGTTTTGACGATTTCTTGAATCAGCTTCAACAGATCAAAAAAATGGGTTCCATGAAAGATTTGATGGGAATGATTCCTGGAGCTGGAAAAATGTTGAAGAATGTGGATATCGATGATGACGCTTTTAAACACATTGAAGCGATTATCTATGCCATGACGCCTGAAGAACGATCCAAACCACAAATTATCAATTCGAGCAGAAAAAAGAGAATAGGTACAGGTTCGGGAACTTCAGTCCAACAGGTGAACCAGTTATTGAAGCAATTCGGACAAATGGGCAAAATGATGAAAATGATGCAAGGCGGTGGAGGCCGCAAAATGATGCAGATGATGAAGGGAATGCAGTAACATCAAGCAATTATCAATAATCAATATAACCAACAACTTTTATCTTTCCCATGACAATTTTAGACGGTAAAAAAATAAGCAATGATTTAAAGAATGAAATTGCTGAAGATGTTCAGAAGATGAAAGATCGAGGAGAGAAAGTGCCGCATTTGGCCGCGATCATTGTGGGTAGTGACGGAGCGAGTTTAACCTATGTGAACAGTAAGGTCAAAGCTTGTGAGCGTGTTGGATTTGAATCAACTTTAATTAGAATGCCCAACACAACCAGTGAAATGGAGCTTCTTAAAAAGATAAAGGAATTGAATGATAATGAAGATATTGACGGTTTTATTGTTCAATTGCCTTTGCCCAAACAAATTGATACACAAAAAGTCTTAATGGCCGTAGATCCAGAAAAAGATGTTGATGGTTTCCATCCCGAGAATTTCGGAAAAATGGCGTTGGATATGACCACATTTATTCCTGCAACACCTTTTGGAATTTTGGAGCTTTTAGACCGGTATAATGTAGAAACCAAAGGCAAGCATACGGTTGTAATTGGTAGAAGTCATATTGTAGGTCGGCCAATGAGTATTTTAATGGGTCGTAAAGGTTTTCCCGGTAATTCTACCGTTACTTTAACCCATAGTCATACAAAGAACATCACTCAAATAACATCTCAAGCCGATATCATCATCACGGCTTTGGGCGTTCCCGGTTTTCTAAAAGCTGAAATGATTAAAGATGATGCCGTGGTAATAGATGTAGGAATCACCAGGGTTCCTGATGATTCAGAAAAAGGCTACCGTATCACTGGTGATGTCGATTTTGCTGAAGTCAGTAAAAAAGCATCATTTATCACACCTGTTCCTGGCGGAGTTGGACCCATGACGATAGCCATGCTTCTAAAAAACACATTGCTGGCAAGGGAAAGACATAGATCAGCTTTCCTGTAGCTTTTGGTTGTTATCTTCCAGTTTCCAATCCAGATATTTGTGCAAATCTGTTTCAATAAACTTTATTGCGTAGGTAAATACCGCTAAATCGTCTATATATCCAAGGCCAGGAATAAAATCGGGCATGATATCAAGAGGATTTAAAACATAAAGCAATGAAAATGCAATTGCGGAAATGGTAAGCCACGGAACGTCTTTATAGGTTCCGCTGCTGAAGTCCCGCAACATCCCAAACATTGTTTTCCCAAGTTCTTTGTACTTGTTGAGCATTTTTACATCATCAATCTTTTTTGAGACTTCCTTTTCTTTCCGAAGTGCAGCATCAATATCTTCTTTGTCAATTTTGTTGAGTTCGTCTCTCAAAAATTCTTCGTTTACAGTTTCTTTGTCTTCTTTCATAGTTTTATTTTTTATTCAACTTCAACTTCTGGTTTTCCGTATTCTTTTTTATAAATTTTGATTATCAATAGGAATAATGAAATAAGCAAGGGACCGAAAATCAATCCGATAAACCCAAATAAGGGAACTCCAACAATTACCCCAAAAAGTGTAATTAACGGATGAACATTATCCAGTCGTCTCAATATATACAACCGGACTAAATTATCAGTCACGCCAACCACCGCCATTCCATAAATTAAAATGGCAATTCCCTGCCAGTTTTGCCCTTGTGTAATCATTAAAATCGCCAATGGAATAAATCCCAAGGCTGCACCAATAAAGGGGACTACAGAGCCAATTGTGGTTATTGCGAACCAAAAGAACGGATTTGGGGCATCAAAAATCAAATATCCAATCAGCGCAATTATTCCTTGAATAATAGCAACTAATGGAATCCCCAATGCAGTGGCTTTTACCAGTTTATCACTTTCTTTTCCGATGCGCTGTAAATCTACCCGCTCCATCGGGATGTAATCCAGCATCAACTTTTTAAATTGTTTTCGGTGCACCAGCATAAAGTACAGCATAAAATACATGATACCAATGGCAATGAATGCGTTAAAGGTTCCTCCAACCAAATCTTGTAGATTGGATGAAATCCAAGTGGTGATACTTCTGCTGTCTATGCTTCCACTTAAATCGTAATTCAGATAATACTCAACCTCATCCAATTCCTGTTTTATGGCGGATAGCACTTTATCCGAATTTTCAACGACAACACTTACTTTCGAGGATAATAAAAGCACAATTGCTAAAATTGGTACTAATATTCCGACGAAAGAAGCTAACATTAGTAAACCTGCTGCCAAATCTTTGTTCCAGCCCTTGTTTGCCAGTTTGGACATGGAATTTTTTAAGATAACATATAAGGTTATAGCCCCCAAAACCCCAGAAAGGTAGGGTGCCATTTCCTTAAAAATCAAAACCAATAGAAAACCAATAAGCAGAAGAACAAACAGCTGACTTACTAGCTCAGGTTTTAGTTTTTCCATAGATTTTAATGTTGTTGTTTAGTTGGTTGATTATTGATTTTCTAGCTTCGAAAAATCACCTTAATGATTTCGTAGCGCGTTGATCAATTCAGATTTATCCATTTTAGATCGGTTCTCTATACCAATTTCCTTGGCTTTTTGATAGAGTTCTTCTTTCGTTCGGTCCTCGTAATCAGAAGCATTGCCTCCTTTTTTTCCTGCATTCGGTGTGTTGGCAATTCTGGCTGCTTTTTCTTTGCTGGCACCTTCCTCCCGAAGTGCCTCATACTGATCTACATTTTTGATTCTATTTCCCATCACCTTCTTTTTTGTTAAAAATAAGAAGATAACCGCACTTTTTGAAAGCGACCGTAGCTAATTAAGTGTTAAGATTTTACGGATTTGTAAAGAAGGAATTTTTTTATACTGAAAAAACAAGAGCCTATTTATTCCGCTGTCTTTGTCGATTCGACCAATAAACGATTTAGTTCTTGGAGTTCGGACGAGGTTAATTCACGATATTTTCCAACCGGTACATCTAAATGAATGTTCATGATCCTAATCCGTGTCAAATGGGTAACGTTGTAACCAAGATGCTCGCACATTCTTCTAATTTGTCTATTCAATCCTTGGGTGAGAATGATTCTGAATGAAAATTTACTGATGGATTCAACCTTGCATTTTTTCGTAACCGTATCCAAAATAGGAACACCGTTTCGCATTTTTTCAAGAAATTCTTCTGTGATCAATCTGTCCACCGTTACCAAATATTCTTTTCCGTGGTTATTCCTGGCACGCAGGATTTTGTTTACAATGTCGCCGTCATCAGTGAGCAAAATTAAACCGTCACTGGGTTTGTCCAATCTTCCTATTGGAAAAATACGAGTTGGATAATTGATGTAATCAATAATATTGTCTTTTTCTTTCTGATTTGTGGTACAAACAATCCCCACTGGTTTATTGAAGGCGAGATACACATTTTTCTTGGAGGAATCTCTTACTAATTCACCATTGACCCTAATTTCGTCCTTTGCCGAAACTTTCGTTCCCATTTCAGGAATTTCACCGTTTATTGTCACACGACCTTGTTCAATCAGTTTGTCAGCGGCTCTTCTGGAACAAAAACCGATTTCACTTAAGTATTTGTTTAGGCGCGTTAAATTTTCCACGGAATTTTTATGTTTTAAAAAATATTGTTACCAGTTTTTTTAGTTCCATCCAATCATGAAATATTTAAATTTAGCATCGTCCGGGATTTGGGATTTTTCGATTTTTGAATCGGTATCAAATCGAAGCGCTGCAGGTAGATTCTTTTTATCGATGCTGATGTAAGCGTTTATTTCATCAATAAAGACGACTGCGGAACTCAATGTGTTTTCAATTCTGGAAATAGAATAATTCTCGACGATATCCCCGAAACTACTTTCAATGTTCAATCCTTTTTTGGTTTTGAAACGAGGATCTACAATTTGAATGTTTCCAATTGTGCTGGTTGTGTCAAACTCTTGTACGGGTTGTAAAACCAACATCAAATTCCCTTCCTTTCCATAAATTTCGATATCCGTTCCTTGATCTACGTACTGTGGATTTAAGGGTTGATTGACCAATGAATCATCTGCATACAAAGTCTCCAGCTCGTTTATTTTAATGTCTTTTGTCAATTTTCCCACGCGATCATTGGTAATTAGAAAAGGATCATCTTCATCACTACAGGATACCAAAAAACATAAAAGACTCATACTTAAGACCAAAAACAACTTTTTCATTAAAATTAAATTTTTATAAAAATAACAATATAACAATTGTTAAACGGGAATAAATCCAACAAATTTCATGGTTTTCGAAAGTTGAAAAAATTACTTGTTATGGTAGGATTTAATTATCTTTGCCGACTATGAAAGAGAAGGATATAGAAGGTTTGGTTGCGGAAGGCAAAATGCTTCCTTTAATGGAAGAATTTTACACAATTCAGGGTGAAGGCTTCCATAAAGGAACGGCGGCCTATTTTGTGCGGATTGGTGGTTGTGATGTGGGTTGTCATTGGTGCGATGTAAAAGAGAGTTGGAATTCAAAATTACATCCTCCAACCTCGGTTGACCATATCGTTCAAAATGTTATAAAATATAGCAATACTGTTGTTGTAACCGGTGGTGAACCATTAACTTGGAACATGAACCCTCTAACCGAAAAGTTGAAACAACATAACGTAAAAATCCATATTGAAACTTCTGGTGCCTACCCACTAACCGGTATTTGGGATTGGGTTTGCTTGAGTCCAAAAAAGTTGAAACTTCCCACAGACGAAATTTATGAAGTTGCAGATGAATTGAAAATTATTGTTTTCAACAACAGTGATTTTGCTTTTGCCGAAGAACAAGCTTCTAAAATCAACAAAGATTGCGTTTTATATCTTCAACCGGAATGGAGCAAAAGGGAAAAAATGATGCCGCTAATTGTTGATTACGTTATGAGAAATCCCAAATGGAAGGTTTCTTTACAAACACACAAATACCTCAATATTCCGTAAATCCATAAACATTTCGATAGTTAATAGAACGTTAAAAAATAGGGTTTTTAGGGTCGTTTTTTTTCAAAGTGGAAAATCCAATTAATTGATGGGTTTTAAACATGATTTTGTTAATAACTTCAAAGCTTTAGAGATGGTTCGCCTCCATAAAACCCTGTGGTTTTATTATATTTGTTCGTTATAGAATTTCATAAAAAATTAACAATTGATATATGAGCGAAGAAGTTAAGAAAAACAGTTATTCCGCAGATAGTATTCAGGCGCTTGAAGGAATGGAACATGTGCGCATGCGTCCATCCATGTATATTGGGGATACGGGCACAAGAGGTTTGCACCATCTTGTTTATGAAGTGGTAGATAACTCTATAGATGAAGCGCTTGCGGGTCACTGTGATACGATTAAAGTTATAATAAATGAAGACAATTCTATTACCACCGAGGATAATGGAAGGGGGATACCTGTCGACTTACATAAAAAGGAAGGGGTTTCTGCGCTAGAGGTTGTAATGACCAAAATTGGAGCGGGTGGTAAATTTGATAAAGATTCTTACAAGGTTTCTGGGGGATTGCACGGCGTTGGTGTGAGTTGTGTGAATGCACTTTCAGATCATCTTAAAGCTACTGTTCATCGTGATGGGGTTGTTTGGGAGCAAGAGTATGAAAAGGGAAAACCAATGTATCCCGTTCGATCCATTGGAGAAACCACAAAAACGGGTACTATTGTAACTTTCAAACCCGATCCTACTATTTTTCAACAAACCGTCGAGTATAGTTATGATACTTTGGCAAGTAGAATGCGGGAATTGTCATATTTGAACAAGGGAATTAAAATTACCTTGGAAGACCGTCGGGAAACAAATGAAGATGGAAGTTTTGTATCGGAGGTTTTCCATAGTAATGAAGGTTTGAAGGAGTTTATCCGGTTCTTGGACGGTAACAGGGAAGCAATTATCAGTGATGTGATTTCCATTGAAGGGGAAAAGAACGACATTCCTGTTGAGGTTGCCATGGTGTATAACACTTCTTTTAACGAAAACCTTCATTCCTACGTAAACAACATTAACACGCACGAAGGAGGAACACATTTGGCTGGATTCCGTAGAGGTTTGACAACGACTTTAAAGAAATATGCGGATGCTTCGGGAATGTTGGATAAACTGAAGTTTGAAATTTCTGGAGATGATTTCCGGGAAGGATTAACGGCTATTGTATCGGTAAAAATTCAAGAACCTCAGTTTGAAGGTCAGACGAAAACAAAATTGGGAAATAGGGAAGTGACCGCTGCGGTTTCCCAAGCTGTTTCAGAAATGCTTGAAAATTATTTGGAGGAAAATCCAAATGATGCGCGAACCATTGTTCAAAAGGTAATATTGGCAGCTCAGGCCAGACATGCGGCAAAAAAAGCGCGTGAAATGGTTCAGCGTAAAACTGTAATGAGTGGCGGCGGTCTGCCAGGAAAATTGTCCGATTGTGCGTCTCAAGATCCTCAAGAATGCGAAGTGTTTTTGGTCGAGGGAGATTCGGCAGGTGGAACTGCAAAACAGGGAAGGGATCGTCATTTTCAAGCTATTTTACCATTGCGTGGTAAAATTCTGAATGTTGAAAAAGCGATGCAGCACAAAGTTTTTGAAAATGAAGAAATTAGAAATATATATACGGCGCTCGGTGTGACAATTGGAACTGAAGAAGATAGCAAGGCGCTAAACCTTTCCAAATTGAGATATCACAAAGTGGTTATTATGTGTGATGCCGATGTGGATGGTAGTCATATTGCAACCTTGATTTTGACGTTTTTCTTTAGATACATGCGAGAATTAATTGAAGCGGGACATATATTTATTGCAACGCCTCCTTTATATCTTGTGAAAAAAGGAAATAAAAAACGTTATGCGTGGAGTGAAAAAGAACGGGATGAAATAGCTGAATCTTATAGCGGGGGAGTCTCCATCCAACGTTACAAAGGTTTGGGGGAAATGAATGCTGAACAGTTATGGGATACAACCATGAATCCTGAATTCAGAACGCTGCGACAAGTGACCATAGACAATGGAAGCGAAGCGGATAGGATATTTTCTATGTTAATGGGGGATGAAGTACCTCCAAGAAGAGAGTTTATTGAAAAGAATGCGGTTTACGCGAATATAGATGCCTAAAAATTAGCAATATTGGAAAGAAAATTTTTGTATTTTTATCCGTAATTCAATTTTTTACTTTGAAAAAATACATCTTTTCTTTCTTTTTTGTTCTGTCCTACTTTGTGCTACGGGCGCAACAAAATGTGAGTGCTTTGTTGGCATCAGGTATTCATGACGCAAAATTGTTCACTTATTCTTACTTTGAGCCTGCCTCCCAGGGCGCTATGTACAGTATTTCCAACGGTTGGTATCATTCGGCGAATGTCAAAAAGCCGCTACGATTTGATGTCAAAATTGTGGGAAATGTTTCATTTGTTGATAAGGAGCATCATAAATTCAGACTCAATGCAGTCGATTATGAGCATCTAAGATTTGCCGATGGAAGTCTTTCCAAGGAAGTTTCCACCGCATTTGGGCAAAACGATCCGGAAATTGAAGTTTATGTAGATTATGAAACGCTCACCGGTACCGAAAGGGAATATTTCAATTTGCCTGATGGTTTTGGAGAGATGGGAACAAAATTGATTCCGAACGCATTTATTCAAGCAAGTATAGGTGTTTTTAAAGGTACAGAAATAAAAGGTAGATATTTTCCAAGCGTCAAATATGATGATTTGGAAACATCCTTCTACGGCGGTGCCTTACAGCACGAATTTACCAGTTGGATTCCCGGTTCCGATCTTTTGCCTTTTGCTGTTTCGGGAATTGTTGCTTATACACATCTCGACGCGAGTTATGATTTTACAAAAACTGAGTTGATTGAAGGTGAAAATCAACTCATCAAAGCCAATTTGAACACTTGGATGTTTGCCGCGATCGTTTCCACCAAATTGCCGATTATCAATTTTTACGGCGGATTGGGCTACGTGAAGGGTACGTCTAATATCGATTTGAAAGGTACTTATCATATTCAAACCGGGGTTATTCAAAACGAAACTGTCGTGGATCCTTTTGGAATAGAACATGAAATTGGCGGAATAAAAGCGGATTTGGGAATGAGTCTCAAATTTGGTTTTTTCCGGCTGAATGCCGATTATAGTTTTCAGAAATATCAGAATGTTTCAGTAGGGATAGGTTTCGGGATTTAAACGGCCAATTTTTAAAAACAAAAAAACAAAATTTGAAAAAGAAACTTTTCCTCGCGTTTGCATTTATACCTTTTCTCGTTTTTTCCCAAGAATATACCGAAACCGAATTGGTGGTTTTAGACCTACTAACGCTTTCGAAAAAATTTGCCACGCCAGGAGCTGAAGCAACAATGCATCAATCAAGTGCTGGCTGGTACACTTCTGCAAAACAAAAAGAACTTTGGGAAATTGATATTTCCATTCATGGAAATTTATTATTTATTCCCGAAAAAAAAGGTACAACCCGTATTTCAAATTCAGAATTCCATAATCTTAGTATTCGGGGAGGAGCGGAATCAGCAACCATCCCAACTGCCTTGGGCGGTGATACAGATGTTTTTTATGAAGGAACAATGATGGGAGCTGAATTTGAATTTCAATCTTTGGAAGGTATTGGAAAAAAATCTGTTTTTTACCCTTTTTTACAGGCTTCGGTAGGTCTTCCGCTTGGGACAAATATCGTTCTGAGATATCTTCCGCTTACAAAAATCGAAGGTGTAGAATATAAAGTGGCAGGAGTTGGATTACAACACAATTTTAATCAGCATTTTGGTGAAAATAATCAGAATGGTATTCAAGTAGCTGGATTAATAGCCTATTCCCAAGTTGGTGTTTTTCATTTGTTTAAACCAATCGAACTTCCTGGGGTTGCATTGAACAAAATCAAGATCAACGGAAATCTATGGGAATTTCAATTACTGGGATCAAAGGATTTGAATCAGTATTTTGAAGTTTTTTCAGCCGTAGGACTAACAATGGGCTCTTTTAATTACCAAATTGGAGGTGAGGGAGAAGCATTTTTGAACGCTTTGAACAATGCCTACAAACGGTTGAATGCTTCCGAGCAAACCTTTAAGTTTGAAGCTGGTTTCAATGTAAATTTCAAGAAATTCACGTTTAACTCTGTCTTTTCTGCTGGGGACTTTTTCAATTATAATATCGGGATTCATTACAAAATTTAATCAATACTTCTTTCTCTGAAATTCTTTCAAAAAGAACAAGAATTCGTAAATTCGCAACAATTAAATTAAAATATTCATTTTTTTAAATCCTAAAAAATCAATAAGATGAAAGTTACTATAGTAGGAGCGGGAGCTGTTGGTGCGAGTTGCGCCGAATATATCGCTATCAAGAATTTTGCTTCGGAAGTTGTATTGGTCGACATTAAAGAAGATTATGCCGAAGGAAAGGCGATGGATCTCATGCAAACAGCATCGCTTAATGGGTTCGACACAAAAATTACCGGTGCCACCAACGATTATTCCAAAACCGCAAATAGTAATATTGCTGTGATTACAAGTGGAATTCCGAGGAAACCTGGAATGACAAGAGAAGAACTTATCGGGATCAATGCTGATATTGTAAAAACAGTTTCTCAAAACTTGATTCAACATTCACCTGATATTACAATTATTGTAGTAAGCAATCCAATGGATACAATGACTTACTTGGTGCATAAAACCACCGGACTTCCAAAAAACAGGATTATAGGAATGGGTGGCGCGCTAGACAGTGCCCGTTTTAAATACAGAATTAGTGAAGCTCTGGAATGTCCAGCTTCTGATGTTGACGGAATGGTTATCGGAGGTCATAGTGATACAGGAATGGTGCCATTGACTCGTTTGGCGACAAGAAACTCTGTACCAGTTTCCAAATTTTTATCGGAAGAAAGAATTTCTCAAATAGCTGAAGATACAAAAGTAGGTGGCGCAACCTTAACCAAAATGTTGGGCACAAGTGCTTGGTATGCTCCGGGAGCAGCGGTTTCTTCTTTGGTTCAGGCCATTGCTTGCGATCAGAAAAAAATGTTCCCTTGTTCTGCTTTACTGAGTGGTGAATACGGTTTAAATGATCTTTGCATCGGTGTTCCTGTGATTTTAGGTAAAAATGGAATTGAAAAAATTGTTGAAATAGAACTCGACGAAGCAGAAAAATCAAAAATGATAGAAAGTGCCGAGGGTGTCAAAAAGACGAATGATCTTTTGAAGTTTTAAAAAACCTAGCTACCGAATACTTAAAAAGGCTGTTTAATAACAGCCTTTTTTCATGTCTACACTTGAATTTTTTTGACGTTTTTATGATTGAAGTTCCCCAAAGAAAAATAGGATGCAATTCAATATAAAAGCACTGATTTTCTCCGTAGTACCTTTTTCTTAAAAGTTAATGTTTTCTGAAAAAAAATGATTGTCCATTACTTTTGAAACCCTATATTTGTCCGTTTTAAAAATTGAATCAAAAAATTAATAAAAATGCAGAACAAAGGACTCATAAGAGTATTTGCCATTTTATTTGGATTGGTTTGTATCTACCAGTTATCATTTACGTTTATAACAAATAATGTAGAAGACAAAGCAGAGGAATACGCACAACAAAAAATTAGTGAAAATGTAGAGGATTATGCAGCATTGAGGGACACTGCAGAAGAAAGATATTTGGATTCTATTGGTGATGAAGAGGTTTTCTTGGGAATCACCTATAACAGTGCAAAAGATAAGGAACTCAATAAAGGTCTGGATTTAAAAGGAGGAATCAATGTTATTCTCCAAATTTCAGTTAAGGATATACTTGCTGGCCTTGCCAATAATACAAAAGATCCTGCATTTAATCAAGCATTGGCTGAAGCAACCGAAGCTCAGAAAAATAGTCAAGAAAGTTTTGTAGATCTTTTCTTTGAAGCTTACCAAAATATTCCTGGGGCACAATTGGCGTCTCCGGATGTTTTTGCCAACAAGGAATTGAGTGACGAGATTGCTTACGGTATGACCAATGATGAGGTTAAACCTATTATAAGAAGAAAAGTAGATGAGTCAATTACTTCTGCTTTTGAAGTATTAAGAAAACGTATCGATAAATTTGGTGTTACTTCTCCAAATATTCAACGTCTCGGTAATACAGGAAGAATTCTTGTTGAATTGCCCGGAGCTAAAGATATTTCTCGTGTACAATCACTTTTGCAAAGTACCGCTCAACTTGAATTTTGGGAGGTGTACAAGAGTGAAGAAATGTCCAATTTCTTGGTTCAGGCAAATGAAGTCCTAAAAGGGATCGTGAAAAAAGATTCACCAAAATCAACGGAAGATAGCACAGTAGTTCAAGGAGAGAATGAATTTGAAGAGCTTTTGGAAAGTGCCGATGACTCTTTGGAAGTGACTGATGGGGAAAATCCACTTTTTGACCTCATGGTGAGTCCTGGATATCAGGGAGGACCAATCATTGCAAGTTTTTCTGTTGCAGATACGGCAACAGTAAATGATTATTTGAGTCTTTCACAAGTGAAATCCTTGCTTCCTGGAGATCAAAGGTTCACAAAATTCGTATGGGGAAAAACAGCTGATGATAGCGAAACAGCTGAATTATATGCACTAAAAGTTGACCGTACTCAAGAACCTCCTCTAAGTGGAAATGTTGTGACCGATGCCCAACAAACCTTTGATCAAATGGGAAGAGTTGCGGTGTCCATGCAAATGAACGGAAAAGGTGCGAAAATTTGGGAAGCAATGACCGGAAAGGCTTCCGCAGAAGGTAGTCAAATCGCTATTGTCTTAGATGATATAGTGTATTCAGCACCAGGTGTTTCTTCAGGTCCTATTTCTGGTGGAAGAAGTGAAATTACCGGAGACTTCACTGTAAATGAAGGTCAAGATTTAGCGAATGTTTTGAACGCCGGTAAATTACCTGCTTCTGCTGATATTATTCAAAGTGAAATTGTGGGTCCGTCCTTAGGTCAGGAAGCTATTGATAGCGGAATGATGTCTTTCGTCATTGGACTAGTTCTTGTTTTGCTTTACATGATTGTCTATTACGGAAAAGCGGGTATCTACGCAGATATTGCATTGGTGGTAAACATATTGTTCATTTTCGGTATTCTTGCCGGGCTTGGCGCGGTGCTTACCCTCCCTGGTATTGCCGGTATCGTATTAACCATTGGTATGTCCGTAGATGCGAATGTACTTATATTTGAACGTATCCGTGAAGAATTGGCCAAAGGAAAAGCACAAGCCGAAGCCATAAAGGATGGATTCAGTAACGCGCTTTCTTCAATTTTAGACTCAAATATCACAACAGGTCTTACAGGTTTGATCTTGCTGGTTCTAGGAACTGGACCTATTAAAGGTTTCGCGGTTACTTTGTTAATTGGTATTGCAACATCTTTGTTTACCGCAATTTTTATTACCCGTCTCTTCATTGATGGTTATGGTAAAAGCGGTAAATCTTTGGTTTTTTCTACGCCATTAACAAAAGGCTTGTTCTCTAACTTAAAAATTGATTTTATTGGTAAACGTAAAATTGCCTATACAATTTCAGCAATTATGATTTTGGTGAGTTTGGGTTCTTTGTTTACCCAAGGATTAAATCAAGGTGTTGATTTTGTTGGGGGAAGAAGTTATACTGTTCGTTTCGAAAATTCGGTAAATCCTACTGAAGTTGAAGAAAAACTGATTGCGGAATTTGGTAGTGCAGATGCCAAAACTTTTGGTGCAGACAATCAGTTAAAAATTACAACCAAATATAAAGTTGAAGAAGAAGGTACCGAAGTTGATAATGAAGTGGTTCAAAAATTATATAATGCGCTTGGTTCATATTTGCCGGCAGATATAAGCATTGAAGAATTTACTGTAGGAAAAGGAGATCGTGAAATAGGGATTATGCAATCCATAAAAGTGGGTCCATCAATTGCCGATGATATTAAACAAGCTTCTACGTGGGCGGTTTTAGGTTCTTTGGCCGTAATATTCCTTTATATCCTATTACGATTTAGAAAATGGCAATTTAGTTTGGGAGCTGTTATTGCATTATCACATGATGTTATCATTGTATTGGGGATATTTTCATTGACATACAAATTTATGCCCTTCAACATGGAAATTGATCAAGCGTTCATTGCTGCAATCCTGACTGTTGTTGGTTATTCAATTAACGATACAGTAGTAATTTTTGATAGAATTAGAGAGTTCTTGAATGAACATATTTCTTGGAAAACCAAGGATACTCTAAATGCAGCTATTAATAGTACAATTGGTCGTACTTTGAACACTTCTTTAACTACGCTTGTGGTAATGATCGCCATTTTCATTTTTGGTGGGGAAAGTATTAGAGGATTCATGTTTGCATTGATAGTGGGAGTTGCGTTTGGTACGTACTCATCTATTTTTATAGCGAGTCCAATTGCCTATGATACCATGAAAAAACATGAAGAAAAGAAAAAAATTGCCTAAATGCAATTGTTGTAATATAAAGAAAAGCGCCCCAATTGGGGCGCTTTTTAATTTTTAAAAAGTTTGATCCGGGGTTTCCAGAAACAAAATTTTTTGGTTACTGTTTATTAAATATTATTTTGTCTCCGGCTTCCAAATTCCACGTTTCGGATAAACCTGCATTTACTTCCAAAACGTATTTCGCTGGAGCAGTAGATCTGATGGTTTCCATGCTCTGCGGAACTGCATCCTTAGCTATGTTAACAACCTTCTTTTCCGAATCTAGAAAAACAAGATCCAACGGAATATTTGTGTTCTTCATGTAAAATCCACGTGGCTCTTCTTTTTCAAAAATGAAAATCATCCCTTGATTAGTTCCCAAAGAACTTCTGTACATTAACCCTGTCTGACGTTCATAATTATTATCGGCTACTTCCACATCCAAGCGAGTAATTGTATCTCCCGTAGCTTTCAACATATAAACTTCTCCTTCCTTTGTAAAGGAAATTTCTTCGGTGTCAATTCTCGTTTTCTTATTGGTTTCTTTACAAGAAAAAACACCCAATGTACAAAGTCCGATGACAAAATATTTTATTTTCATGCTTGCGTATTTATTTCTGAAGTGGGTCTGAACATAAAATACAAACCTGCAAGAATAAACGGAATACTTAACCATTGCCCAGTATTCAATGCCCACGTTGCACGTTCGCCCACTTGTGGTTCCTTCACGAATTCAACGAAAAATCTAACTGTCCAGAGCAGTACAAAGAACAACCCGAGAAGATATCCTGGTTTCTCCCGTTTTTTTGTTTTCCAATAAACAATCCATAGAATAATAAAGACAATTAGATAACTAAAAGATTCGTACAATTGTGCTGGATGTCTTGCGAAATCTTCTCCCAAATTGGCGAAAATAACTCCGTAATCACTATGGGTAGGTTCTCCTATAATTTCTGAATTCATAAAATTTCCGATCCGCACAAAAATGGCTCCCGAAGCAACCGGTAAAACTACCCGATCCAAAATCCATAAAACGGGTTTGCCCAATACTTTTTTGCTGTATAAATACATAGCTACAATAATTCCCAAAGCGGCACCATGACTTGCGAGTCCTCGGAAGCCGGTGAATTCAAATTCGGGTTCAAATCTAACAGGCAGGAAAATTTCAACTAAATGATTCTGAAAATAATCCCAGTCGTAAAAAATCACATGGCCCAGCCGTGCGCCTATTAAAGTTGCCAAGACCGTATAAATAAAAAGAGAATCTAGTTTTTCAATTTCTATATTTTCCCTTAAAAAGATTTTTTTCATGATATACCAGCCTAAAGTAAAAGCTACAACAAACATGAGACTGTAATAATAAAGCGTAAAAAATCCAAGATCAATTCCTTCGGAAGGATTCCAGTAAATAGCGGAGAAAAATGAATGCATTTGATAGGTGTTTATGTGGTGTAAATATAAATATTTAAGATTGAGTAGCGGTTTTTTCCATACTGTTTTCATCCGCTAAAACAAAAACGAATATTTTTCACAACGAACCCGCGTACTTATTATCTCTTTTTTTGTTCTGTTTTTTCAGATATGAAAATTTTGCGATTTTCATTTTTTCAGAACGCGCA
>DASSWB010000111.1:0-9876 GCA_035705495.1 Salinimicrobium sp. | reverse complement strand
GTTTTGGATGCAGCATATTGCTGGAGTCGTGCCTCCTTCGCAATGACGGTTTATTCGTCGCTGCGAGTTTTTCATTTCGAAAAACGTCGCAGTTTGTTTGTGTAGGACTCGAAACATTGTTCGGATTCAAATTCATGAGATTGCCGCGCTTCGCTCGCAATGACGGTGCGATTGAAAATTCCAAATTCCAAAAAAAACAAATTCCAAAGTTGGGTTTCGATCATGAGATTGCCGTGCTTCGTGCCTTCGCTCGCAATGAAAGTTTCATTCCGCGTGAAGGATAGCAGTGGAAAGCCCACAGTGAGGTACGAACGCGGACTTGTAACGGATAGCCTGACCTTCTGGAGCCTTTTCGGCGGAAGAAGGGCACGCCCAAATAAATAGACTGATGCTTTTTATTTGGAAAGTTGAAGTCGTGAATTCTGTTTAAACTTTATCTAAAGCCAGGATTTCCTTTTTGTATTTGGGGGGCAGGATGAGTGATTTTAACAGTCTATCGAATTTTAGATGTCTGCCCAATTTGTACAGAATGATGAGCGGCCGTAAGAAAGACGTTTTTCTGTACCCCAGCAATTTTCTGGCCTGTTGCGGCATGACCATGATTTGTGCTTCTTGTAGGAGGCAAAATCTCATCGGTCCCAAATGTTTACGGTACTGGCGAAACAAATCATCTGTGTAATGGCTGTGTTTTAAGTTGTTTTGTAGATATTCCCGGCGCATTTTTTTCCATTCCGGAAAATTTTGCGGTAATCCGTTTAAACCCATCCGATCTCCCAATCGGAAGAAAACGTTGAATACTTCCTGTTTTTCTTCTGACGTCAGTTTTCGTTCCAAAAGTTCGAAAGCCCTTATGGAATAGTCGATGAGCATGAAAAGCACGTCGCGGTAAGCCGAATCGGGAATTTTTGCTCCGCGATTTGTTTCCACTTGGGAATGTATTGTTGCCATGGAATCGATTGCCCGAAGCGCGGCTTTTTCTTTGGAAAAAACAATTACGCGTGCATAGGAAACCGTAGAAAACAACCGACCCAACGGATCGGCTGGTAATTTTCCGGTAAAATACAGCCAATCTACTGCTTTGTTCAGTGCAAACTCGGCTGCAGCACCGGCAAAAATGAAAAGTATGGTGTCTCCTTTACCCCAAATTTGCCGTACCACCGAATTTTTATCTACAAAATATTCCATTTTTATGACTTGATTTTTGCTTTGATACGCTTTACATTTTTTACTTTTTATAATCAAATACCGTAGATTTCTGCCAAATCACTTATTCCCAAGGTGAACCAGATAATGATGAGGAACAGAATTATTTTGGCCGAAAAAGGAATGGCAAATCCTATCCTTCTTTTTAGCAATTTGTTTAACGGCGGCAAAAATAGAAGCGACAAAAACAGATAAATGATTCCCGGGACCGGATGAACCAAAACGAGATTCATTATTCCGATTACAAAAATTATGAGTCCGAAGAGCCAGTTTAAAATATTCACTAAATTTTGATTGCTTTTCATGTTTGATACTAATTTTTTTATCCGAAAAAATCTTTTACTCATGGATTTTCACCCAATGTACCGTGCTGTCATTTTCAAATTTGATTACCATTGTTTTGGTATGCAAAGGCAAGAATCCGAGTCGTTTCTGTTCAATTCGGTAAAACAGGCAATCATTATCGATGCGGTCGGGATCACCGAGCAAGTTCAAGATTTCCTTTCGGTTCAATTTCCTCAAATTTTGATTGTTCATTAAATCATGAAGCATTTCATTTCTGTACGGATAATCCCTGGCATCTTTGGTTTTCCATTTATCTTCGTTAAAAACGATTTTGGTCTGTTCCGTATTCAATTCTGATTTCTCTTTGGGATTTTCAGTACAAGCGGTGAAAATGACAAAAATCAGAAAGATGAATCTGGATGTTTTCTTAGCCGATTTTTTTAGTTCCATAAAGTACCGTCCAACCCGAACACTGAGCCCAACCAGATTGCGATGATGTAACCGAGCAAACCAATTAAAGTAGTGAAAATTCTTTTCCAGCCGCCTTCCCTTCCGAGATTTGCCATGAAAGAGAAAAATATTCCGCCCATTGCTCCGGCTATAGGAACTACTACCAAGGGTCTGATTTTCCAAAATTCTCCCCAAGTGGGATCCCCTTCTATTTGAAAAATGAAAAGAAATATTAAAATAAATCCGATAGCTGCGCCCCATAATACCGTTTTGACTAATGAAGCTGAAAAAAATTGCTGCGTTGGTACGCTGTTTTCTTGTGTCATGATGTTTGTTTTTAAGTTTAGTTAATTAATAGTGTTAAGTCACTTTGAATTTCAAAGTTATAGTTCAAAAAAATATTGTTATCAAGTGTTTATCATTTTTGTGACTTGATTAAATTTTCCAATGCTTTGAGGTGCCCATCAAAAGCTTTCTTGCCATTTTTGGTCATAAAGTATTTTGTATTCGGTTTTCGACCGACGAAGGATTTTTCAATTCCGATAAAATCTTCCTTTTCCAATCCTTTTAAGTGACTCGCCAAATTTCCATCTGTAAGATCGAGATATTCCTTTAGCGAATTAAAATCGACCGTATCATTCACGGCGAGTACCGACATGATACCGAGCCGGATCCTGCTCTCGAATGCTTTATGTAAACCATCTATTTTTATTTTCACTTTTCGTACTTATAATGCATGTATAATCCGTAAAAAATATGGATCAGTCCAAATCCGATTGCCCACAAAAGTAATCCGTATCCTACAAAATACAATCCCACAAGTCCTAAAACGATCTCTACATAGCCAACGATTTTAACCTCATCATAGGTGAATTTTCCAGCGTTGATAAGTGTCAAACCGTAGAACACCAAACTCGCGGGCGCAAGAAGATCATAGAATCCTTTCGAAAAAAGAATCATGATAAAAATTCCTCCTGTAACCAAAGGTATTGTCATATTTAGTAGTAATCGGCGGCTGGCAGGATTCCATAATTTTTCCCCACGCTTTTTTGATTTTACAAAAGAAAGCAAAACCGAAGTTCCCATTGCAAGTACAAAGACGATGAACGCAACCAAAAAAAGACCGGAAACATTTTGAGAGATTTCTTCCCGATCAATTGTATTGGAAATGATAGAGCCGTGGGTGTTATAGAATAATCGATAAGAAATAAACGCTCCGATCAAGGCGTAAAGTCCGGCCAAAATCCCCGACCAACCTGTCAAGGACAAAAATTTTGTAGATCGTTCCATCATGGTCCGGATCTCGGTCAAATCTTTGATATATTCCTCTTCTTTTTTCATAGAAAGTACTTTGAAGTGCAAAGTTAAATAAAAAATCCAATCACTTTTCAAAAAACCGACATTTTTTTCGGCAACTTTTAACTTCCTATTCTGTAACGTCTCCGCGCAAATAGCGTCTATTAATTTAATATTTGATTCATGGAGAAAGGATTGCGAAATTGGTTTATTCTCATAGTTGTTACTTCTGTTATACTAATAGTAATTGCACTGGTAAGTGTTTTCGTATTCGACATAAAAGCTTAATCGATTCGATTTTTCATTTTTAAAAAAATCGGCATGAAACGCATTAATGAAATCATTTTTCCAAAATAAAAACCCTTTGAATTTGCTCCCGCTTTAACTTTTACATTTTAACTTTTGCCTATATTGCGATACTTAATAAATAACCAGGTTTTATGAAAAAATTATTTTTATTTGTCCTTGGGACAAGCTTGTTAGGTTGTAGTGCGCAACAAAAAAGCACTGAAAAAGCAGATCCGGAAAAATATGCCGAAACCATTACTTCAGAAGAACTGAGCAAACATCTGTATATTTTTGCCAGTGATGAATTTGAAGGTAGGGATACCGGCGAACCAGGACAGAAAAAAGCAGCTGAATATTTAAAAACAGAATATAAAAAACTTGGTATTGTTTCTCCCATGGGAGGAGACGATTATTTTCAGGAAGTACCCGGTAGCTATTTTACCCGCGGAACCATAAAGGATACCGAAAATGTTTTAGCTTATATTGAAGGTACAGAAAAACCAGACGAGATTTTGGTCATTTCTTCTCACTACGATCACGTAGGTGTTGATAGCGAAGGAAATGTTTTTAACGGGGCAGACGATGATGGTTCCGGAACTGTGGCGATTTTGGAAATTGCCGAAGCTTTTGCAAAAGCGAAAAAAGATGGAAATGGTCCAAAACGTTCTATTTTATTTCTGAATGTAACTGGTGAAGAAAAAGGACTTGTAGGTTCTAGATTCTATACCGAAAATCCGGTTTTCCCTTTAAAACAAACCATTGCCAACTTAAATATTGATATGATTGGTAGAATTGGAAAAGGAATGGAAGATGCTGGAGATTACGTTTATTTGATAGGAAGTGATAAGTTGAGTACCGAGTTGCACAACATTAGTGAAGCAGCAAATAAAAAATACACAAATTTGAATTTGGATTATACTTTTAACGATGAAAATGATCCGAACAGATTTTATTACCGAAGCGATCACTACAATTTCGCAAAACACGATATTCCGATTATCTTTTATTTCAACGGAGTGCATGCGGATTATCATAAGGTAACCGATACTCCTGATAAAATAGAATATGACTTATTGGAGAAACGGGCAAAACTGATTTTCTACACAGCTTGGGAATTGGCAAACAGGGCAGAAAGACCATTTGTTGATAAGCCAACTTTGACGGAATAACTGTTCAGATGAATTGTCTCAATACGAACATTCGAGGGTATCAAATTCCAATAGAAACAAATCCCAAATTCCAATAAGGAAAAAACGATGCAGGCATTGAAAAATTGAATTCTGAAAGATTAAACGCCAAAAAAAATCCCGCAATTGCGGGATTTTTTGTTTTTAAAACTTTTCGAATTTAGGTCTTTTGCTTTTTCTTTTTTGCGGCAGGAAACAGAATATTATTCAAAATCAACCGATAACCCGGAGAATTTGGATGCAGGGATAATTCCGTTTTTGGATCCCCTACCCGATGCTGATAATCTTCAGGATCATGGCCGCCGTAAAAAGTGAAAAAACCATTTCCTTTAATGCCGTGAACGTATCTGGCTTCACCATTAATCCTGTTTTCACCAAGCACCAAAACAGTCGATTTTACCGTACTGGGATCAAAAGAAGTTGTTTGTCCCATAAAACCTTTTACCAAAGCCGTATGATTTTGGCATAGCATTGTGGGAATGGGATCCCATTTCGCCGAAAAATCCATTAGCGTGAAATAATCTTCCTCTTTATTGATCCTTCTTTTGGTAGTCATATCTATGGAAGAAAATTCATAAACCATCGGATTTTTTTCAAGTTCAAAATTTTCAAAAGCCATTGTTTTTTTGAAATCAATTTTACTTTCATAAGCAGCATCACTGGGATCGCCATCAAACATGGGTTCGCAAATATCCACTCCTTCCGCAGCAAGCGCAATGTCAAAACTGTCGGTGGCACTGCACATCGCGAACATGAATCCACCGCCTATTACATAATTTCTAATTTTTTGCGCGACCGCCAATTTGGCTTCCGAAACTTTGTCGAACCCCAATTTTGTCGCCAACGCTTCAGCCGATTTTTTATCTTCAATGTACCAAGGAGCCGTTCTGTAAGCGGCGTAGAATTTCCCGTATTGTCCGGTAAAATCTTCGTGATGTAAATGCACCCAATCAAAATTGATCAAAACATCATTCAACACCTCTTCGTCATAAATAGTTTCATAAGGGATCTCTGCATAAGTCAGCACCATTGTTACGGCATCATCCCAAGGTTTGTTGCCTTTAGGTGAATATACCGCAATTTTTGGGGCTTTCTCAAGCACAACGGTTTCCATGTTTTGTGACGGACTACTAATTTCCAAAAGGATTTCCTCGGTTTTATTATCACTTAAAATCTCAAAATCGACACCCCGAATTTTACATTCCCTACGTATTTCTTCGGTATCAGGAAGTAAAAAAGAGCCTCCCCGATAATTCAGCAGCCAATTGACTTTTAATTGTTTTTCCAGAGTCCAATAGGTTATTCCGTATGCCTTTAAATGGTTGCTTTGGCTCTCTGCATCCATGGGAATTAAAATATAAGATGCAAAGGAGTTTGCGTAGAATAATATTGCAAACAACAGTAAAACAGGTTTTTTTTCAAAACGAAAAAATTCTGAAACTTTGCAGGTTTCAGAATTTCTTATAGTTGTTGTTCTTGCCATTAAAGCATTTTTTTGTTTTTTAAAAAGGAACTCCATTATCATCATCATCGTCAATATTGTTCATTGAACTGCCAAAAGCTTCATCTGCACTCGGAAAACGTGTTATTTCATCCGGCCCGTCATTATTTATTTTGGACGGAAATTCAAAAGGTGAATCAAAATCATCCAAGTTATCAAATTTACCGAGATGACCCACAAATTTAAGGCGGATATTATCCAGACCACCATTACGGTGTTTTGCCACAATAAATTCGGCTTGACCGGCAGTCGGACTTCTTTCTTCATCATCCCATTCTTCAATTTTATAATACTCTGGGCGATAAATAAAAGATACAATATCGGCATCTTGTTCAATGGCTCCGGATTCCCTCAAATCACTCAATAACGGACGCTTACTTCCACCTCTGGTTTCTACGGCACGTGATAATTGCGAGAGTGCGATGACCGGAACACTCAATTCTTTTGCCAAAGCCTTTAAATTTCTTGAAATTGTTGAAATTTCCTGTTCCCTGTTTCCTCCGTTTTTATTGTTTCCTCCAGCTGTCATTAACTGCAGGTAATCTATAACGATTAATTTGATGCCATGTTGCGAAGCCAATCTTCGTGCTTTTGCCCTTAGGTCGAAAATAGAAAGCGAAGGTGTATCATCAATGTAAAGCGGCGCTTTTTCAAGCTTTTTCACTTTTACGTTCAGTTGTTCCCATTCATGTTTGAGCAATTTTCCAGTTCTCAACTTTTCTGAAGACAATCCTGTTTCAGAAGAAATCAATCTTGTAATAAGCTGTACCGAAGACATTTCCAAAGAGAAAAAAGCAACAGGAATATTTTGTCCCACCGCAATATTTCGCGCCATTGATAAAGTCAAGGCTGTTTTACCCATACCCGGACGCGCAGCAACGATGACCAAATCACTAGGTTGCCAGCCCGAGGTTAACTTATCGAGTTTGTCAAATCCAGAAGCAATTCCGCTTAAGCCTTCTTTATTGGAAATTTCTTCAATTTTTTTCATGGCTTGGGAAACCAGACTTTGTGCAGTTTCCGAAGAACGTTTTATATTTCCTTGGGTAATTTCATAAAGCTTTGACTCGGCCTGATCCAAAAGATCAAAAACATCTGTCGTTTCATCGTAAGAATCTTCAATAATTTCGTTGGAAATTTTTATTAGACTACGCTGAATGTATTTTTGTAAAATTATTCGGGCGTGAAACTCAATATGCGCCGAAGAAGATACTTTTTGTGTTAGTTGAATCAGGTAAAAATCACCTCCCGACTGATCTAACTTCTCATTTTTTTTAAGTTGATTGGAAACTGTTAATAAGTCGACCGGTTCGGAATTTTCAAAGAGTGTATGAATGGCTTCATAGATATGCTGATGCGCCTTTTTATAAAAAACCTCAGGATGCAGAATGTCAATGATTTCATCTACTCCTTTTTTGTCAATCATCATGGCTCCAAGCACAACCATCTCTAAATCAAGAGCTTGGGGCGGAATTTTACCTTTCTCCAGATTTATAACCTGATTATTCCCGTAATTTATGCTTTTGGCGACCTCTACTTTTTCCATTTTACGAATGTAAAGAAATTGTTAAGTTAAAAGGATGAATTTCCTTTTTGATAATGAACAGGTAATGAACATTTTACCTGTTAACAACTTTTATTATTTGTTCATAAGCCTAAAAAAATCCAGAACTAAAGGGTTCTGGATTTTTCAAATTCGATAAAAGAATTTTTTAGCTTTTAAAAACTCCCATATTTAAATATTTATCCATTCTTTGAGAAATTAATTCTTGTTTGGACAAATCTTTTAGTTCTGCATATGATCTCGAAATTGTTTCTTTCACCGTTTCAAAAGTTTCCTCTCTATTTGAGTGTGCACCTCCAAGCGGTTCTTTTATAATTTCGTCAATCAATTTCTGTTTTTTCATATCCTTGGCAGTCAATTTCAATGCATCGGCCGCTACTTCTTTGTATTCCCAGCTTCGCCATAAAATAGAAGAACAGGATTCGGGGGAAATCACCGAGTACCAGGTATTTTCCAACATAAAAACCCGATCTCCAACTCCAATCCCGAGCGCGCCTCCACTGGCTCCTTCACCAATAATCACTACAATAATTGGAACTTTAAGCCGTGTCATTTCCAATATATTTCGTGCAATGGCTTCTCCTTGTCCGCGTTCTTCTGCTTCCAATCCGGGATAGGCTCCAGGAGTGTCAATAAAACAAACCACCGGAATATCGAATTTTTCGGCAGATTTCATCAAACGGAGTGATTTTCTGTATCCTTCAGGATTTGCCATCCCAAAATTCCTGAATTGTCGGGTTTTGGTATTATATCCTTTTTGTTGTCCGATAAACATGTAACTCTGATCTCCAATTTTTCCCAATCCACCAATCATGGCTTTATCGTCCTTCACATTTCGGTCTCCATGCAATTCCATAAATGTGTTTCCGCAGATTGCATTTATATAATCTGTAGTGTATGGACGAGATGGATGTCTGGACAACTGTACCCGTTGCCACGCGGTCAGGTTTTTATATATGTCTTTTCGGGTTTCTTTGAGTTTTTTCTCTAATTGTTTGCACGTTGTGGTCACATCTACAGAGCTTTCTTCCCCTATTGCACAAGCTTTTAGGTACTGCTCTTCAAGTTCCTTTATAGGTAATTCAAAATCTAAATATTCCATGAATGGCGATAGTATTTTGCTGATTAATTAGCCAACAAATATAATGAACTTTAAAAGAAAGAATTCTTAAACCCTTTGTTTAATTTTCTTTCTATTTTTCAACAATCCGTTTAAAACAACGGTAATGAGGATGATAAGTGCTCCATAATAGAAGTCGGGGCTCATTTCTTCTTTTGATCCGAAGATGAAAAAAGCAAGCACAATACCGTAAATAGGTTCCAAATTAATGGTGAGCATCACCGTATAAGGTGAAAGATGTTTCATAACCTCTACCGAAACAATAACAGCATAGGCCGTGCAAATAGAACCCAATACAAAAAGCAACCAAAAGTCATTAAAAGAAAGATGAAAAAATCCGGGGTAAAATCCGCTTGCTCCATCGCTCCAAAATGTCATGAACAATAAATAAACCGTGATGGCGAGTGTACCTGTTCCGAGCTCATAAAAAGAAATAACCGAAGCGTCTTCTTTCTTTACCATTTTTCCATTGATCAAAGAGAAAATAGAAGACAATAAAGCCGAAATCAGGGCGAGAACCATTCCGAAGAAAAAACGGGTTTCCACCTGAAAGATAATGTAAAGTCCGATGATCACGAAAATCCCGAAAAACACTTCATAAAAAATAATTTTTCGTTTGTAAAAAATGGGTTCCAAAATAGAAGTAAAAAAGGCACCCGTAGATAATACAGCCAGCGTAATCGAAACATTTGAAACCTTGATGGCGCTAAAGAATGTGAGCCAGTGCATAGCAATGACAAGACCGGCGACCAAAAGAACCAATAATGTTCTGGGTGGAACACGGAATTTCTTTTTTTTCAGTTTTAAAAATCCGAAAATCAAGATACTCGCCAGTAGCATCCTATACCAGACCAACGGCACCGCGTCAAGAGAAATAAGCGCACCCAGTACTGCTGTGAATCCCCAAATAAAAACAATTAAGTGAAGATGCAGGTAACTTTTTAATTTATCGTTTGGCATTGTAGAGCAGGTAAATTGCTAA
>DASSWB010000110.1:0-16987 GCA_035705495.1 Salinimicrobium sp. | reverse complement strand
AAACCGCCACCAGATGCATAACAGCACCTATAAAAAATAGCGGATTTGGTGTTAATATTTAAAGTTTGTGTTTCAATTTTACTTTTGTTTTGTCCGATAATTAAGTGACTTATAGCCGCTACTTTTCATAGCCAAAACGTTATGCAACAGTTAAAAAGAACGATTCAACTAAAAAGACGTTTATATTCTGAAACCGTAATTTCCTCACAATCTTCGTTCGGTTCATAATCCCAATCATCACCGACCACGAAACCGAAAAATTTATCATTATTAAAATTTATACCGATATGTTTCCAAGGTGCGCCATCAAAATCAATCGTTTTATTTAGCTCATCATATCCAACCGACGGCAGGTTTTCAAATTTTTCTGCAAGTTCTTTCCCGTCCTTTGAGTTTTTCTTTGGGAAAAATCCATCCTCTTGTTTTTTCCATAATTTAGGATTGGGAGGATTATTTTTAAACATCACACAAGAAACACCGCCAAATGCGCACCAGTAACCGCCGCGCCATCTATCGAATCCAATTTCTTTTGATAATTGCCTTGCAGCTTCATTTGCTTCGTTTGCCTTTTTTTCAACGATGGAAATTTTATTTCCAGTTTCACTGCTTCTTAATACTTTGAATTTCATAATTATATATTTATTGATTAATTTGTAAAATTGTGCTCAATAACCGTTGCATAACACGGGCTACAAGCAAGCGGGGCTAATCGCATAACTCGATGTTGTTTTTTCTGTTCTAAATTTCAGTTACGGCGGATAATTCCGCTTGCAAAACCCCGCCTGCGTGTAGCCCAGAAACGTTAGCAAACATTTGGTAAGCGATAGCTATTAAGGCTTGTCATGCCAAAATCTGTCTTACCAGCCCATCCAGAACCAATCCTACACCAATCAATCAAGCCTTTATCTTTCATTTTTCTTAATCTGTATTGGATTCTGTCTTTAGCTCTATAATAGTCTAATTTATCAATGTCAAGAATCTCAATACAGAAAATGAAGAAGTCTGCAAGTATGTATAAGTCGCCAGATTTTTCTCGTCTAAGAAATTCTGTTACAGCAAATTCAAAACGCTTGCTAACACTACCTATACGCAATGCCTTTTCTTTTATCTGTCTATCTGTTAATAATTCCTGCATTGTGCTTTTAATTAAAGTTAGTGCGTAATTTCAAGAAGGCACTACGCATAGCCTTGTTCGTTACCTGCAAGTGCAAATTCCGTGCTTACTCGATGTTCAGGAAACTAATCTTTTTCTTCTTTTTCTGCCACCGATTTAAATGCTTCTAATTTATGTTTAACCCCATTCCAATATTGCTTGTAAGTTCTTTCATCTTTTCGGCTATTAGGTGGTGTTTCGTTTATATTTGGTAGGTTGTCGTATAGATAATCACAAGCAACTTTAGCACAAAATTTAGCAGATATTATTGCGCTGCTTGGGTGTTTTTCAGATAAAGGAATAAAAGAGAACATTCTTTGCATTAGTTCGTCTGCATCATTTTGTTGGTTCTCGTTTCTTTCTTCGTCAATTTCTTGTATTGTTTTCATAAATTTTGTTTTTGCCCTCGCTCAAAAAAGAAGAAAAGGGCGGTTAATAATTCGATGTTAATTTCTTAAATTGCACCTGACAGGTAACAACGGCTATAAAACAGTTGCGGGTTTGTGCTTCCGATGTTCTTTCGTGTTTGCTTCAATCTGGTTGCTTCCGAATGCTACGCATTCTTTCGCAACCGATTTATAGCCCGAGCCGTTGTAGCACATTAGCCTTTGCGCTAAAACTGCCGATGCTATAACGTGCAACAACTAACGCTATAATTAATGTGGTATCGGAACTTGTTAAGTGGCATCCGTTTCAGCTTTTTTTAATAATAAATTTCCTGCTATCTTCCATGATTTTGTCAATGAAGGTGGGTATTTTTCCTCCATTGGTTTTTTATCCCATTCTTTTAATTGTTTCTCAAAATGGTCATTGTCAATTTTTCTTACCCAGTTAGGTATTTTATATATATTTCCCATAGTTAAAAAGTTGTTTCTGTTTTATTAAAAAGTAAATTCCCTATAAAATAATTGTATAGTAGTAGTGCATCTTTTGCCACAAAACAAATAAAATAATGACCTTGATCTCGTGCCTAGCAGATCAATGGTAAAACAAAATCCATCTATTTCAATTTTTAAAAAAGTAAAGCGAGTTAGTTTCTGTTCCATAATAAAAAATCTGTTTAATTAATAAATCTATATTTTGAATTGATATACTCCTTTACGTTTTCGTCAACTGGTAACTGGTACACATAAGGCATATCCGAATGAGAAGCAAACCAATCGTTCCAAGCATCCGTTTCAATATTCGGTTCGTTAGAACATTGTGCTTCTACATTATCAGCTTTCCATAATCCATCTTCATCTTCTATCATTCCATCAACGGTATAGGTCAGGTCGCCTTTGCAATAAGGGCAAAGTCCTTTAAAGTAAAATTCTTTGTTATCAGGTACAAACTCCATAAAAAAGCTGTTTAAATTTATATTTATTAAGATTGTTTTGTTTTAAATACTCCACACTAACAATAGCTGATTTCGTTATGCGTCAGCTAAAGAAAGATCATTAATATCAAGAGCAAGACCATCTTTAATCAATCCAAATATGTCAAAATGATTTTCACAAAGCCACACAATAATATGATATGGAGTTTCAGAAGTTGAGCCACGATTTATTAAACAGTCTGTATAAACTTCCCCCATCATTTTATAGGTAACAGTCAACGTCATATCAAAAGGGTTATCGTTACCAGAATCGTAGTTAACCAATTTTACATCAATCCCAAGTGTTTGATAATATTGATACAATTCTTCTTTAAAATCATCTTTGGTTAGTTCGGATAACGGCTTTAGTATAGGCTTGGCGGTTTCGTATGAAGATTCAAATTCACTTAAATAAATCTCACTTTCGCTACACATCACTAAATCGAATATTTCACAATCCTCGGTGTCGTAAATCATTAATTTGTAAGGCAAATAAGGTGCTAAATGTCTTAATTCTAATTTCATAGTTTTAAAATTTAATCCGAAAGCCGAACGCATAACACTATATAAAAAACAGCTTTAGTTTCGTGCTTAATCGGTGGTTGTTGTTTGTTTATATTGTTCTGTTATTATTTGAAAGTTTGTGTTAATTTGCTCAGCCGTTGTTTATACAAAACGTTAGCAAAAATAAGCCACCACGCACCACATCCATACAAAATGAAATACTTGGTCAACTACAAAATGCCCCCACGGCAATACGTCTTGCTTTAGTTCGGTTTGAAAAGAACCCATCATTTTACACCACCACCCCACAAATTTAGTTCGGTCTTGTAGCCAATGTTGAACCGCAATTAAACCCAATTGCAACCAACTTAAATCAGTCATTAAAAATGGTGTCATATAAAGCAAGACGTGAATCGTGCATATTAAACTACTTTTCTTCTTTCCAACTGCCATCCAGTCATTTTGTAGCAGAAAGTCGCCTATGAAGTGAGCGAGAATGTAAGGTAATGCCATCGCTAAAATTACTTTTGCTAACAATTGCTATAAAACATAGGGCTGTTAGCGGTTATACAAAGTGTAGGTTTGTTTTCAATCGTCCGTGCTTATCGGACAGTTTCGGCTTAGCCGTTAGTACCAATGCCACCACAACATTAGTCATACTCGGTTGACGCTATTATTGCAAAATCTTCACCTACTGATAAATCATATAATGATATTTGTTCAGGCATATCATTGGGTTTATCTTCATCAAATTCGGTATTCCTTACCATTATTGTTTTCGCTTCTTCATCGGTAATCGATTGTAAGTCCTCAATTTCTTTAAGTGACAAATCGAAATCCGCATCGTAAGATTTTAGTAGATGTAATTCATTTTTAGCAGTACACCAATCAATTCTGCCATCTTCAAAAGTTAGTTTGTAAATCATTGTATTTATTATTTTTCGTTAATATTAAAATTATCGTATGTGGTACTGGTACTAACAGCACCTACCCGCTATTTTCCTGCCGCACATTCCAACGCTCACAGACGGGTAGCTGCAAACCGTTCTTGCACATTCCCTAAAAAAAACGTGCAACAACAACCGCTATTCATCATCGCTTGCTATTAAAAAACCGTCTCAGCAAATACCCTCTCGCAATACTGATCACTGTAAAATAAACCGTGATCATAATATTTTTGGTAGGCGAACTCTCAATTCCCATAATTGGGAAGATGGCAAAAATGGAAGCCAGCGAAATCCCAAAGCCAACGGCCGTATTTGTAATGGCTTCTATAAATGAATGTTTTTTTGTTTGGCTCATTTTTGTTTTTTTAAAATTTGTATTAACATAAATATGCCTACCGCTATTTCAAAAAGCATTAGCAGTATTACCATCGTGTAGCGGGGCCATAATTTGAACCACTGTAAATCGAGCAGCCAACTTGTAAGCAGTGGGGCCAGAAAAGTGAGAACGATATTCAAAATGATGTATATTGTTTGTTTCATTTTTTACGGTGGTGTTTACTGAGTTGATTTTGAAAACTCTGATAACTTTCATACCTAGTCTCGCCAAATAAGTCAAAGTGTTTTTCGTTTACGAAATTGAAACACTCTACATAAGTTCTATGGCTTGGCAACTGCTCAAAATAATAATGGAAAAAGCCTTGCCGGGTGCCCAACTGCCGAAGCAGTTTAATCTCTTTTTGGTATTCTTCGATTTCTTCTCGGTAATCCATTTGGTTGTGTTGTTGTTGGAGGTTTGTTTTTTAGGATCGGTTGTTTTTCCAGGTTTCGAAACGTTTCCTGAAAACTTTATTTCCAAGATCTCCCACCGCTTTTGCAACATTGTCGTAACCTATTGCCAGGGCAAAATCGAGTTCTTGATATTTGCTTTGACCTGCCGGACCTTCGGTTATTTGCATAGGACTTTTTTCAACTCCAAAAAAGCCTGACGGAATCTCGGTTTTCGCCATTTTACAGGCCTGCATCACGGTTTTTGTATTTGAAATTATGGAATTGGAAACAGCCACAACGGCATTGACTTGCTTCGGATCCATTTTTCCGTCCTTCACCTTCCGAAGCGTATCGAACAGGACATCATTCAGTTCTTGTAAATTGTTTTGGCTCATAATTGTTTGTTTATTTTTTTGGTTAATTTAATTGCTGTTTGAAGTGGTTTTGGGTAATTGTGCCAGTTTCGGCTTAAATTTTCGGCACGGGTAATGCATTCCAGATTTTCAATGTTGCAGTTAAGGGAATTTCCGTCTTTGAACCAAAGGCAATGACCTTCTGGCACTTTGCCGTTTTCCTTTTCCCAAACGTGGTAGTGGTACTGCTTCCAATTGCTAGCTGAAACCCGAATGAATTTATATGCAATGCCGGTTTTATTGTCTTTCCTGACAGAAATGGCGCCGTTCTTTTTTGAATTGTAAGGGGCTTGCCCTTTTTTGAAACGGTTTTTTTTGGTCCGTTCTATTGCTTCAGCGCTCATAAATTCCGATTGTTTTAATCCTTTGTTGTGTGAAACTTGACCTTTATGAAACTGACTTTCTTTTTTTCTGATTTCAATTATTTTCTTCGGAACCACCAAACCAAGCTGCCGCATTCTTACACGAACACCGGCACTGCTTTTTCCCACTTTACGGGCAAGTGCTTTTTCTGGAAGGTTTAGATATTCGGATTTTATAATTTCATCCTGCAATGGGTCGAAACTTGTTCGTTTTGCGGCTTTTAGTTTAGCTGATTTCTTTTTGTTGATTTCTGCCTTGGTAAGCTGAAGCCCATTTTCACGCCACCACTTTTGCACAACAGATCCGGAACATCCCAACTGCTCGCCAATTTCAAACGAGGTAAGCTTCAGGCGGTTTTCCCGCATTAATTCTTGTTGTTTTTTTGTGAAGGTGAATTTTTTCATTTTGGAGAAATGGCTAGTTTTTAAAAATATTTCCTGTGATTTCATACGCGAAATCAGTTAATTCATCACTTAATAAATCTCCACTTGATCTGTCCTGCTTATAACTATTGTCAAGTTTCCACGCTCCTGTTTTTTCACACCAAAAAACCTGCATTTTAGACTGGATATTTCCTTCATCTGTTTCAGTCCAGTCACTTAAAATATCGCCTTCGTATATTTCTTTTCCGTTTTTGTCGGTGAATCCTGTGAATTGCCCTACTGATTCAGGATTGACTTCGTGAAAATGTCCTAAAGCTATACCGCTATTTTTAAATTCTTCTATGTTTTCCCCGTCTTCAAACCCCGGCATAAAGTCCGCGTAGGTACAGGCAGGGCATATATAAACTCCCCCGACAAATTTGTCAGGAATGAACAGATTGCCATAAACCAATTCATTTGTGTTTTTTCTGATTGCCCTAAATTTTATTGTTCTTTGTTCCATTTTTTCAGTTTTAAAAAATCAGATATAAATTTCCTCTTTATCGTTGTTGTATTTGCTTTCATTGGTTTCTTCCTGAATAATGGTCCCCGCCAGAGCCATAATTATCGCAATGATTGGATCTATCCTCTTTGTACTATGCTTTTTTGAATAGCGAATATTCTCATTGGGATCTGTAATTGCCACGCATCCGCTTAAATTCCAACTTAAAACAGGGTGCCCACCGTGCCTAAACTTCCCTTCATAAGCCAGTTTTTCAAATTCTTTTGTAGGATTCGAAAAATGGGTGATGGTCTGCGCGAACGGGTGCATTTCTACACCGTGAGCCGTAAGCTCCTGCACCATTTGCGTGGCCGCCCAAGGATCGTACAAGTACCATTTTGGCTTAAGAACATCATTTAAATAAGCGGTGTATTGCTGAATGGTGGCATAATCTATCTGGTTGCCCGGCGTGGCGGTGATCAGGGTTTGTTTTTTCCAGAAACTTTCCTTTTCAAATTTGGTCCCGCTGAAATCTATAAAATCAAATAGTTTTTTCTTGGTCCATAAATCATAAGGCACCCGATCTTCTTTACTGCGTTTACCAACGGTATCTTTTGGGCAAAATATAAGCGGAAGAATATCGCGGTAGCCTTCGGCATCTGGATTGCTTACGTAAACTTCGGCAGAAAGATCTATCGTGCTACTTAAATCTATTGCACCGGCGCATCCGTTTTCTATAAAGTTTTTAAGGCGGATTTTCCCTGCGGAAAGCTTCCAGATTTCGTCTGAAATTCTTACTTCGGCAGCATCAACCCACATATTTAGGTGCTTCGTTTTGAAATTTGATATTTTGGAAGGCTGATTTACTGCCTTAATATATTCAGCTTTCAAATATTCCATAGAAATTGATACGCCTAGATTTGGGTTTGACTTAAACCAATTATCAGGGTTTTCCCAATCATCACCATCATCCAAATCGTGAATCATTATGAAAGTGTGATCGTCTTTTTTGTTTCCGGAAAGAATTTCTTTGTAAACATCTTCAGCAGCTTTACAGGCGGATTGCATATTGAAACCAGCCGTGGTGATGATGTAAAGTATCGGATTTGTACGGGCACCCATAGCAGATTCCAGAACTTCACGAATGCTATCATCACGGTGCGAGTGGTATTCGTCTATACAAGCTAGGGAAGGCGATAATCCATCTTGCGTTTTACTGTCTCCACCCAAAAAACGGAACTTTCCCAGCTTCTTTTTGAAACGGATTTCACGTTGTGTATTTTCTACGCCAATAGATCTGAGCGATCGGGATTTGTAAACAAAATCGGCAGCCTGTTCCCAACATATTTTCGCCTGGGCTTCTTTCGTGGCACCTACATAAATTTCAGGACTTTCTTCATCATCAAAAGTTAGGCAGTACAAACCAAGTCCGGCAAGGATTGCGGTTTTTCCGTTTTTTCGCGCCACTTTTTCGTACACCGTTTTAATCCGTCGGCGGCCGTCGGCATCTTTCCACGCGAATATGTTGTAAAGTGTGAACTGCTGAAACGGCTCCAACGTGAACGACTCGCGGTTTTTGCCTTTTTCGCCTTTTGTATGGCAAAGAAAAAATTCAAAAAATTCAATAACGTGCATTCCTGAGCTATGGTTCAGATGGTAACCGTCGTTTTCTGCTGAAGAAATCCAACCAAAGAACCGCTCTACCGCCTGGCGCACACGGTTGCCAACAGGTATTTTACCGTTTTGCACATCTAGCGCGTACTGGTAAGGGATTGAGGATTGGATTTCTTTGGTGATGGTCATTTTATTTTTTATTGTTGAAAATTTCTGTTGCTTTTTCTATTGCTGCGGCGCGGGCTTCGTTTAAATTTTTAAAGGTTCCGTCTTCAAAATCTACATTCTGCAGAAAATGATTTCCGACTATTGTGTAATCATAACTGCCATCAATAAATTTCTCTACGTACAGGGTTAAATCTTGTTTATCGAAGAAATCTTGATACACGCCCCATTGCATTGCTTCAGGAACACGGCTAAAATTCTCTACTAAAAAACTTTTCGGGTATTGATCCATATTTTCATCATAAGCAATACTTTGTTCCTGTAAATACTTTCCAAAGTCTTCTAATGCTTTTCCTGTTAATTTCATCATTGTACGTTTTTTCTGTTTTGGAATTCTTCGAATAGATCTGTTTGCGCAGGATCTATTGTAGCCTTCAAGTCTTTCTCTGATTTTGGATCTAATCCGAATTGTTTGATGCATTGCATAATTGCTTTCTCGGCATCGCGCTTTACAGAAAGCTCTGCAGAAATATTGTTGGCTCCAGAAGCATATTTTTGAATGTAACCAGATCCTGGCTTGTCTTTATTTTTGTCACGTATTTCACGCAGCGCCCATTCCCATTGTTCCGCGTTAACTGCTAAAATTTCAAGAGCCGGAACGTGAATTCTTTTCAGCCGGTTAGAGGCGATTAATATTTTCGCCAACCTTTTAAAATGGTTCTTTGCTTTACTCCCCAAATAAGTCCCAGCCTTCGGAACTTCTGAGAGCAATTCTGTTTCTTTTCCTGTGTGTACTATTTTCATAACTTCCTCTGTTTTAACCCCCCCCTCAATAATTAACGGCGAGTAAAATTTTGACTTAATGGCGATGTAGGAGCGGTTGCACTCTAGGTGTTTTCACCCCTATACCCCTCTTTTTTATTATTATTTTCACGATAACCGTGTGCTTCTTTACCTGATTTACTATTGTGGCAATGCTTACACAAACTTTGAAGGTTCGCCTCATCTAGCTTGGCACCGCCATCTTCAATCCTTTGTATGTGATCTACAAAGGCAGCTGCTACTGTTTTATCTTCTTCAATACACTTTTCACAAAGTGGTTGCTTATCTATGTACGCCTTTCTAACCTTGCGCCACGCCCACGAGTTGTAGAACTTCTGGTTATCTGCAGTTCTCCTTCCAAATGCTTTACGCTCCGGAACCCACTGTGGTCTAATTGTTTTTGGTTTATTAGGCATATCAAAAAAAGTTATCGTTACCAGTAGGATCCATCTTTGGTAGATCATTTGCATTCCACTCGTTGTTTTTGTTCTCTTCGGGATCACTGTACTTCACTTTGTTCGCATCAAAGTGCAATCCTTTTGTTTCAAGACTACCGCTTCTGTACTTGGCAAAAGAGAATTCTGCATTGGCTCCTTGCTCCACCAATTGGCTATCCAATTCTGCATCTGGATAGTAATAGTGATGCCTGTACAGAAACGTAACAATATCAGCATCTTGCTCTATTGCACCGCTTTCTCTTAGATCTGAAAGCTTCGGATGTTTATCGGTTCTCGTCTCAACAGCTCTAGACAATTGAGACAATGCAATCACGGGCACGCTTAGTTCTTTCGCCAATCCTTTTAAGCTTCGGGAAATACTTGCAATCTCTTGTTCGCGGTTGTTTCCTTTGCTCTTGTCACTAACCAGCTGGATGTAATCAACAAACAAGATCTGAATATTATGTTTACGCTTCCAGATGCGCGCCTTTGCTATAATATCTCGAATATCCAATGAGGGATTATCGTCAATATAAATCGGGAATTTGTTCATTTCGTTTTGCTTTTTTTGAAGCGTAACGAAGTACTTATCCTGGGCAAATCCGTCGCGGATCAATTGTGATAAATGAAAATTCGAATTGATTGCTACTGTACGTGCCGCCAATTGCTGTGTGCTCATTTCCAAAGAGAAGAAACCAACAGGAATATTTCTTAAACCACACTCCACGGTGTTTTTTAGAATGAAAGCAGTCTTGCCCATACCAGGGCGTGCCGCCAATATTATTAAATCACTTGGTTGCCAACCGCCCGTGAATCGGTCAATCTTGGCAAAGCCTGTAGGAACGCCGGTAAACTCACCTTCTTTCTGGTTGCTAATTAGTTCTACACGATCAACCACGTCTTGCAAAGCTGCAGCATAAGTGGTTTCTTTACTTCCAGTGAACACAATTTCATTGATGTCGTCGTTTAGTTTGGCATCCATCTCCAATAGGTCCAAGCTATCGGTATCTTCTTTGTAGGCTTCACTGATAATTGTATTGGCTTTCTGAATAAGTTTTCTTTTGATCCAGTACTGAATTAAAATACGCGCGTGGTATTCTACGTTTGCACCGCTTGAAATCTTACTGCTCAACTGGATCAATTCCATATCACCACCTGCTTCTTCCAATTTTCCGGTCCTGGTCAACTGTTGTGAAACGGTAAGCAAATCAATTGCTTCATTTTTGTAGGCCAACTCGGTAACAGCTTCAAAAATCAAACGGTTTTTTGAAGCGTAAAAAACATCTGAAGATTTTATAATAGTCATTACTTCAAGTGGCGCACGACCATCTATGAGCATTGCACCTATAACAGCTTCTTCTGCCTTGATGGATTTTGGTATTGATTTGCCGTTTTCCATTGGTTAAGATATTTTTCTTAGGTAAGCGGGTTTTTGCTCTGGCTCTGCAGGTGCATATTTATTTTGGTTTTGCACCCAGTTTCTGGCATACCTGCCAAGACGAGCGAAAAGTATTTTATCTGTATAATTTAATTCTTCCGTATCTACGGTATCATTAAAATCTTCAGCGAATTTTTTCTTATCTAAAATAGTTTTTGAAAAACGCATCAAGAATTCAGTTTCAAACCTTGCAGGAAAATTTAATTTTAAAAAGTCGAGCGCGCGCGTTTCTCTCTCATTAGTATTATTTATAGTATTATTTATAGTATTATTATGTTTGACGTTTTCGTCAAGACCTCTTGATGTTTTCGTCAAGACCTCTTGATGTTTTTGATAAGACCCCTTGATGTTTTTATCATGACCTTTGTTATTTTTATCATGACCCGCTTTTGCTTTTTCTTTTGCTAAAAATGGATTTTCAGAAACAAAAATTTTTCGGGAATTGCCATTTTTTTCATCTATAAAAATTTCAATAAATCCTTCTTTTTCCAATTTAGAAATACATCTAGAAATAGTTTCTTTTGAAACTTCAAAAAACTCAGCGAAATAATGATTGTTCGCCCAGCAAAAGCCGTTTTCTTTAGTTAACCCGGTAATTAATCCATATATCAATTTACTCTTGTCATTAAGAACCTTACTAGACATTACAGGGTCAGATATCACATGGTAAAAAGCCCTATTCCCTTTCATTTTCATATAGTTTTTCTTTATTTATCATTATAATGTTTTGAGCAAAATGAAATTCGTGGTGGCAATTAGGGCAAATATCCACTGTAGCTGTACCACCTTTACTTTTTGGAATAGGATAATGATGAGAATGAAGTACAGAAGTTTTAACTTCGCACCATTCACAAACAGCACTACCAACGCCCATCCCTTTAAAGTTCTTTTCTTCCAGAAGCGGCTTTACATCCATCGCTTTTTTAAATAAATACCCAGATTTTTCTAGGGATTTTATCCAAGCACTAATACGGCTCTTTTTAAAATTGTTTTCTTTGCTAAATTTTACTTTATCCAGTAGATATTCTTTTTCGCCGAATTCTGTTAATCCTAATAAAACACCAAAAACTATTTTAGCTTCAGGTATAACTGATTTATCCCGTAGCAGATTTTGAGGTATAAAAACATCCCCTAAAATTGTTCTTTGTTTAAAATCATTTTTAAAATCTCTATTCATTTTCATATTTTTAAACACTCACTCTTTCAAGTTCCTTGAACATATTCTCTAGCTTTACAAACTCTTCTTTGGCTTTTTCATCCATTAACAACTGTACAGACACAGTTTCTATCAGTTTGTTCATGTAAGCTTCATTGATCTGGAAGTACTTTGCAATCCGCCAATCAGGTTCACCGCTTAATTTTTGCGCCAGATAGCAGGCCATTGTCTTTTCAGGCGTATCTTTTACACCTCGAATGTCCGAAGTTTCAACATCCAGCATATACTTCAGAAGTACGGTTAATCTCATTAGTTTTTCCATAATTGAAATTTTTAAAGTTTCTCACCACAACCACTACAGCGGCCGTTTCTCCGGTTAAGTTTTCCGCATAAATAACACAGGTGCTTTTTACTGTACAGGTACTTGCTGTAATTGGGTAAATTGTCGCTTCCCATCTCCTTGATACAGAACAGGAAAAGAAAGAGCGCCAATAGTGCCACTCCTGCAATACAGCCTGTTATAAAAATTATTAGATTGTCCCAGCTCGTTTCCATATTCTAAACTTGTTTTTTACATAGTTTGCACTGGTCCAAAATCCCAAAAGGCGCGGGCGAGGGAAAACAGACTTTTCCAGATTCCAAAAAACCCGGTGCCTTGCACTTTACATTCGGGTTTGGGTAGGTTTTGCCAACACGTGCCGTTAATCTTCTAGCCATTGCCCACGTTGTTTTGCAATACGCACCACAGCAGCGCGCACCAGTTTATATTTCATTTTTTTACCTGAAGGAACCGGAAAGAGTTCATTTTCCTTCGCATGGATCTTCGCATAGTTTTTCACGGCGTTCACGGTAATGTTTCCCCACAATTGCGCATCCGAAATCTCTTTCATGCTCATTGCCTTTTTCTGAAGCACTTCTTTTCGAAGTTTCTCAACCTTCAGTTCGTTTTGCCTGGACTCCACCAAATCACGCGGGGCAATAACCAGGTTGTTCGCCTTTAGGTGATGCATGAATTTTTCTATGGAAACTTCGCCGCTCATTCCGCTTCTTTTTCCTTTTCAATATCCCGAACCAAACCAAGGTTGATCATGGCATAGAGTACCGAAACCACAAACATCATGTTTCCAACTATCGGCATTCCGCCCCTCATTACGAAAAAACCCAATAGCGCAAAAAAGTATGGGTACAGCAGTATCATTGTTTTATGTGCTTTCATCTCTATTCGGGATTTGGTTCAACTTCTATTTCTTGCATGGCAACCTTAAGCTCCAGTTTGTGCTGTTGCCCACGCTCTATATTTTGAAGCGCAATGTTCATTAGTTCAATCACTGCGGGTTCGTTGGTTTCGGCCAATACCCGGTTGCGGGTCAATATGCCTTTAAGGGTTACAATGTGAACGCCGGTTTTTTCGGCTGCTTCAATAATATCTTCTTTCCCTACGTGCATTTTAATAAGCTCTGCCAATCGCGGACTTATAGGCTCTTTGTATTTTTCGTCTTTCAGGACAATTTTAAAACTGGTACTCATCTTTTCCTTTTTTAGAAGTTTTTACTCGAACACGTGCAGTTGTACGCGCCGTATTTCTCAGATCTATATCTGGCATATCAACCATAATGTGAAATTGGATTACCAAGAAGGTAAGTGCAGCAAAAAAAGCTTTGGGATCTTCAAGGCTCAATATGAATTGCCGAGCAATATCTACAGCGCTGCGTGCATTTATTTTTTTACGGATATTGTAAGTATGGTTGTGAACCGTTTTGGCCGAAATACAAAGTTTATCGCCAATTTCCTTTTCAGAAAAACCCAAAGCAACATGCTCTGCAATAATGTTTTCCTGTTTTGAAAGTGTTTTTAACATAATGGGATATTTGTATTAAATTGAATAGTTAAATTTTTAACTGATGTTTTTTTGTTGTTTCTTTGGATAAGTATTTTTTTTAATACTTACTTAACAAATATATGATTAACAATTGAATTTCAAACGATTTCAATTGAAAAAATTTGCATTTAATTAACAACTACCTCTATATGAGTAGATTAACTGTTGAAGAAAAACTTAATTTAGTACTTGAATTAGTTGAAAAACACCGAATTACAGCGTATGAAATAGGTGAAAACACTGATTTAAATTCGTCTGGAGTGCATAGAATACTCACTGGTGAAGTAAAAAAACCACGTGAAAAAACATTGAATTTAATCTTACAATACATTGAAAGTAGAATAGTCGGTACCGATATAGGTTTGAAAGCTGCGGAACCAATACCTGAATATTCCAGGAAAGACAAAGTAGAGGAAGTGCTTCAAGAACTGAGAAGCCTTAGGCGGGAGTTTACATATAGCTCTGAAATGATTGCAAAAGGCGTAGAACTATCCCTGCTCAATACCGAAGAATTGCTGGTAAAGAGCGAAGAATTGGATAAAAAAGTTAGCGAAAACAGCAGTTCACTTCAACGATTGGAGATCGCTATCCAAAAATCTTTGAGCAGAAAAGCGTAATTTTTTTAAGATTATTTTTTTCTCTTCCAGTTTATATAAGTCTTTATTTTGGGAAAAGCTTAACAAACGCTTAAGTGAATTGATATTATTTGGCATTGTAAGTTTTTTCTTAAAACTATGTTAACAACCAAATAAATTCAAATATTTTATTTACAAAAATTTTATTACTTTAGTAAACTTTTAAAACCAAAAAAATGAAAAAATCACTACTTTTTATAGTTGTCGCACTAAGCGTTTTTACTTTGACGTCGTGCGCTTCTAGTACGCCGGTTACAATTGATCCTATAGTGGAATCATTTGAAGCCGAAGGGACTAAAGATGAGTTGTATGTTGCCGCCAATAACTGGATGGTAGAAAATTTCAATAGCGCAAAATCCGTTATTCAGTTTTCAGATAAAGAAGCTGGAATTGTAACAGGAAAATACCTTCTAAAAGAAACTTATACCTATTCCGGGTACACCGCCACAGCAGTGGGTATTTTTGCAATTATAAAAATTCAGGTGAAAGATGGGGCTGCGAGAGTAACAGTTACACCCGATAATTTTAATTCCGTATCCAGTTCGTTAGTGAAAGAGGAATATCAATACACTAAAGAAAAAGCTGTAGCGCAAATTCAAAGTTTAATCGATTCATTAAAGAATTACATGAAAAATGATAATTCAAACGATTGGTAAATCAATTTCATCCAATTCAGCAGCGGATTTTATTGGAGTAATTAAATTTTAAAACCAAAAATAATGAAAGCAGCAACCCAACCAAGTCAAGCGCAAATCGACATGCAATCTGAAATACAACGAACTCAAAAAATTATTTCCGAACGATACACTGATTTGACTGATAGGCAATTAATGGAAATGAAAGCCCACTATACGATTAGAAATAATCAACAACTGCAAGGAATCAAAGGAATTCTTTCTTTTTTCATGTGGTTTACAATAATTTCCACAGGCATCGCCATACTAATTGTTTTGTCTCAAACAAATTAACCCTTAACGCCTCATTTTCACTTTCCGCGCCGTTTTCTTTTTTGTTTTTTCACCAATAATCGCCAATTGCGCGGCATCGCGTTCGGCTTCCGGGTATTTGTCCTTGTAAACCGTATCAATTTCGTTGCGTTCGTGCCCCATCAGCTCGCGCAGCAAATCTTCTTCAATACGTGCAAATTTGCCCATTGTCGCAAAAGTGTGCCGCATTACTTTACTGGTCAAATTCTCGTTTTTCGGTTGTAATACAATTTCAAGTTTCTCCTGTACCTTCGCCAAAGATCGTTTATGATTGCTGTAAAAAGTTTTGTAGCCTTCGTAATCTTTGCGCCAAGGAAAAACATATTCACCAGGAACCCTGTATTTTTCAATAATCAGTTTTGCCTTTTCAGGAAGCAGAACGTCAAACTCATACGCTTTTTCACCCAACTTGCGCCTGGTAAGGAAAACACGTTTGCCAACATCTGTATTTTTTAGGTAGTAAATATCAATCAAATCGGCACCACCAAGATAAAACTGAAGCAAACTCAAATCCACATCACGGCGTTGCCCAGGTGGCAAGATTGCAGTTTCCAATTTTTCAATATCCAAAAAATCCAAATAGCGATTTTTCTTACGTCGGTCACGGGTGGGAATGTCCGTAAAAAAACCAAGAAATGGTTTTTTATCTTCAATAATTCCAGCTTTCACCGCGCGGTTATAAATTGCCCGGAGTCCAATGCCATAATGCCTAATTGTTTTGTTTGAATTGCCACGGCCTTTAGCGAAAATTTTAAAACTGTTCAGTAAAGTTGGCGTTAGTTCCTTAAAATCCAAATGGGGCGCGAAGCGTTTAAAGGCATCAATAGAATTCTGGTAAGAAGCCGCATTGCCTTTTCGTTCCTGTTTTTCCATTAAAGCAACACAGGATTCCGCCCAATTGTAAAAGTCTTTGATCTGGATCCTTTTTTTGTTGTTCAAAAATTCAAACGCCTCAGAAAAATCATCCATTTCCCGAAATTCCATTTTTGCCGCCCGCTTTTTTACCTCCCAAACAACGGAATAAAGATCCTCATAATCGTCATGTGATTGTTTTGGCAATCCAGTTTCCAAATCCCAATCGGATGCAAAAGCGTAACCAATTGTTTTGCGCCTGGTCTTTCTTTCGTGGGAAAGAATTATCTTTACAGGGAAACCAAGATCAGTTTCACCATCGTTCTTATACAGTTTTACAGTCGCTTTCAATAGAGTTTTGTCGTAAACTTTTCGTAAACAAATAACGTAAATTTAACGTATTTTACCTATTTATTAAGAAAAATTAGAAATTCAGGAAACCCCCAAAAACACAAAAACCCTACTGATAGTAAGGTTTTAGAGTGTGGAGAATATCGGAGTCGAACCGATGACCTTTTGGCTGCCAGCCAAACGCTCTAGCCAGCTGAGCTAATCCCCCGTTTAGCAGAGGCAAATGTACCAAAATTATTTATATCAGTAAAAGGTTTATTTCTCGTTCTGTAAAAATTTATTT
>DASSWB010000109.1:0-43616 GCA_035705495.1 Salinimicrobium sp. | reverse complement strand
ACAACGGAAATGACGATGAACATAGAGGTTATGGGACAAACGCAAACAAGCACCCAAAATCTCTCCTATCATTTCACGGTTGACGAAAAAGACGTTTCGGCAACGGTAAATGGTCAAAGTTTTGAAAATGTAATAAAAATGACACTAGTTGATCAATCAGGACAAATGATGACCCATTTTTGGATGGCCAAGGATGTGGGTCCTATTTTTCTTGAATTTATCGAGCTGAACAACGCAGATGATGCTTCGGATGATGAATGGGCAAGAAGAGAAATAGTTAGTTACGATTTAAATTAAATCTACAGATTATAATAAACAAGACCATATCGGATTTACTTTTTCAGAAATGAAGTCGGAAATAATGCGCGAAAAAGATTTTGATTTGGAAGAAACACCTTACTAAATATGGGCAAAAAGATCATAAAACTATTTTTACGATTTTCAATTTCCATCGGATTTTTGTCGGCAGTTGCGGATAGATTTGGGTGGTGGAATGAAAGCATTTCAGTTTGGGGAAACTGGAACAGCTTTTTGGAATACACACAATTTATTAATCCTTGGTTTCCGGATGCCCTTATTCCAACAATTGGTATTATCGCGACTGTAGCTGAAATAATTTTTGCTGTTTGTCTTTTGGTTGGATTAAAAACCGAACTGTTTGCAAAACTAAGCGGGTTTCTTTTATTGCTATTTGCGCTCTCGATGACTTTTTCAATTGGAATAAAAGCTCCTTTCGATTATTCTGTTTTTGCTGCCTCGGCAGCAGCTTTTGCCTTAAGTTTAATCAATGAAAAGTATCTGGAAATAGATTGTCTGATTTCCAGAAATAATTGATATTCTCACATTAAATTTTAAGAAGAAGTTTATTTTTGAAACGAGTGAAAATTTAAATTGTTATATCTGCCAGTCAAACGTTCAATACGAATATTGGTTTAGGATATTCTAATTTTTTGTTGTTTCTTGAAATAAACAAAAATCGTTAATGAAAAAAATTCTTTTTCTTCTCCTCATGCTGTTGCTGGTTTCTTGTAACGGTTCAAAAACATTGATATCAGCCAACATGAACGAAGAAGAAATACAAGAAATTCTGCTTTTTACTCCCGTTTTCACAGAAACAAAAGGGAAATATCAGGAGGCACAAGACCGGTCAGAAATCAGAATCAATGAAATGTCCGATTCCATTTTCTATCTACATCCTGAATATAAAATTTCAAAAAAGGCACATCTTACAGCAACCCAAAAGAATGAATTGCTGACAGAATTGTTGAATATTGAAAAAAGGATCCAGGAAGCGAACTCGCTTGACAACATCGAAGTTCCTGCAATTATACGCAAATATCTTTCGGATCAAAATCTAAAATATGGGTACATAGATTTGTGTGATGCCGATTATACCACATTTGAAAGTTATTTAAAAATGAAAATAAATGCCGACATTATCATTCATGCCGGGGATGGAGACGCGATTGTTTCTTATAAAATAATCTTATCTGGTTTTATCTTTAATCAGGAAACAAATAGCCTGGTTAAATACCATCGTGAAAAACACAAAACCAAGGGAGTTCATATAATTCAGGAATTTATTCAAAACATGTTCAAATCTTGAAATGATTATCTTTGAATATCAATTTTTAAAAAAATGAAAAAACACATCCTGCCTCTTCTCCTTTTATTTTTTGTTTTCGGGGCACAAGCACAAATTTTAAGCAACAAACAAAACAATTACACGCGTGCCGATACTTTACGTGGATCTTTGCGACCAGAAAGAACGAATTTTGATGTGCTTAAATATGATTTGTCGGTAAAGGTAAATCCGGAGAAACGATTTATTTCCGGTATGAATGAAATTACTTTTTCGGTTTTAAAAGAATTGCCCGTTATGCAAATTGATCTTTTTGAAAACATGAAAGTCGATTCTATTTTGTATAAAGGAAAGCAACTGAATTTTAAAAGGGAATATAATGCGGTTTTTATTTCTTTTGAAAATCCGCTGCAACCCAACAACAAAGAAAAAATTGAATTTTATTATTCAGGAAATCCAGTTGTTGCAAAAAATGCTCCTTGGGACGGCGGATTTATTTTTACAAAAGATAAAAACGGCAAACCTTGGGTAAGTGTCGCGGTACAGGGCACGGGCGCAAGTTTATGGTACCCAAACAAAGACCATCAAAGCGATGAGCCTGAAGAAGCAGAAATACACGTGGCTGCACCAAATGGTTTAATGAACGTTTCAAATGGCAGGCTTACGGGAAAAATGGATCTTGGAAATGGATACACCGAATGGAGCTGGAAAGTTCAAAATCCGATCAATAATTACAACATCATTTTGAACATTGGTGATTATGTTCATTTTTCAGATAAATATCAAGATCTGGATTTGGATTATTACGTGCTTTCCTATAATCTGGAAAAAGCAAAAAAACAATTCGAACAAGTTCAACCCATGATGGCATGCTTTTATGAAAAATTTGGTCCTTATCCTTTTGCTGAAGATTCCTTTAAATTAGTTGAGACTCCTTTTCTCGGAATGGAACACCAAAGCGCTGTCGCTTACGGAAATCATTATTTAAATGGTTATTTGGGCAATGACATGTCGGGCACCGGAATTGGCATGTTGTGGGATTATATCATCATCCATGAATCGGCACACGAATGGTTTGGGAACAGCATCACCGCTTCCGATATCGCCGATATGTGGATTCACGAATCATTTACCGCTTATGCCGAATCGGTTTTCGTGGAATGCGAATGGGGAAAAGAAAAAGCATTGGATTATTTGTATGGTTTGCGGCGAACCATTGGAAACAGAACTCCAATTATTGGAGATTATGATGTAAACAGTGAGGGTTCTGGAGATATGTATTTTAAAGGTGCCAATATGCTGAACACGATTAGAAGTGTAGTGAACAATGATGAAAAATGGTGGAATATCATCAAGGAATTCAGTCTAACTTTCAAACATAAAATTATAGATACGAAAACCGTTGTCGATTTTTTTGAAGAAAAAACCGGACTCGAACTTTCCGCCGTATTTCATCAATATTTAAAGTGCACTTCAATTCCAGAACTGCAATTTTCTAATAAAAATGGAAAGGTTTTATATCGCTGGGAAGCCGAAGCACCTGATTTCAAAATGCCGATCGATGTTTTCGTGGATGGGAAAGAACAGCGAATTTCCCCTTCGGAAGAATGGAGAGAATTGAAATCTGTTCAATCAACAGACGAAGTGACCGTGGATTTAAAAGGATTTTATGTAAAAGTTAATAAATCAAAATAATGAACAAACTATATCACGAGGTACAATATTCGAAACTATTGATCATCCTGTCAGGAGTTATTATTGCCTCTCTAATGTTGCCTATTTTTCTTGAAGAAGGTGGTAAATTTCCAATGGAAATCATCATTATCACGGGAATTGCACTTTTGGCGATCACGGTGATATTTGGAAAACTGGAAATTACGTTGACCAAGGAATCAATAAAGGCAAATTTCGGACTTCGGTTTATAAAACAGGAAATGAAAATCGAAGAAATGGATTTTTCGAGTATTGAAAATGTTTCCGTGCCGTGGATTTATGGAGTCGGATTACGATTGACGCCTCAAGGGACTTTATACAACACAAAATTTGGAAGCGCGATAAAAATCAAATTCAAGGACGGGAAAAAAACTTTTTTTGTGGGATCGGAAAACACGGATGAAATAAAACGCAAAATTCAAGGTTTAAGCTGATTTTCCTTTAACGGTATTCATTCTATTGATTTTACCGGTTGGGGTTTCTTCGAATTTTTCGACAAAGAAAATCTTTTTAGGTTTCTCGTATTTATCGAGCATTTCTAAATTTTTAATTTTTGAAAAGAGTTCTTTTTGTTCCACTTCGGAAAAATTAGCTTCCACAAATAGAACGAGTTTTTGTCCCAAAGCATCATCAGGTAAAGATGTAATGAAAAACCGCTGGCTGATTAATTTCTGAAGCTTTCGCTCTACTTCTTCCGGGAAAATTTTTATTCCGCCGGAATTGATTACGTTGTCAAGGCGCCCTTTCCAAAGAAATTTGTTATCAGAAACAATTTCAACAACATCATTTGTAACAACTTCTTCCTCCGATAATTTGGAAGCTTGAATCACCAAACAATTCCTATCATCTGTAGAAATTGAAACGTTTGGCAGTAACTTAAAAGGATTCTCGTTCCTTTCCATTGCCTTTTTGGAATTAATTCGTCTTGCGGCAATATGCGTAATGGTCTCTGTCATACCATAAGTTTCGTACACCTTGGCCTTTTTGTCCTGAAGCAGGTTTTTTAAATTTTCGGAAACCGAACCTCCACCAACAATCAATTTGTTAATAAGGTGCAATCTGCCAATCGAATTATCCAATTGAAAAGGAGTCATTGCGCAGAAATCGTATAACTTATACAAATGATCCAAAGGATTCGCTTTTGGCGAAACCAAATCCAAATCCCAACCCAAAACCATCGCTCTGACCAGCATCATTTTGCCAGCGATGTAATTCGCAGGTAAACAAAGTAAGGCGTTCGTTCCGTTTTTAACTTTAAAAAAATCACCGGTTGCGATTGCACTATTGATCATCGCGTCTTTTCTCAATCTAATCAATTTTGGTTTTCCGGTAGAGCCTGAAGTGTGGACGGTTACATACGCTTTTTCATTCAGCCAATCTTGCAAAAACCGACCAATTTCCGCTTCATAAGCTTCATCTTCTTTAATAAAAGAAAAAGCAGCTTCCTTTAATTCTTCATTTGAAAAATGCTGTCCCCTTATTTTGAAATCTGAATGGGTTTCTTGAGTTTTATATGCGTTCATACAAGGTTTAAAATCTGGTATACCAAAAAAATAAACAATAAAAATGTTTTCGCTAAATTTCTTCGGAATGATGAATTTCCGGAGGCCGGTGAACTTTCCCAAACAATTTATCGGCCCAATTCGTCCAATTGTACTTTCTTGCCAAAATGATCAAATAAATCGGGTACAAAATAAGTACCGGTGCTATAATATCAAATCCAGCAGAAGGTTCGGAAACATCCCGAAAAAGCGCTGGAACCTGAAATGCCGTCCAATCTGTAGTGACCAAAAGAGCAGCAAAAATATTGTTTCCCGCGTGAAAACCCAAGGCGAGTTCCATTCCTTCATCCATTAAAGTCATAATTCCCAGGAGAAAACCTGTTCCAATGTAGAAAACCATCATCACATATCCGAGTTTTTCGACTTCAGGATTTAAACCGTGAAGCAATCCGAAGAAAACAGAAGTGATCAAAAGTGGAAACCATTTGTTTTTCGCCAATACTCCGAGTCCTTGCATAAAGTAACCACGGAACAAATATTCTTCAAAACTGGTTTGCAATGGCAGTAAAAAGATGGCTATAAAGCAAAGAATGAAGAAAGGTATTGGATCAAAATTCCACACCAACGCCTCTGGTTCTGCCAAATATCCGATTCCAAAAAGAACGAGATTGATACCTACCACCATAAAAAAACTAAACCAAATTCTTCCCCAATCGACTTTCGGCCTCGTAGTGGTCAATTTCTTAAAAGGTTGTTCGTGAATAAACCGCGCTGCAAACCAAATTCCAAGGAGCCCAAAAGTGAACATAAGGATATAAAGAAACAGGAATAAATTGGGGTCAATTCCTAAAGTCTGAAAATTATTCTCTGCAGCCTTCATAAAAATGTTGAAATCCCCAGCTTTCCATAATGCAACAGCTGTCAGGGGTAAAACCCCTACAATTTGCCAACCCGAAAAAATAATTACAATTCCGATTATATAGCGCCACCAACTGGTTTTTGCTTCGTATGCCTGTTCTATGTACATAATTTCTTTAAATATTTACTTGCCAGTTTTTGTCGGGATGGTACTTTAATTTTCCTTGCTCAACCGTTAATGGAGCGGGAAAATTATTAATGTAAAGTGAGCCCGTTCCCAAACCTTGTGGCATTTTACTTTTTAATGTATAAGTCCATTGTGAAATTGCATTCAGACCAACGTTGCTTTCCAAAGCACTTGTGATCCACCATCCTATTTTTTGCTTTTCGGCCAAATCCAACCATTGCTGTGTTCCTTTAAAACCACCAATCAAACTTGGTTTGCAAATGATGAATTGCGGACGGATCATTTGTAGGATTTCTTCCTTTTTTGTTACATCAAAAATCCCTATTAATTCTTCATCGAGCGCAATAGGCACGGGGGTTTCTTGACAAAGTTTTGCCATTTCCCCTATTTGCCCCGCTTTTATAGGTTGTTCAATGCTGTGGAGATCAAATTTTTGAAGCTGAAAAAGTTTTTTTAATGCTTCGGAAGGATGAAAAGCACCATTTGCATCGACGCGGATTTCGATTTCTTCGGAAGAAAACTGACTTCGGATGTATTTGAGCAGATTTAATTCAGTTTCAAAATCGATCGCGCCTATTTTTAATTTAATACAGTTGAAACCTTCATTTATTTTTTCAATAATTTGGGTTTTCATAAACGCTTTATCGCCCATCCACACAAGACCATTTATAGGAATTGCTTTTCTCCCTTCGGTAAATTCCGAAGGAAAAAGAATGAAGTTTTTTTTAGCGGCGATAGCTTTAAAAGCCATTTCCACACCAAACTGAATTGAGGGAAATTCCTTGAGTTCCTTCCATAATTTATGCGGACCCAATTTGATGTTTTCACAAGTCCATTTCAGTTTTTCTTCATAATCCGGACGGTCATCAATACTTAATCCGCGTAAAATTCCGCATTCACCGATTCCGGTTTTTGAACCATCGGTCAATTTCAAAAACCAAGTTTCCTTTTGCGTGAGAATTCCGCGCGAAGTTCCACTGGGACGTTTAAAATCCAAAAAATGTGAATGGTAGCTTGCTGTCATAATGAGAAGGAGCCCTCACCCCCACCTCTCCCAAGGGAGAGGAGCTTGATTTGGATTGTTTTTATCATTTGAAAATGAATCATATTTTTTATTTTTCCTTTTTTCCTTTTTTTACAACTCCACGCTCTCTCCTATTTCCAAAAGCATTAAATCTTTTCCTTTTTCGTAAAACAGACGTTTTGCTTCTTCGTGGTTTATTTCAATATATCCGAAAGTATCATAATGACAACCAATAATCTTATCACATTGTACAAAATCACTGGCAATAATGGCATCTTCCACTCCCATTGTAAAATTATCACCAATGGGCAAAATGGCAAGATCTAGTTTGGTACGCATCGGTATTAATTTCATATCCATCGTAAGCGCGGTGTCTCCCGCGATGTATATATTTTTATGTTCACTTTCAATAACAAAACCGCCTGGTTGTCCGCCGTATTTTCCATCTGGAAAAGAACTGGTATGAATTGCGTTGACATACTTGACTTTTCCAAATTCAAAATCCCAGCTGCCACCGTGATTCATCGGGTGGACATCAAAGCCTTTATTCTCATAATGCGTTGCGATTTCATAATTTGAAACAATGGTTGCATCTGTATTTTTGGCAATGGTTTCCACATCCAATGTGTGATCGTTATGGGCGTGTGTAAGCAAAATATAATCTGCTTTCAACTCATTGACATCGATTTTATCCTTCGACAAATCATTGCCGGTGATAAAAGGATCGATCATTAAATGAATATCGCCAATCTGGATATTAAAGCAATTATGACCGTAAAATGTAATTTTCATAATTCGATTTTTTGGTTTTTCAATTTACAAAAAATGGCTTTAAAACAATTTAATTCCAACGATGCGAATTCATCTTTGAAAAATTATAAAAACTGCCCCAAACCGAATAAAACAGCGAATAAAAAGGTGCTTAAAGCCACGACTTTCAATTCCGGGTCCAAAAGAACGGGATTTTCATTTTTGGAAACTTTGTTCAAATGCAGAAATAAAGGAATGGCGGCAACAATGAATAAAAGTTCAGTCCATTTTTCAAAATCGTACAAAACATAAAAAACTGTGAGAAAGATTGCCATTCTTACCAAAAAACCCTGATAAAGTTTGGCCTTTTTGAGACCTATTTTCACAACCAGAGTTATTTTTCCCGCTTTTGCATCGGCTTCGCGATCGCGCATATTATTCAGGTTCAAAACCGCCATACTCAACATTCCGATTGAAGCGGCTGGTAATAAAACCAACAGGTTCAAATTTTTTGAATATAAAAAATATGAACCGAAGACGCCCACAATTCCGAAGAAAACAAAAACGAACAAATCACCCAATCCGCGGTAACCGTAAGCCGATTTTCCGACCGTGTATTTAATGGCAGCAGCAATACTCGCGACACCGAGCAGAAAGAAAAAAACCGCATATCCGAAATCGGCTGCATTAAAAGAAACATAAATTAGTGCAATTGCAAAACACAAGGTAATTGCGGCAGTTCCTATGATTCCGTAAAGCATTTCGGCTTGCGTAATTTTACCGCTTTGGAGCGCCCGCATTGGCCCCACCCTTTCCTCATTGTCGGTTCCTTTTGTGAAATCACCATAATCATTGGCAAAATTGGAAAGGATTTGTAATCCGAGGGTCGTGATAATGGCGAGAAGAAAAATTTCGATTTCAAAAAATCCTTCATCAGCTGCAATTGCAGAACCGACCAAAATTCCGGAAATTGATAAAGGCAATGTGCGTAATCTCGCAGCCGAAAACCAAGCGCGTGTTTTTTTCATTTTCTAAAATTAGGTCATAATTTTTACGAGCAGTTCCTTAAGCAAATCACCTTGTGAAATATTGCCCCCCACACCTTTGCTTTTTAAATCGGCTTCCCTGATCAATCCAATTACCTGGCTCACTTTTTTCATCGGATAATTTCGCGCTGCCGTCACATAATCATTTGCAAAATACGCATTGATTTTAAGTGCTCTAACAATGTTATCCCTGGATTTGTCATTTAAAGAATGGTATTGCAAAAGCTGAGTGAACAACCCAAACAATAAAGCCATTGTCACAACTACTGGATTTTCCTTTGGATTTTGAGCGAAATAATTCACGATCCGATGCGCTTTCACAACGTTTTTTTCACCAATCGCCTTCCGAAGTTCAAAATTGTTGAAATCCTTGCTGATTCCGATGTTTTCTTCAATGATTTCGGGAGTTATCTGTGTGCCTTTGGGACAAATAAGCTGAAGTTTTTCCAATTCATTTGTAATCTTCCCCAAGTCGTTTCCCAAAAATTCGACAAGCATTTCGGCAGCTTTAGGTGAAATACCAAAGCCTTCGTCTTTTAAAAAGGATTCTATCCATTTCGGGATTTTGTCCTCATATAATTTTTTACTTTCAAAAAGAACCCCACTTTTTTGAATGACTTTGGTTATTTTCTTGCGCTTGTCAAGCGATTTGTACTTGTAACAGAAAACCAGTAAAGTCGTGGGCTGCGGATTTTCAACATATTCCAGTAAGGTACTTTTCCCTTTATCCGGTTCCGCTGCATTGATGGTTCGTGATAAATCTTGTGCTTCCTTGATAATGATTACTTGTCTTTCGGCCATCATTGGATAGCGCCGCGAATGACTTACAATTTCTTCAATATTCGTGTCCCGTCCGTAGAGCGTCATTTGATTGAAACCTTTCTCCTCTTCGGAAAGCACGTTTTTTTCAATATAATTCGAAATCTGATCAATAAAATAAGCCTCATCCCCCATTAAAAAATAAATGGGTTTTATCTGACCTTTTTTAATTGAACCGATTATTTGGTTGACTTCATTCATAAAACTGTATCAGGCGAAAAGTTTTGGTGATGTTGAAAGCTTATTCTTACTTTTGAAAAATGCAGGAGCTCAATTTTCCCCCTTATCAATTCAGGTTCAAAAATAGCGAAAATAAAACAGCCGTTTTTGATGTGCTCCGTAAAAAATTTGTGATTCTTACACCTGAAGAATGGGTGCGCCAACATACCGTTCAGTTTCTGCTCACTGAAAAAAAAATTCCGCAGAGCCTTTTAAATGTCGAGAAGCAACTTAAAATCAATCAATTAATAAAACGCTTCGATATTGTTGCTTTTGATTCGGCTGGTACCGTTTTTCTGGTGGTTGAATGTAAAGCCCCAAAAATTCCCATTACCCAACACACATTTGATCAAATTGCCCGTTACAACCTCAGCTTAAACGCCAAATATCTTATGGTGACAAATGGTTTGCAGCATTATTACTGCCAAATGGATTATGAAAATGAGCGTTATCATTTTTTAAAGGAGCTTCCGGATTTTAAAATTTAGAAGAATTTTTCTACCCACGAGATTCCTCCTTCCGTCGGAATGACAATCGAGCTGTCATTCGGATCGGAGCGATAGCGGAGTGAAGAATCTCTGAATTATAAGCACAATTTCAATGGTCAAAGATTCCTCCTTCCGTCGGAATGACAATCGGAGTGTCATTCGGTCGGAGCGATAGCGGAGTGAAGAATCTTTGAATTGTGAGCAGGATTTTGGTAATCAGAGATTCCTCCTTCCGTCGGAATGACAATCGAAGTGTCATTCTGATCGGAGCGATAGCGGAGTGAAGAATCTCTGAATTGTGAGCAGGATTTTGGTAATCAGAGATTCTTCCCGCGTCGGAATGACAAAACAACACAGCTTTTTCACATTTCGAAGTAAATAACTTTACTTTGCAAAGAATTTTCAAACTGAAAAATTTGCCACAATTAAGCACAGCAGTTGTTATACTTAACTGGAACGGAAAAAACTTACTGGAGCAATTCTTGCCTTCGGTAATTTCATTTTCAAAAGAAGCTGCTATTTACGTGGCCGATAACGCGTCAACCGACGATTCTGTTTCTTTTATTGCTGAAAATTTTCCGCAGGTAAAAATCATTCAGAACAAAACAAATGGCGGGTACGCGAAAGGTTATAATGATGCTTTGCGCAATTTGGAAGAAGATATTTTCATCCTTTTGAATTCTGATGTAGAAGTAACCGAAAATTGGCTCTCACCAATTCTTTCAATTTTTGAAAACGAAAAAGAAACCGCAGTGGTCCAACCAAAAATTTTGGATTTTAAAAATCGGGAGTATTTTGAATATGCCGGTGCTGCAGGTGGTTTTTTGGATAAATACGGCTATCCTTTCTGTCGCGGGCGGATTTTTGACATTTTGGAAAAAGACGAAGGTCAATATGATGATGAAACTGAAATATTCTGGGCGAGTGGTGCCTGTTTTGCAATCCGTAGAAATATTTTTAATGAAGTTGGTGGCTTTGATGAGGATTATTTTGCACATCAAGAGGAAATTGATTTGTGTTGGCGGATCCACAATAAAGGTCATAAACTAAAATATACCGGGTTTTCAAAAATATATCACGTTGGAGGTGCCACGCTGAATAATGTTAGTCCGCAGAAAACGTTTTTAAACTTCAGAAATTCGCTTTTTTCAATTTTAAAAAATGTCCCAATTCCGCAGGTATGGTGGATTATTTTCTGCCGACTTCTTCTTGACGGACTGGCCGGAGTAAAATTTTTATTGGAAGGAAAATTCAAGCATACTTGGGCCATTATCGAAGCTCATTTCAGTTTTTACGGAAACCTCTTGAAAATGTATGAGAAAAGGGATCATCTGCACAAAAAACACGATTATTTTAGAATTCATTCTCTAGTTACTTTCTATTTCATTCGGAAAAAATCATATTATCAGGATATTAAATAAAATATGTTTAAATACTTGTTAATTACACCTTGAAGCACTTTCTTTTTTATAATTTTGACGGGAAATAACCAAACTTAACAGTTATGAAAAAAATGTTTTTAGTCACAATGTCGGCTGTATTAATGCTGACTTCTTGTGTTTCGAAGAAAAAATATGCCGAGCTTGAAGCTCAACATAAGCAGACAGAAGATATGTTGAACACAACAACGGTAAAATTGAATGCTTGTTTGGAGGATAAAGAAGAATTGCAAGGTCAAATTGGAACCTTGAACAATCAAAATGCAGCCTTGCTCAACAATATTGGAAATTTGGCAACACTTTCCACGAAAGAAGCGGAAAATCTTGAAAGATCTTTGGAGAGTATCAAAGAAAAAGATTTGAGAATCCGAACCATGCAAGAAGCGATGAACAAAAAAGATTCGGTGACCCTTGCTTTGGTAACAAGTCTAAAAGGAGCACTTGGAAATCTTGATGATGAAGATATTGAAATCAATGTCGAAAAAGGTGTTGTTTATGTTTCCATCTCGGACAAATTGTTGTTCAAGAGTGGTAGTTATCAAGTAAATGACCGTGCAAAAGAAGTATTAGGTAAAGTTGCCACAGTAGTGAAAAACAAACCAAATATCGAATTTATGGTTGAAGGTCATACCGATAATGTGCCGATTAAGAACGCTGTGTTGTTGGATAACTGGGATTTAAGTGTAAAACGTGCAACTTCGGTTGTAAGAATTCTTCAGAATGAATTTGGCGTACCGCCAGAAAGAATGACTGCAGCTGGTAGAAGTTATTACATTCCCGTAGCTTCAAACGATACGGCTGAAGGTCGTGCGGAGAACAGAAGAACCAGAATTGTTATTTTGCCCAAATTGGATCAATTCTTCGGATTGATTGAAGAAGGAATGAAAGACGCAGAATAAAACCAATTTATATATTAAAAAGAAAAACCCTGCTTTGGCAGGGTTTTTCTGATTTTAAAATTACATTAAATCCAGATTTCCCTTTCCTTCGCGTATCACTTCGGGTTCTGCGGTGGTCAAATCTACAACCGTTGACGGAATATTATCTCCGTAGCCACCATCAATGACAATATCTACCAGTTTATCCCACTTCTCCAAAATGAGTTCTGGATCTGTGGTGTATTCAACAACTTCATCCTCATCCCGAATAGAAGTTGAAACGATAGGATTTCCAAGACCAGCGACAATAGCTTGACAAGTTTTATTATCCGGAACCCTGATTCCTACTGTTTTTTTCTTTTTAAAAACATTGGGAAGATTATTGTTTCCGGGCAAAACAAAGGTATAAGGTCCTGGTAAATTCCGTTTTAATATTTTGAAAGTCTGATTGTTGATTTGTTTCACATAATCAGAAAGATTGCTTAAATCTTTACAGATAAAGGAAAAATTGGCCTTTTCAAGTTTTATTCCTTTGATCAACGCAATTTTTTCCAAAGCGGAAACATTTTTAATGTCGCATCCCAAACCATACACGGTATCTGTAGGGTAAATTATCAGTGCTCCATTTTTCAAGGCTTCCACTACTCTTTTAATGTCTTTCGGATTTGGATTTTCTTCATAAATCCTTATAAATTCAGCCATTTCCCTTTTATTTTTTAATTGATCCTAAATTTAAAAAATAAAAAGAAGAAATAACCCAAAACAATTACGTGGAACCATTTAATTTTTGAATTTAAAAATTTATGAATGTTCATTAAATATGAGTTTTCCCTGCTCCGCCATAACACAATATTTTTTATCTTCACACAAAAATTCAAAGACTTGAACAAGCAGAAAATAATAGACAATGTTGCTATTTTGTTGGAGGAAATTCCTTCTTCCATGGAAATAGTCAAAGATGATTCGAGGAAGAAACAACGCTTCAGATACCTTGCCGAACACATGGTAAATAAAGCCATTGAGAAAGATGCCCTTATTACTTCCGAGGATCTTAAAGGTGTTGCCATTTTATTCAAAACAAACAGCAAAGACAGTAGTTTCTGGAAGGATCTTATGCAAGATTTAAAACTCGCTTATAAAGTAACCGGAATTGCTAATGGCTTGCGAATTCTCAAAACGCAGAAATACATTAAAGATCAACGTCCCAAAGAAGGGGATTATTTATATTGTTGGTTTTGGGGAGTTTTACAGGAAGCCCGTGGCAGTGATGAGGCGAAAATTGCGTACGACATGAAAAATCAATTTTTTGAAAAAGCAAAAAAACTTCAACTGCCAATTTATGCCGAAACTAGGAACAGAAGAATCAGCCTTGCTTACAGGCGCTATGGGTTTGAAGTTTTTAATGAATGGCAACATCCAAGCGGTGATATCATGTATTTTATGCGATACAATCCGCCACAAGAATAACTTTATTTTGCGGCAAATAATTTGATGTCTTCCGCCGTAATTTTTTTACCGCCAAGGATGATAAGTCGTTCAACTACATTTCGGAGTTCGCGTATATTTCCCGTCCATTTGTAATTCTGTAAGGTGCTAATTGCATCTTCCGTGAATTCCTTTTTCACGGTGCCTTGTTCTTTAGAAATTTTATCAGCGAAAAAGTCGACGAGCATTGGTATATCTTCTTTCCGATCATCCAAGGCTGGAACTTTGATCAATATCACCGCTAAGCGGTGGTATAAATCCTCACGGAATTTTTTCTCCTCAATTTCTTTCCGCAAATCTTTGTTTGTTGCCGCGATAACCCGTACATCCACCTTGATTTCTTTATCACTTCCCACGCGCGAAATTTTACTTTCTTGAAGTGCACGTAATACTTTTGCCTGAGCAGAAAGACTCATGTCCCCTATTTCATCCAGAAAAATACTTCCACCATTTGCTGCTTCAAATTTTCCTGCCCTATCTTTATTTGCCGAAGTAAATGCACCTTTTACATGACCAAAAAGTTCACTTTCAATTAGCTCAGAAGGAATCGCCGCACAATTTACTTCAATGAAAGGTCCTTCAGATCGATCACTTTTTTGATGAAGCCAATTCGCTACCAGTTCTTTTCCCGTTCCGTTGGGGCCTGTGATCAAAACACGAGCTTCAGTTGGCGCAACTTTTTCAATAATATCCTTGATTTTTGAAATCGCCAAAGAATCACCCACCATTTCATAGTTTTGGCTAACCTTCTTTTTAAGTAACTTATTTTCGGTTACCAATTCCTTTCTATCCAGGGCATTTCGGACGGTATTTAAAAGTCGGTTTAAGTCCGGTGGCTTTGAGATATAATCAAATGCGCCCATACGCATCGTGTTTACGGCTGTGTGCAAATCGCCATGACCGGAAATCATGATAAAAGGAATTTCAGGTTTGATTTTTTTTGCGGCTTCCAGGACTTCAACTCCATCCATTTTTGGCATTTTGATGTCGCAGAGTACCAGACTGTAATCTTCTTCTTTAATTTTTTCAATTCCTTGAAGACCATCTTCGGCTTCTTCCACAACAAAATTTTCATTTTCCTCAACGAGGATTTTCACCAATACCCTTCTAATTGCCGCTTCATCTTCGATTAATAAGATTCTTGTCATTTTTTAAAACTGAAATTTTATACCACTACGCATATAAAACGTATTGGTTTTATTAATATCGTAGACATTATCCAAATTTCCATCCCTAAACCTGATATCATTCATAATTGTATGTCCGGCATAAAGGTAATAAACTAAATGGTCAGTAAAGTTATGTTCGTAGCCCAATCCGCCCAAAACGATAGTCATGGATATATTTTCTGCCACTTTGTTGGCATTATTCAGGAAAGGACGGTTACTTTGGATGTTAGCAAAAAATCCGTCTAATGTAACAAATGCCTGAACCACATTTTTTTTATTGAAAAAGTACTTAATATTGGATTTTGGAACTCCGAGGGTAAAAGTCCAGTCTGGATGAAATTCCCGGTGATAATTTATTACCGGTAAAGGAAATGGAATTCCCGAAGTTGTAGTATAATGTAAACCTAGGATAAGTCGCCACGGTTTTGGTGCTTCTTCTTCACTGCTTTTTATAAAAAACACGGCACCGGTATAAATTAAGTCATCATTTATAATTTCCCCTAATTCAAAATTAGAAGCTATTTTCACACCTCCTTGAATACCTAAAATCCAATTTTTCTTCAAAGGAGTAAGATACCCCAATGAAGTGGTAAAGGATTGGTAACGATCTAAATCTGGAATCCCACCAACCGGTGCCGGATCTTCAAATTTAAAATTGATGTTTTCATATTCAATTCCTGGAATTAAATAGGAGTCAATTCCTTCTTCATCTTCATTCTCCTTGACTTTAACTGGAAAATTGATAAGGGCAACAAATCGTCTAAAGGAATTATCTGATGAAGATTGTGGAAAATATGTATATTCAAGCCTCGCCAAATCGTCCGATTGCCCACATACCTGAAGTCCGATAATAAGGATGATCGATTGGAAAATCTTTTTCATAAGTGAAAATTAATGATCTAGTTTCCTTAAATCTTGCGAAAATTTTCTAACCTATCAACTTTTTATTAATACTTTAACCATTTGTAAAGCTCCTTATAACTCGGTTTTTTCCCATACATTAAGATTCCTATTCTGTAGATTTTGGAAGCAATCCAAGCTACTCCCCAAATTGTTGTCACTAAAATAATTACCGAAATCAACAATTCCCACCATGGAACACCGAAAGGAATTCTCATGAGCATTACAATTGGTGAAGTCAGTGGTATCATGGAAAAAATTGTGGAAATACTGCCATGCGGATTTTCTATTACCGAAAAAAATCCGACGTATATACCCAACATCAAAGGAAGGATAATTGGAAGCATAAACTGCTGTGTATCCGTTTCGTTGTCAACCGCAGCTCCTATTGCGGCGTAAATTGCACTGTACAGGAAATAGCCTCCTATAAAGTATATCAAAAAGAACAATATCAATTTTAGAATAGGCAAACTTGCGATATCGAAAATAAGCTGTTGCATTTCGTTTTGCGACATTTGTTCCATGGCTTGTTTTTGAGGTGTTTCCATTGCTGAAACGTCAATTCCAACCACAGAAGAAACGACCAATAACAAAACTCCGCCCAAAATAAGCCAAATTATAAATTGAGTAATTCCCGCAAAAGAAGTTCCTAGAATTTTTCCCCACATCAAATGAATCGGTTTAACTGAAGAAATAATGATTTCAACAATCCGATTTGTTTTTTCTTCAATAACACTGCGCATTACCATATTGCCATAAATAATAATGAACATCATGAGCAGATAACCCGCGGCGCCTCCAAAAAACATTTTTACATAACTGGAGATACGGGAAGTGTGGACACCCGAATAATTTTGCAAATCAAGATTCACATTGGTTTCTGCGGATTCCAACTGATTTAAATCGACACCACTATTGGCCAGTTTAATATTGGTCAATTTTTCCGAAATTTTCCGTTCAATATTCTCAAGGAAAGTAAATCCCGGAGTCTCTTTTGAAAAAAACTTGATTTCACCTGCGTCCATTGATGTCACTACGTCTTTTGGAACGTAAAGCAATCCGTAGAAATTTTCCTTTTGGGCTTTTTCTTGAGCTATTTCAAACGGTAAAGCCGAAAGATCTGTGTAGTTGATTTCCTCGGTGTTTTTAAAAGAAGTGGCGAATATCCCACTTTCGTCATAGATGCCAACAGTTTTTTCCCCTGAGTTGTTGAGCGTTGTTAGGTAGGTGATCAACATGATCATACCGACCAATATCAAGGGACTCAAAAATGTCATCACAACAAAAGTTTTATTGCGAACCCGCGCCAAATATTCTCTTTTTATGATCAGTTTTAGATTATGCATTGGCTTTTACAGTTTGAATAAAAATATCGTTTACCGAGGGGATCACTTCCACAAAATGATTTACTTGAGCGTGACCAAGCAAAAATTGCAGTAAATCATTGGGTGAACCATCGGGGTCAATTTGAATCCTGAGTTTCAAATCCTTATTAATACTGTTGAAATTTGTTTCCCGAACATTGAATTTTTGCTGCAATGTTAGCTTCAAAGCTTTAGAATCAGTTGTTTCCAATCCAACTTCATAAGTATTGGATTTGTAAGCCCTTTTGATTTCTGATACCTTTCCGTCCAATAATTTATTCGATTTATGGATGAGTGCCATATAATCACACAATTCTTCAACACTTTCCATACGATGCGTCGAGAAAAGAATAGTGGCGCCATCTTTTTTCAATTGTAAAATTTCGTCTTTAATTATTTCAGCATTAACGGGATCAAATCCGCTGAAAGGCTCATCAAAAATAAGTAGTTTGGGCTTGTGCAATACCGTGACAACAAATTGAACCTTTTGAGCCATTCCTTTTGACAGTTCAGCTATTTTTTTATCGTACCACGACGCAATTTCCAACCGATCAAACCAATACTTAATTCTTTCTTTTGCCTCTTCTTTTGATAAACCTTTAAGTTGTGCCAAATAAAGTACTTGTTCACCAACTTTCATATTTTTATATAAGCCCCTTTCTTCAGGTAGATATCCAATCTGTTTGATATGCTTTTGCTGCAATGGCTCATCATCTAAAAATATTTTACCGTGATCTGGAAACGCAATCTGATTGATAATCCTTATCAAAGTTGTTTTTCCTGCTCCGTTAGGTCCCAATAGACCGAAAACGCTGCCTTCTGGAATAGAGATAGAAACATCATTAAGCGCTTTAAAGCCACCAAAGCTCTTGGTGATTTTTTCCGCTACCAATAAATTGGGCATAAATTTATTTTTTTTGAGGGACAAAGATGCTAATTTATTCTTTAATGCAATTTCGAGAGCGACCAAAAAACAAAACCCACCCTTAAATCAAATATTCAAGGATGGGAAAAAATTGCTATGAAAAAGAAAAAAATTATTGCTAAAACAATAGCAATATTCAAATATATAAAAATTTTGTTAATTTATGAGCATGCTCATGAAAACATATCTTTTACTTTTTCAAAAAATGATTTATCACCGCGTTCGGGTTGTGGCTGGAAATTTTCGTCACCTGCCATTTTTTCAAAAAACTCCCGTTGTTCTTTAGTCAGCGTTTTTGGTGTCCATACATTTACATGAACAAGAAGATCGCCTCTTCCGTAGCCATTTATATTCGGAATTCCTTTACCTCTTAATCTCAATATTTTTCCTGATTGCACACCTTCATCTACCTTGATCCGAACTTTTCCGGTTACAGTCTCTATCTCTTTAGATGCTCCTAGGGTTGCTTCGGAAAAACTTACGTACAAATCGTAATGCAAATTATCTCCTTCACGTTGCAAGTGCGGATGTTCCTTTTCTTCAATGGCCACCATTAAATCACCCGGAACGCCATTTCCCGGAGCTTCGTGACCTTTACCGGAAACCTTTAGTTGCATTCCTTCTACAACGCCGGCAGGTATTTTAATTGTTACGGTATCGTCTTTTACAATGAGTCCGTGGGCATCTGCCCCCGGAACCGTTTTGTCAATGATTTGTCCCGAACCACCACAAACATTACAAGGAGACGCAGTTTGCATTCTGCCCAAAATTGTATTAGTTACCCTAGTAACCTGACCCGTTCCATTACAGGTTGCGCAAGTTTTGTAAGTGGTACCCGGTGCCTGTACCTTTCGTTTAACTTTAATTTTTTTCTCTACTCCATTGGCAATTTCCTCCAAGCTCAATGACACCCTGATGCGCATATTGCTTCCTTTCATTCTTCGCTGCCCACCTTGAAAGCCACCACCGAATCCTGAAAAACCGCCGCCACCAAAAGCACCTCCAAATATATCACCAAATTGACTGAATATATCGTCCATATTCATTCCACCGCCTTGGAAACCACCACCTCCTTCAAAGGCTTGATGTCCAAATCTGTCGTATCTGGCACGTTTGTCTTGGTTACTCAATACTTCATAAGCCTCTGCAGCCTTTTTGAACATTTCTTCTGCTTTTGCATCTCCAGGGTTTTTATCCGGATGAAATTCAATCGCTTTTTTTCTATAGGCCTTTTTTATCTCTGCTGTTGAAGCATTTTTGTCAACCCCTAGTATTTCGTAATAATCTTGTTTCATTTTTACTGTTTCTTACTGCCCGGTTACTACTTTTGGAAATCTAATAATTTTATCCCCAAGCTTATAACCTTTTTCAACAACATCCACTATTTTCCCCTTTAATTTATCTGAAGGCGCAGGGATTTGGGTAACCGCTTCATGGATTTCGGAATCAAAAACATCACCCTCCTTCACTTCCATAAGTTCCAAGCCTTTGCTTCTCAAAGTTTCCTTGAATTTACTATGAATTAACTCTACACCTTGTAAAAGACCCTTATCTTCTGATTTACTGATTTGTGCAATAGCTCTATCAAAATCATCTAAAACAGGAAGCATTGCCAACATCATTTCCTGGTTTGCGGTCTTAAATAATTCCAAGCGCTCTTTTCCTGTTCTGCGTTTGTAGTTTTCAAATTCGGCAAAAAGACGTAAAAATTTATCCTTTTCTTTTTCCAAATCCGATTTTATCGCTTCCAATTTCGAAGAGTCGCTTTCCCCTTCTGCGTCTTCTTCTACTTGTTCTATAGCGTTATCAATAGTTTCTTCCACTTTATCTTTAAGTGATTCTTCTCTATCTTGGGAAGATTTTTTCTTGTTTTCGTTATTCTTGTTCATTCTAATCAATTTTATTCCTTCCTCCCACTTTCAAAAGTATTGCCACTTCTATGAAAATGCCAAAATGTCACAAAAAAAATTTTAAGTCAATTTTAAGTTAGTCTTGTTAAAATCGTTTTAATTTTGTTTTTCTAACTTAAAAAGAACTACGGATGAAAAACAATTTTTTGAACCTATTTTTAGTGATGGGCCTTATTATGGGAGTTTCTTCCTGTAAAGATGACAAAACAAACGAGGTGAGTGCCACTGAAGCTGCCGAAGCAAAAACGGCTTCTGCTGAAGCCATTCAGTATGAAATAGACACCACGGCTTCAGAAATGAAGTGGAGAGGAACAAAACCAACAGGTGAACATGTGGGAACTATTGACATTCAATCCGGACATTTTACGGCCAAAGACGGTAAAATAGAAAGTGGAACCGTTGTTATAGACATGAACAGTGTTGCCGTAACCGATGCAAACATCAGTGATGAGGATCGGGAAAACCTTGAGAACCATTTAAAAGGAACCGTTGAAGGAAAAGAAACCGATTTTTTTAACGTCAAAAAATTTCCAACTGCAACTTTTGAAATTACCGGAACTACTGAAAGAGATGGTAAAACTTTCCTACAAGGTAACCTGACACTGAAAGATTCGACCAAAAACATAGAATTTCCAGTTGATACGAAATTGAGTAACGACGGGAAAACCTTGGTCATAGAAAGCGAAAGATTCATCATTGATAGAACTGATTGGGGCGTTAATTACGGATCTCAATCTGTTTTTGATAATTTAGGTGACAATTTTATTAGCGATGATATGGAGCTTTCTTTCAACGTAACCGCCCATAATAAGTCTTAATAACACTATTTTAAAGTGAACAAAAACCGGCAAAGCCGGTTTTTTCTTTTTCTTATATTAAATCTTTAATCGCCTTACGCACTTTTTTATATTTGAATCTAAATCCGTTTTCTTCAATTTTTTTACTGCTCACTAATTGACTTTCCAACAATAAAATAGACCGCTCTCCAAAGATCAACTTCACTGCAAATTCGGGTATTTTATTGATAATTGACTGTTTTTCCAGCTCCTTGGCCAATTTCTTGTTCAGTGTTTGGTTTGTTACAGGATTTGGTGCAACCGCATTATAAATTCCTGTCAATTCTTTTTCAGCAACAAAAAGATATAGTCTTGAAAGATCATAAATGTGAATCCATGATTGCCATTGGTTTCCAGCTCCAAAACTAGCCGCCATGTAATTTTTTGCAGCATTTTTTAATTTCGGAAAAGCACCTTCCTTTCTATCCAGCACCATACCGGTTCTTAATTTCGTCACTTTTACATTCAATTCTGAAAATTTATCTGCTGCCGATTCCCACTCATCTATCACGCTGCCCAAAAATGTATCACTCACATTGTTATCTTCTTCTGTATAAATTTTCTTATAGGAATGCAGATAAATCCCGATGGCACTCGCAGAAATAATGTGGTTTACGTTGTTCGAAGTCGATTTTAATGAATCGTACAGAAGCTGTAAACTTTGCACGCGACTGTTCAAGATTTCTGTTTTGTTTTTTTTGTTCCATTTTTTAAAAATGGAAGAACCGGCCAGGTTAATAATTGTATCAACACGTTCAAAACAGGTAATATCTATCTCCCCTTTCGTCGGATTCCAATAGAATCCGCGACAATTTTCGGAATCCTTAATTTTATTTTTTCGCGTAGTGAGATAATGGAACTGGATTCCCCTTTTCTGACATAATTCGGAGATACTTTTGCCCACCAAACCTGTCGCTCCTGTTATTAATATTTTCATCCTTTTTCCTGAAATTTACGATGATAAATACAACTGACACCACAGTTTAACGTTCACTGATTCACAAAATTACACTTTTACGCCTCGCAACATCTCCCGTTTTCCTGGAGGACCAGGAAGTCGTTCGACTAAAAAACCGACCTGCTGCAAAGCGCGTCGGACACTCCCTTTGGCCGAATAAGTAACCAAAACACCTTCTGGTTTTAAGGCCTTGTGCATTTTCTTAAAAATTTCTACCGTCCATAATTCAGGTTGGACGCGCGCACCAAAAGCATCAAAATATATTAAATTGTAAAGTTCAAAATCATTGATATCCTCAAATCGCATCTGGCGTTTTTTCAATGTAAAAAACGCTTCGATTTCATGATTTTGCTCCCAAGAAACCTGATGAATTTTATCAAACACCTCGGAGGATTCGGATGCAGAAAGCAATTCTACGTAATTTAAACCTACCACTTCGCTTGAAGGAATTGGAAAAGCTTCTACACCCGTATAATTAATTTGTAATCCCTGTTTTTTTGCTTGTAAAAAAGTAATGAAAGCATTTAAACCCGTCCCAAAACCGATTTCGAGAATATTTAAATTCAGGAGCTTTTTCTGAATCAGAAAATCGAGACCCATTTTTATGAAAACGTGATAGGCTTCCTGAATGGCTCCGTGTTTAGAATGGTAATGCTCATCCAACTCCGGCAAATAAATGGTTTTGGAACCATCAGCCGTAGTGATGATTTTCCGCTCCATTATTCTTTGATCAGAACGCCATCAGCTAAGAAAGAAAGCGTCTTTTTCGGCTCAGTAATGGCTGCAATTTCTGCTTCAGATTTTCCTCCATCTTCCGCATAATGCTGTCTGTCTTCCACAGACATTTCGGTCACATAAGCTTTTCCGGAAATAATCACTTTACTGCTATCAATATCTTTGGGGACAAAAAAGGCATAATCCTTAAATTTCACCATCACATCATCGCTTTCTCCATTTTCCATGATCATCCAACAACCTTTCTTTTTACAAACTTCTTTTACAGTTGTTTCATATTTTACATTGATGGTATCACCAATTGGCAAATTTTTATATCGTTCTTCCATTTCGGCCATGGACAAAACATTTGTAGTATCCATTTTTTCCCCTACGGAAAGATAACCTTCTGGTACTTTAATTTCCTCTGAAACCTCCGCTACCTCTGTTTTACTTACCTCTTGCTCTTCTTTTGCTTCTTTACAAGAAAAAATCAGTAATGAGGCCAGAACTAAAACGATTGAGTATTTTTTCATTTCTTAAATCTTTGGTTAATTAAAATGTGAGCCAAATTTACCAAAAGTTTACATTTTGATTCCGTTTTTATTTGGGTAAATTTGCATAATCAAAAAATTTATGCATGATAGGCAATTCTACCATTGTGATTGATGTTGAAAAAGCATCTTCTTCTAAAATTGACTCAGTTGATTTTCAAAATTTGGTCTTTGGGAATATTTTCACCGACCATATGTTGGAATGCGACTATGAAAATGGAGAATGGCAAAAACCGGTTGTCAAACCATACGGACCGTTTTCATTAATGCCTTCAGCAAAAGTATTTCATTATGGCCAGGCCATTTTTGAAGGAATGAAAGCGTTCAAAGATGATGATGACAAAGTATGGTTGTTCAGGCCCGAAGCAAATTTTGAACGCTTTAATATATCTTCTAAAAGATTGGCAATCCCGGAAATTCCCAAATCAATTTTCTTGGCCGGATTGGAAAAATTATTGAATTTGGACAGGGAATGGATTAAACCTGGAGCAGGGAATTCACTTTATATCCGTCCGTTTGTGATTGCTACCGAAGCAGGAGTTTCTGCAGCACCATCAACAAAATACAAATTCATGATTATTTGTTCTCCTGCCAAATCTTATTATAGCGGAGAAGTGCGAGTGGTTTTCGCTGAAGAATATAGCCGATCCGCAAATGGCGGTGTTGGTTTTGCAAAAGCAGCAGGTAATTATGCAGCCCAATTTTATCCGACGAATTTAGCAAAAGCCGAAGGTTTCCAACAAGTGGTTTGGACTGATGCAAGCCACCACGAATTTTTGGAGGAAGCTGGAACAATGAATGTATTTTTCAGGGTTGGGAACAAACTTTTGACAGCACCGCTCAGTGATCGAATTTTAGATGGGGTCACGAGAAATTCTGTGATTACCTTGGCCAAGGATCTGGATATTCCCGTTGAGGAAAGACGCGTTAAAGTACAGGAAATACTGGATGCAGCAAGAAATGGTGAGTTAAAGGAAATGTTTGGTTCTGGCACCGCAGCCGTGATCAATCCCATAAAAGGTTTTGGTTATAAGGGTGAAAAATTTGAGCTGAAGGATCAAGAAGATTCGTATGCCACACTTTTCAAATCCAAATTAACCGATATTCAATACAACAAATCCGAAGATAAATTTGGATGGCGATATTTGGTTGAAAAGCAATAGAAATTTTCAACAATAATCTATTTCGATGCCTTTTGAATTTTACTCAGAAGGTAGTTTTCGATGTTTAAAAACCGTAAATATCAATGAACGCTTCGTGGTAGTTAACTTCCGTCGATTTTTTTAATTTAAAATTTTTTATTTTCAGCGGTGCCCATTGTGGTATGTTCTGTAACAGGATTATTGCAACCCGTAAAATTCGATAAATTTCCAAATAGTTTTGCCATTACAATTTTATTACTACATTTGTAGTATTAAAACTATATTTGTGGATAACAAACAATTGAACAAATCGGAACTACAGATTATGAAGCATCTTTGGAAGATCGAAAAAGGCTTCATGAAAGATATTGTAGAGCAATTCCCTGAACCAAGACCGGCCTACACCACCATTTCCACATTAATAGGTCGAATGGTTGATAAGAAATATATTGGTTTTACAAAATATGGGCGTGATAAAGAATATTTTCCGCTGCTGAAAAAAAATGAATATTTCAGAACCGAATTAAAAGATATGGTTTCAAATTTTTTCAATAATTCATCTTCCCAATTTGCCTCTTTCTTTGCCAAAAACGCCGATTTAAGTATGCAGGAATTACAAGAGTTGGAAGAAATTGTTCAAAAGAAAATAGCTCAAAAAAAGAAATAGAATGGTAGATTATGCTTTTTATTCAATAAATGCACTTGCAATTTCCTTTGTGCTTTTTTTTTTATTTCTGAAAAAGGGAAAAAATTTCCAGTTCAATCGGTTCTATTTATTGGGTACTTTGATCCTTTGTCTTGTTGCGCCAACTTTGGAATTTGATTATGGCAGCAATTATTTTCCCGAAGAAAAATTTCAATTGGAACCCATGCTAACCACTTCGGAAAACATAGAAGTCATTGAGATGGGAAATGCTGAAATTATCCAGAAGGAAAATTTTCAATTAAAACAGATTTTCTTTTATTCTTACTTCCTAATAACCTTCTTGCTTTTAATAAGATTCGCCATAAATCTGTTCAAGATCATCCACTTGATAAGACGCAGCAAAATTCATGATTTTCGAAAATTTAAAATTATTGATACTGCAGGAAAAGGAAATCCTTTCAGCTTTTTCAACTATTTCTTTATTCATAATGAAGACCTCGAAGAAAATAATTTGGCAAATTCCGTCATTCAGCATGAATTGGCACATAGCAAGCAGCTTCATTCCGTCGATATTCTATTGTCGGAATTGCTAAGCTGCTTTTTTTGGTTCAATCCGTTTATTTGGTTGTACAAAAAGGAAATCATTCAAAATCATGAATATCTCGCCGATTCCGCAGTAATAAAATCTGTTGATTTAGAAATATATTCCTCGCATTTAATCAATTGTGGAAATTCAATTAAACAGCCATTCATTAGTGGCTTTAGCTTCGTTAAAACCAAAAACCGATTAAATATGTTACACAAAAAACAAACATCAAAATTTGTATTGGGCTTAAAGTTCGGTATCGTTCTTATCCTTTTCGCCGCAGTTTTTGCATTCAGTTCTTATGTTCCAATGGAAGATTCCAAACCTTTTGTGGTACTAATTGACGCAGGGCACGGCGGTATGGATCCTGGAAGTCATAACGAGAAAGAAATTGCGCTGGCGATTACAAAACAGCTTTATGAATTGGGTAAAAAAGGAGAAATAGAAATTATCCTGACCCGTGAAACAGATCATTTTTTAAGTTTAGAAAAAAGAACAGAAATCATCAATACCCAAAAACCCAATTTATTTTTAAGCCTGCATTGCAACAACTGGGAAAAGGATTCTGATTTAAATGGTGTTGAAGCGTATTATTCCACAGAAGGAAATTCACCTTCGAAAGTACATGAATACAGTAAAATTTTAATTTCGGAACTATTAAAGGAAAGCTTTGAGACAGGAAAAGTAAAAACCGCGAATTTTCTGCTTTTAAGGAATTCCGTTGTGCCAGGAATTACTTTACATCTTGGATATTTATCAAATAACCAAGATGCCGAAAAATTGAACGATCCTGAACATCAAAAACAAATTGCTCAAAATATTTACGAAGGATTGAAGAAAATAAAAGCAGTTACTGAATAATTTTTGAGGTTGATTTTATCTGGGGTTTTTTAAATAGAATCTAGGTTTTGATTGCTGCTTCAAATTTCCAATTTAAAAAACCTCTTTTTCGGTAATACCAACATCCGTGTATTTCTTAATGAGGAAATGTTGCAACTTGTAAAAAATCCATCCCAAGAAACTGCCAATAACAATTCCGGTTATCACGTCTCCTGGATAATGTACACCGACATAAATCCGACTGTAGGAAACCAAAATTGCCCAAAAAATCATGAAGTAAATTATTTTTCGGTAAACATCCTTCAAAATAAGTCCGATGTAGATGGCCAGTGCGGTTGAACTGGCTGCGTGTGCAGAGAAATATCCGTATTTTCCGCAGTAATCTGCCAACATACGAGCGTGTTCCATGACACCTTCCTGCCTGCATGGTCTTAAACGTTCAAAACCATCTTTAAAAACATTTGCCAGTTGATCTGTACATGTAATTAATCCGGCGACCAGAACTAGGGTGATCAAAGTTCCTTTCACACCAAAATTTTTATAGATCAAAAAAAGCAGTAAAACGTAAAGAGGAACGGCCGTAAATTTTCCTGAAAGTGCAATCCAGAACCAGTCCCAAGTTTCATTTCCCAAATTATTGAGAAATAGAAAAAGTTCGTGATCCAGTTTTATTAATTCTTCCATCAATTATTCTTCGTAGCGTGACACTTCACGATCGTAAAACTCGTTTGCCTGCTGAATTAATCCTTCTGCTTCAGAAGACAATTCAGCTTCGTCGGATTCATCAAAATCTTCAAGCCATTCTACTTCATCATCGGCTAAATTGATAATAAATCGAGGAAATTCAGTGTGAACCACAAAAATTGCGTCTGGAAAATCGGTGTTATCACCTAAGAGAAATTTTGGAAAACTCATTTTCTGATTTTTTGAATTTCAAAAATACTTAATTTACTGTGGAAACAGGTGGAATTTGATTTTTAATCAATTTTTTGCTCAAATAATTAAACCTAAAAAACAGCATCGTTGCCGAAGCAGTTAATCCAGCCAATAATCCGATCCAAATACCTGTTGAACCTAGTCTGTCCTCACTTCCGAAGTAAAAACAAATGGGGAAACCAATAATCCAATAAGCAATAAAGCAAATAACGGTCGGGATTTTCACATCCTGCAATCCGCGTAAACCACCTAGGATTACAACCTGTATGCCGTCACTTAGTTGGAACCAAGCTGCAATAACAAGCAATTGGGCCGCTAAGACAATCACGCCCATATCATCGAGATAAATTGTTGGCAACCAATCTTTCAGTAAAATAAAACCGATGGCAAAAATGATTTCAATCAATAAAACCAACAGGAAGATCGAAAAAGCAATCCGCCGTAAATCCACGTAATTTCCCTTTCCTTTCTGATTGCTGACCCTAATTGTAGCCGTAACTCCAAGCCCTACAGCAACCATAAATGTCATTGACGCCAAATTAAGTGCGATTTGGTTTGCTGCCTGCGGAAAAACACCTAAAGATCCCGCCAGAAATACCGTGGAAGTAAAAAGTGCAATTTCAAAAAACATCTGTAAAGCAGTCGGAAAACCTAAAGAAAATAGTTTTTTAAAAATGGATTTTTTGAAAAGTTCATTTTTCGACCAGATAAAATACGATTTTAGTTTTTCACGTTTCCGAAGTATTTGCCATAAAAACCAAACCATGAAAATACGAGACAGTAAAGTAGATAATGCCGCTCCTTCCAATTCCAAACGTGGGAAAAACCAAACACCATAAATCAAGCAATAGTTTCCAATGATATTCATAACGTTAGCGACCAAGGTAGCGTACATCGCGTATTTCGTTTGCGAAAGTCCGTCGGCAAATTGCTTGAAACCTTGAAAAATCATCAGCGGTATCATGGAAAAAGCCACAATCCTAAAATAAGGAATGGCCAACTCTACCACTTCTGGCGGTTGATCCAAATAATACAAAATCGGTTCAGCCAAGAGCAGCAAAAGGAAAAGCAAAATCCCATTGACAACGCACATAATCATTCCGTGGTGAAAATAGCTTCTGCCCTGCTCTATGTTTCCGGCGCCATCGGCTTCGCCAACCAATGGTGTGATGGCAAACGAAAACCCGATACCGAGTGAAAGTGCTATGAAAATCAAACTGTTTCCCAAAGAAACCGCTGCTAAGGGCGCAGGGCCTAATTGTCCGACCATAATATTATCGGCCAAACCCACCATTACGTGACCCAGTTGACCGAGCATAACAGGATAGGCCAGCGAAAGATTGGTTTTAAATTCTTTGGTATAAGCAGAAAACACTACGATTAATTTTAGAGCTGCAAAGGTAAGCGTTTAGAATTGATTGTATACGCTATGATTTCTGATATTTATAGGCTATATTTAAACTAAAAATTCATGAAAAATATACTCGTCGCAGTCGATTTTGACAGCAATACTCAACCTTTGATAGAACAAGCCTTACTAATTTCTGAAAAATTCAATTCAAAAGTTTGGCTTGTACATATTGCAGAGCCTAGTCCTGATTTTGTGGGTTTTGATGTGGGGCCACAATACATCAGGGACAGCAAAGCCAGCGAATTGCGAGAAGAACATAAAATGATTCAGGAACATGCGCAAAAGTTTACCAATCACGGAATCGATGCGGAAGGACTTTTGGTTCAGGGAGCAACAGATGAAATGATTTTAATCGAAACCAATAAACTGAACATTGACCTTGTGATTTTAGGACATAAAAAACAAGGAATGCTCTATAGAATGTTTGTTGAAAGTACCGGAACCACAATAATCAATGAAAGCAAGGTTCCTGTGTTGATTGTGCCTTTGGAATAATTTTTTCAAGTCAAAAAAAAGCCAAAACTAAACAGCAAGTTTGGATTTCAGTTCATTTTCCAATTGCGGGATATCTTCTTCCTTAAAACCTTTCAAATCCATCATGATGCCATTTGCAGCTCCTGATTTTATGGTGAGGTGATTCTTGGAAATCCGAATATCATCAACTTCCGACCAAGTATATATATTTGGTGGCTGCTGAAGTTCCCGCACTACTATTTTTTCATCGTCCCATGCTATGTAGGCTTCATCAGTTCCGTACTTTTTTTTGTTATAAAAATGCATATAAATATGAAGCACTCCAATGGGAAGATAGCCAGCGGACCAGAAATCAAAATCCGGGTCAGAAATCAACATCAAGATAAAAAGAAGAAAGAGACAACCACCGAACAGAAGAAAAAAATTGCGGCGGAAAAAATTGCTACGCTTTACGATTCTAGTCATTGATTCGTTTCGCATTTTTCAAATTTTAAACCTTGAAAAATTAAATACCTGCTTTTGTCTGTAATTCAGGTTCGTTTACATTTACCAATTTTCCATACAAATCGAAATCGGCTGCATCGGTGATTTCGATGTTGTAAAATTCGCCTGTTTTTAAATAGTTCTCTGAAGCATTGATCAGAACCTCATTATCAACATCGGGAGAATCGTGTTCGGTTCTTCCCACGAAATATTCACCTTCTTTTCTGTCGATAATCACACGGAAAGTTTTTCCAATTTTCTGCTGATTCAATTCCCAGGAAATTTGTGATTGAATTTCCATGATTTCGTTGGCGCGTGCTTGTTTCACTTCTTCAGGTACATCATCCTCCAAATTGTAGGCATGTGTATTTTCTTCGTGCGAATAGGTGAAACAGCCCATACGTTCGAATCGCATTTCCTTCACCCAATTTTTTAAAGTTTGAAAATCTGCTTCGGTTTCTCCTGGATAACCCACAATTAAAGTAGTTCTGATCGTCATATCGGGAACAATCGCTCTAAATTCCTGCAATAATTTTGTGGTTTTTGCTTGCGTAGTTCCGCGTCGCATCGATTTTAAAATTGAATCGGAAATATGCTGCAATGGAATGTCCAAATAATTACAGATTTTTGGTTCGCGTTTCATTACTTCCAAAACATCCATCGGGAAACCAGTGGGAAATGCATAATGCAGTCGAATCCATTCAATTCCCTCAACTTTTACCAGAGCTTCAAGAAGTTCTGCAAGATTTCGTTTTTTGTATAGATCCAATCCGTAGTAAGTTAAATCCTGTGCAATCAGAATCAATTCCTTCACACCATTGGCAGCCAATTTTTCAGCTTCAATAACAAGATTTTCTATTGGAGTCGATTTGTGTTTTCCACGCATTAGCGGAATTGCACAAAACGAGCAAGGCCTATCGCAACCTTCGGCGATTTTTAAATAAGCGTAATTTTTAGGAGTTGTGGTTAAGCGCTCTCCTATTAATTCGTGTTTGTAATCGGCCTCCAAAGCTTTTAATAAACTTGGCAATTCGGTTGTTCCGAAGTATTGATCAACATTAGGGATTTCCTTTTGCAAATCGGGTTTATAGCGTTCGCTCAAGCAACCAGTAACAAATACTTTATCGACCAAGCCTTCCTCTTTTTGCGAAACGTAATCCAGAATAGTATTGATGGATTCTTCTTTGGCGTTATTGATAAATCCGCAGGTATTGATTACTACAATATTTCCGTCTTCCTCGTGAACAACATCCTTTTTACTGGCGCGCAATTGCCCCATCAAAACTTCGCTGTCGTACACGTTTTTGCTACAACCTAAGGTTACAACATTGATTTTATTCTTTTTTATGGATTTCGTCCTCATATAAAGTAGTAATTACAAGCTTTTTAAAGTTGAAAAAGCCGAAAATTTTGGAGTGCAAAAGTACGATTAAAAGCCTATGAAAACAATTCCCGTAGATATTTGATCAAATCGATTTCATAAATCCGCATCGCAATGATGATAATGACACCGATTGCGACGTAAATCCAAGAATAGTTTTCCTTTTTAACACTGAAAAAACCAAAAATACCGAGTAGCACAAATGGAATTGACAAAATAAGATGGGCAAAAACCAATGCTTCGGAAAGATTTTGATCGCTAAAATATTGGTCGAGTAAAAAAATACCTTTCATCACCAACACAAAAATGCTGTAAAACAGAATGATTTTAGTAACGATGATTTGATTGCGCTGCAACATGCCAATTTTTTGAAATGGGAAATCTTCTTACTTAAAAAATGAATCGACAAATTCGTATTTGTTGAAGACCTGTAAATCTTCGATGCCTTCTCCCACGCCAATATATTTCACTGGGATTTTGAATTGATCACTAATCCCAATTACCACACCACCTTTTGCGGTTCCATCAAGTTTGGTAACGGCAAGTGAAGTCACTTCGGTAGCTGCGGTAAATTGTTTGGCTTGTTCGAAAGCATTTTGTCCCGTAGAACCATCCAAAACCAATAAAACTTCGTGCGGTGCATCGGGCACTACTTTTTGCATGACCCGCTTGACTTTGGTTAGCTCGTTCATCAAGTTGATTTTATTATGAAGTCTTCCCGCGGTATCAATTATAACCACATCGGCTTGCTGTTTCACGCCACTTTGTAAACTGTCAAAAGCGACTGAAGCCGGATCGCTTCCCATGCTCTGTTTTACTATAGGAACTTGCACCCTATCGGCCCAAACTTGAAGTTGATCGATTGCTGCTGCGCGAAAAGTATCAGCAGCGCCTAAAACAACAGATTTCCCTGCTTTTTTGAATTGATAAGCCAATTTCCCGATCGTGGTCGTTTTCCCAACGCCATTCACTCCAACAACCATGATCACGTATGGTTTCTTATCCTGCGGAAGGTAAAAGTTTTTGTCTTCGCCGCTATTGCTTTCCGCCAAAAGTGCTGCAATTTCTTCACGCAGAATCTGGTTAAGTTCGGAAGTTCCCAAATATTTGTCCTTAGCTACGCGGGCTTCAATTCTGTCGATGATTTTAATGGTTGTCCCCACGCCAACATCGCTTGAAACCAGCACATTTTCCAATTCGTCAAGAACCTCATCATCAATTTTATCTTTTCCCGCAACTGCTTTTCCCAATTTGGAAAAAAAATTAGTCTTTGATTTTTCAAGACCTTTATCTAAAGTTTCCTTTTTTTCAGGAGAAAAAATCTTCTTGAATAAACTCATAAATAATAGCTGATGGTTAGAAAATTAATTACCCATGAAACTTGGATCAAAAACACAATAAAAACCCAGGTTTAAGATCTCTTGTTTCCGGATAGCAAATATAGGCAAAAACAAAAAGCCGTCGCGATGTAAATCGTGACGGCTTATCGTAAATTTATATCCGTATTATTTCTTGTCGAAAAATCCGTTTACCTGTTCTGGAGCCATAATGGCTTCAACGAAAGTATAAGCGCCAGTTTTAGGAGATTTCACCATTTTAATTGCTTTGGTTAACCTCTTTGATCCTGTTTGTAATGATGCTACTGATTTCTTTGCCATGACCTAAATTATTTAATTTCTTTATGAACCGTCATTTTTTTCAAGATTGGATTGAATTTCTTCAATTCCATTCTATCCGGCGTGTTCTTTTTGTTTTTTGTTGTGATATATCTTGATGTACCTGGTTTACCAGTTGCTTTATGCTCTGTACATTCTAATATTACCTGAACTCTGTTACCTTTCTTTGCCATTTTAGTGCTCTTAATAAGTTAGGATTACTTAACGAAAAATCCTTTTTCTCTTGCTTCTTTTAATACAGCAGAGATTCCTTTTTTATTGATGTTCTTTATTGCAGAAGTTGAAACTTTTAAAGTTACCCATCTGTCTTCTTCAGGAATAAAAAAACGCTTTTTCACCAAATTCACATTGAATTTACGTTTCGTTTTGTTCATTGCGTGGGAAACATTGTTTCCTACCATCGCTCTTTTACCTGTAAGTTCACAAACTCTTGACATTGCTCTATTCTTTATCTCGTTATTTCAAAACAGGCTGCAAATTAACAAAATATTTACCGAACAGCCAACACTAATTTCAATAATTTTTTAGCTTTTCAAAAATTAACTATTTTCTTCTTTGTCATTCTTTTCGGGGAGCTGTTTTAACTCGACCAATAACAACTCAAAAGCCTTCGTAATACTTTTCTGAACCACCTTTTCCCTACTTTTTCCAAACATGAATTTTTCCGAGAAAACCTTTTCCGGGGTTGCTATGGCAATAAAAGCTGTTCCCACTTCGGCATCGCTTTCTCCTTTGGTGGGACCTGCATTTCCCGTGGTTGCAATGGCGTAATCCGTTTTAAGCAGTTTCTGTGCGTTTTTCGCCATAGATTCTGCTACTTCTGCACTTACCACACTATATTTTTCGATTAAATCCGCAGGAACGTTTAAAACTTTCTTCTTTATTTCCGTGGAATAACAAACCAAACTTCCCTTAAAACATGTTGATGCGCCTGGTCTCATTGTAAATTGCGTTGCAATGGCACCTCCAGTAAAACTTTCCGCGGAAGACAAGAAGAAACCTCGTTTTGTAAGTATTTTGCTTATTTGTACTTCTATCGGTTCTTCTTCCGTTAAACTAACCACCAAATCTTCCAAAAGGGGTTTCAGCTCCTCCACCTGAGAATCAATGCTTTCTTTCAACTTTTGCTCATCGTTCCCTACTCCCGAAAGTCGCAATCTCACCCGACCGTAATTAGGCAGGTAAGCTAGTTTTATATGTTTTGGCAATTGATTTTCCCAATCTTCTATTCTTTCCGCCAAAGCACTTTCACCAATCCCATAAACAGTGAGCGTTCGGTGCAAAATAAACGGAAAATCAAATTTTTCCCTTAACCTAGGAAGCACTTCATTACTAAGAATTGCCTTCATTTCGTAAGGTACGCCAGGCATGGCCACAAAAACAACCTCATCTTTCTCCATCCACATTCCACAAGCAGTTCCATGAATGTTATTCATCACTTTTGCCCGGGATGGAATAAGTGCCTGTTGCCGGTTCAAGGAAGAAATAGGCGCATCGTCAAATTTTTTGAAAATCGATTTTATATGTTCAAGAACATCTTGATCTTCAATCAATTCATCTTCAAAATATTCACAAAAAGTATTTTTGGTAATATCATCTTTCGTCGGACCAAGGCCGCCAGTCACCAAAACAATTTTAGCGCGTTTGGAAGCTTCTTCAAGCGCGGTTAGGATATGTTGTTTATCATCTTGGACAGAAGTTATTTGATGTACAGAAACGCCAATTTTATTGAGTTCCTGAGAAATATAGGCAGAATTGGTATCGACTATCTGACCAATAAGAATCTCATCTCCAATCGTAATTATTTCCGCCTTCATTACAGCTCAAAATCCCTTCTAAGTTCTTCTGCTGCCGCAGTTACCGTATTTACAATTTTATCAATGGCGGGCACCACGTCTTTTTTGGATTTGTTTCCATTCGCCCAAGCCTCCACACTTTTTATCTCTTTGAGAAGATCAAGTCCGAACATCTGGAGATTTGGCTTCATTTTGTGTGCAAACTGATACGTGAGCTTTGCGTTTTCCTGCGCTATGCTTTGTCTCATTTGTTCAACATCTGCCGGTACTTCCTCTAAAAAAGTTTGGACAATGACTTTGAGGAACTCTTCGTCCCCTCCTGCCATTTCCCTCACGCTATCTAAATTGTATGTGCTCATTATTTTACATTTATTGAAAAAATTTCCTTTCCTTCCAAAAACCCTTTTAATTCGTCATTAACCGTTACTCTACCTACACCTTCCGGTGTTCCTGTAAAAATGATATCCCCAATTTTCAAAGTAAAAAACTGTGAAACATAGGCGATAAGTTCATCAATTTTCCACAGCATGTAAGAAGTATTGCCTTCCTGCACCAACTCTTTGTTTTTTTGCAGGCTAAAGTTAATATTATTTAAATTGGAAAACTCATTTTTCCCAATCCATTTTTCTCCAATTACCGCAGCTCCGTCAAAGGCTTTTGCTTTTTCCCAAGGCAGACCTTTCTCTTTTAATTGTTCCTGAAGATCACGTGCCGTAAAATCTATTCCCAACCCTATTTCATCATAATATTTATGGGCGAATTTTTCCTGAATGTGTTTACCAACCCGGTTGATACGCACCAGCACCTCCACCTCATAATGCACATCTTCAGAAAAATCGGGAATGAAAAAAGGCTGTTTCTTGAGTAAAATTGAAGTATCGGGTTTGAGAAAAATTACGGGATTTTCCGGTTTTTCATTCTCCAACTCTTCAATATGTTTCGTGTAATTCCTACCGATGCAAATTATTTTCATGGCACGAAACTAATTATATTTTGTGTTCAGTTGCCTTAATTTTATTGCCGTCAACACCTTTTTGGTGTACAAAGGAAAATCCGCATTCTGCAACCAACTAAAGTAACCTGGTTCCTTTTCCAAAATTTCCTCAACACATTTTCCCTTGTGTTTTCCGAAGGAAAAAATTTCCTTACCCGATTTGTCGAAAGCGATGAACCCAGCAAAATCGGCGCAATCTTTTTGTGAACTAAACTGCGACAACCATTTCACATCATTTTGTAAATCTGCTTCATAACGATCCAACTGCGATTTCAGTACTTCATAAGTTGCATTGGTGTCAGCTTCAGCACTGTGTGCATCGGTCAAATCTTTTCCGCAGTAAAATTTATAGGCAGCCTCCAAAGTGCGTTTTTCCATTTTGTGAAAAATGGTTTGCACATCAACGGCCATCATGTTTTTCATATCAAAATCCACTTCGGCACGCAGCATTTCTTCCGCCAACAATGGAATATCAAATCTATTGGAATTATAACCCGCCAAATCGCAGCCTTTTATCATTTCAAAAATTTCTTTTGAAAGCTGTTTAAAAGTTGGTTCGTTAGCGATTTTTTCGTTGCTGATGCCATGAATGACTTCAACTTCTTTTGAAATGTGCATTTCAGGGTTTACAAGCCACGTTTTGCTCTCTTTATTTCCGTTGGGATACACTTTTAATATGGAGATTTCCACAATTCGATCTTTCGCAACGTTTGTACCCGTGGTTTCAAGATCAAAAAAACAAATAGGCTTGTTGAGTTTTAATTCCATGTGCGGTTTTAAAATTTTCAAAAATTAAAAAAGTAAAGATATTGAAAATTTAAAGAAAGCAGATGGAAGAATCTAAACAAAAAGACGGCACAATGCCGCTATTTCTATTCCTTAATTTCCGCAATAAGTTTGATGGTAATTTTCCGCAGGAACCTGTCCCAAATTGATTAAATCTTGCCAAATTTCACAAGCTTCATCGGGTTTTCCATCTTCATACAAAGCAATAGCCTGATTATATCTGCTATCGAGGTTTTGGGGTTCATCTCGTACGTCTTCGCAAATAGTTTGGCTGCTTTTTCGTATTTCTGCGCATCAAAAGCTTTCAGTGCTTTTTCATAATAATCATCTGATAGAAGCACTTCACTATAACTGGGAAGCGATTTATTGACTTTCCGGAGATTGTGTGTGAAAAAATTCATATACGCAGTGGCAAAAGCATTGTTCCCATTCCGTACAGAAATAGTTTCAAGGACGAATGGAATTTTTATTTTTTTAAAATGTCGAAAATCTTCTAGACCCCATTGGTCATAGGACGATTCCATTAACTCAATCACAACATCCTGTCTTTTTCGTTTCATGGTTGCCTCAATCACTTCAACCGAAATATTTGAAGATTCCAGATCAATAATCAAATTTCCTATCATGTTCTCATTTCCCACATTTCGCAAACCAATTGCAGTTAAAATAGGTAACTCTTTTTCCAGTTTCGGACTGTAATTGGGTTGTGCCATCAGCGTATCCTCATTCTTGTATTGATCCGCCAATTCTTCAAAAATCGTATTTGCATTTTTCAAGTAATAGCATTTTAATTTGTCTGGGGTAAAACCATCTATTCTTTCACACAAAACCAAAGTATCCTTGGAAAGCTTTTCAATGGTGTAACCAGAAGTCGCCGAGGTGGTTATGTTATTTCCATTTCGCGTATAACCAAAGGGATGTTTTTCTGTAGCAACCGGGTTTCCGTTAAACCACATTTCATTTTCATTAAACGTAATGGTATGATATTTTTGAGGATCTCCCGAGAACAAAATTTCACTACCATCTTTCATTTTATGATCATAACGCAGCCAAACTCCCGAAATATCATCGTTGGTTTGAGAATACATGGTAAAAGCTGCAATAAAAAAGAATGTTAGGAATAGAAAACGTTTCATGATATCAATTAAAAGGATTTATAGAAATCTTTGATCCATTTTAGGTGGAAACTCACCTCATGGTATATCTTTTCAGAATGATTTATTTTATTCCAAACTGGAGTTTGTCTAAAAACGCTTTCCAACTGAGATGCCAGCACGCGGATACAATATCGAAATTACATCTTCATTGACGAAATTTCTACCCAATCCTGTAGTAAGTTCGAAAATCCAATTGGATTTTGTCATCCATTTTCCGCCAAGTGCAATTCCAAAACCCATTCCCAATTTATTTTCTCCTTCTTCCTGCAAATCACCTTCGTCATCAAAGAAACTATCATAGATTACTTCTTCTGAAAATACAGCTACATTTCCTTCCATAAAAAAACCAGCGGCATGCTTTTTTCCAAAATAAACCCTGTAATACGGAATCACAAGAAAATTAATGGCAACATCATCAATTGGAATTAAAACAGAAATTCCCACTGCCGATTCTTCATTAAGGATGCGTTCATAATAAATCTCTGGAATTCCACCCAATAAATAACCCATGTTCAATTTCACTTCATGTTTGGCCAGTTCGTTTTTAGATTCTTCTTCGGGAGTGGTTTCAGGTTCTTGAGCATGCGCAAAAAATCCGGTTCCTAATAAAATAAGTAAAATTGCTTTTTTCATGGTTGTGGTTTATGTGGGAAAATTCTTTAAAATCAAGGCAAAATAAAGCTTTTCTTAAACAAAGCCTATGATTATTCGAATTTATTGTAGGCGTGTCCTTCTTACGGCGAAAGGCTAATAACGAGGATCCAATTCCATAAATTATTTTTCTCGCTTTTCAGAATTAAAAACCTTCCGTAAACAAAAAATAATCAGTAGAATACATAAAGAATGATAATTCACTCGTACTGCAATCACACTCATCTTATACGTTATTCTGGATTATACTTAATTATCCAATAATGTTCGATGCTTGGTCCGTCTTCGGTTTTATCTCCAGAAATACCAGATGTGGAATAACCTGCGAGAATATATTTACCGTCAAACCCTTCTTCTACTGAGGTTAAAATATCAACAGCATCACCTCCTAAAGTATCCTGCCATTCAATATTTCCTGCTGAATCCAATTTTATCAACCAATAGTCAAAATCTCCCCGAGAATCTTCCGTTTTATCACCAGTGGCATTTGATTTTGAAGAACTGGCAAGTATGAAACCTGAGTCTGCAGTTTGCGAAATAGCATTTATTTTATCTATATTATTTCCTCCTATCGTATTTTGCCATTCAATGTTTCCAATGGAACTTATTTTAACAATCCAAATATCAGTGGATCCATTGGACCCTTCGGTTTTTTCACCACCAAGACCAGAATCAGTATACCCTGCTATGACCGCTCCCCCATCCGAAGTAGTGACTATGGAACTCAATGCTTCATCAGAATCTCCACCAATTGTTTTTTGCCACTCAATTTCACCACCTTCAGCTATTTTCACAATCCAAAAATCCGTTCCTCCACGACTATTTTCGGTTTTATCACCGGAAATATCAGAATTGCTTTCGCCGGCTAAGATATAACCACCGTCCGTCGTTTGTGAAATCGACCGTAAAGCGTCTTCCGAACTGCCGCCAATGGTATTTTGCCATTCGATTTGTCCAGAAGAATTCACCTTTACAACCCAGTAATCAAATCCTCCTTCCGAATCTTCATCTTTGTTCTCAGAAATATTTGAATTTGAATACCCACCTAAAATATACCCCCCGTCGTTTGTAGGCTCAGCGGCCGTTAAAATATCAGATAAAGACCCTCCGATTGTTTCATGCCATTGCACATTACCGCTTCCATTGAATTTATAAATACGATATGAAGTGCTGAAATCTGCGCTCACCGCCTGGGTTGTTCCTATGATATAACCGTTGTCGTTTGTGGATTCCAAATCACTAAATTCGGTAGTACCACCAAAATCTGTATCCCAAACCAATTCACCGATTTCATTTATTTTAGAAATTTTGGAGAACCAGTCCGGACCACCACTATAGAGTATTTTTAATCCCCCTATTGTGTATGTCCCATCAGCATTTTGCAAAATACGTTCGGCTCTTTGGTAATTGCCACCAGTAGTGTATAAAACTTTTTGCCAAATTACACCTTCAAGGTTTATTACTTGTTCTAAATTGACCACTACATCAGCATATTCCACCACATCAGCATTTGTGACAGAAACTACCGCATTTAACACGGGATTGAGGTCAAATTTAAATAAGGTTTCATCAGCTACTGTCAGTTCTCCGGAGTTTTCATCAATATTGAAGGCACCATCAGGAGTCTGATCATCTATACTAAAAATTACGGTTCCTTGATTGGTACTTCCTTCTATTATCCCCAATACTTGTCCTGGTTCCGGATTTTCATCAATAGTAACTTCAAAGTTAGCAGCAGTTACAATAATTTCGCCAGTTTCTTCTGAGTCATCACTACTACAAGAGAAAAGAAGAATGACGACACAAAATGAAAAGAGAAAATATAATCGATTGGAGAGAAACATCATGTCTTAAAATTTTTTGGATATAAATATAGAAAAATTATTGTGACAAAATTTTATTAAAAAAAAGCCCCATCCCAGGATGAAGCTTTTTTTAAATATTAAATCGGTTGAGCGTTCTTAAATTTCTCTATTCTTATCAAATGCTTCCAAATAATTGGCTACCCTTTGTACAAACTGTCCTCCCAAAGCTCCATTTACCACTCGGTGATCGTAAGAGTGCGAAAGGAACATTTTAAATCGGATGCCTATAAAATCTCCTTCTGGGGTTTCTATGACCGCTGGTACTTTTCTGATTGCGCCCAAAGCCAAAATACCGACTTGTGGCTGATTGATAATCGGGGTTCCAAAAACACTTCCAAAAGTACCAACATTGGTTACCGTGTATGTTCCGCCTTGAATATCGTCTGGTTTCAATTTGTTTGTTCTCGCCCTTTCAGCTAAATCGTTCACGGCTTTTGCCATTCCAACCAAGTTCAACTGATCTGCATTTTTGATTACGGGAACAATCAAATTTCCGTCCGGCAATGCAGCGGCCATTCCCAAATTAATGTTTTTACGTTTGATGATCCTTTCGCCATCCACAGAAATATTCATCATTGGAAAATCTTTCAGCGCTTTTGCAACTGCTTCCATAAATATGGGCGTAAAGGTCAAATTTTCACCTTCGCGCTTCATAAAAGCATCTTTGTATTTCTTTCTCCAGTTCCAAATATTTGTCACATCAACCTCAATAAAAGATTGTACGTGGGCAGATGTAAGATTGCTTTCCACCATGTGGTGTGCAATCATTTTGCCCATTCTCGTCATCTCTATAATCTCATCGCCACCATTCACACTCACAGGAGCTTTTGGTTGTGGCGCAGCTTGTGGAGCTGAAACCGCTTTTTGTGGCGCAGCGGCCTGTGGTTGTTGCTTACCTCTGTTTTCAAGATAGGACAACATATCATTTTTGGTAACGCGGCCGTCTTTTCCGGTTCCATTTATTTTTTCAAGTTCATCAAAACCAATACCTTCTTCCTTGGCGATGTTTTTCACCAACGGAGAATAAAATCGCGTGGAATCTGAATAATTTGCTGTTGTTGGTGTATCGGTAATCTGTTTGGCTTCTTCAATTTGTTGTTCGGCTTCTTTTACAGCTTCTTTAATTTCTGCCTCGGGACTTGCGGTTTCAGTTTCACCACCTTCAGTTTCTATAATTGCAATGGTTTGACCGACTTGCACTACATCATCAACTTCAAACAAGCGCTCCACCAAAACGCCTTCTACCTCACTTGGCACCTCGCTATCAACTTTATCAGTCGCGATTTCCAGCACGGCCTCATCCATCTCGATCTTGTCCCCGACTTCCTTTAACCAGTTTGTAACGGTTGCTTCTGCAACGCTTTCCCCCATTTTGGGTAACTTTAATTCAAATCTTGCCATATCTTAATTAAAAGGTATTTCTAATTATTCGGACTGCGAATTTACTCAAATTCTATTTTTAACAATCTTAAAACTTCGGCAAAGTTACAAAATTGAAACTTCTCCTTTGGAATCGCTTTTGTCACTTCCTATTAAAAAGTCGCATTCATCTGGTTTTATCCTGAAAATATTGCCTTTGCCTTTCATCCTCTGAAACATTTTTATAATCTCAGAAAATTGAATGTTTTCATTATCAAAAACAACATAGGTTTTTTCGATTTCTTCTTCGGAAAGTACAGAAAAAGGCACAAGCTGAAATTTTTTACCCAATTTTTCTTCCAAATCTGATTTCAAAGCGGAATGATCACCGATCAGAAGATAATTTTCTACTTCAATCGAAGTTTTCTGTTGTTTTTTTATTTTCGAAAAACCCTTCAGCTCTGCCAATTTTGTTCCCGCCATAATAAATGCATCGGTAAACAAATTACTACTGAAATGTTTTTTGTAGAAAATCCGCATCGCATTGTAAAAACGCCTCAGATATTCTGCATCTTTCGCCGTGCTTTCTCCTTTATAATGTAAAACCGAGGTTTTTCCGAAGTAATAATTTTTATAACCTGCTTTGGTCAACTTATAGGAAAAATCGATGTCCTCGCCATACATAAAATAATCTTCATCAAATCCGCCGACTTCCAAATACCTGTTTTTTTTCAAAAGCATAAAAGCGCCGACCAATATTTCAACGGGCGCAACCTCATCTTCAGCGATATGAACCGCATAATAATTGTCGGTTTTCTTCTGAAAAATCTTTTGCAAGGAAACACGTGGCGTGGGTACATTTCGTTTGCTTTCAGGAAGAAAATTTCCCGTTCCGTCAATTAATTTGACGCCCAAAGCACCCAAATCGGGATTTTCATCAGCAAATTGAAGTGTTTTCAGAAAAACATCTTCGCCAACCAAGGTGTCAGGATTTAAAATACAAACATATTCCCCTTTGGCCAGTGCTACACCTTGATTGTTCGCTTTGCTAAAACCCACATTTTTTTCGTTTTGAAAAAGTCGGATTTCAGGATAATTCCGTAGAATCATTTCACAACTATCGTCAGCCGAATTATTATCGACCACAATAATTTCAGCATCAATATCTTTAATTGCCGCTTTTACGCTCAAAATGCACTGCTCCAAAAAGTAGCGGACATTGTAATTGAGAATAACGACGGATAATTTCAATTTTATGATTTTAGGGAAGTTTCAAAAGGAATTCTATTGGTAATACTTCTGCCAAGCGTAATTTCATCCGCATATTCCAACTCGTCCCCTACTGAAATTCCGCGCGCAATCGTAGAAGTTTTAATATCCAAACCTTGCAATTGTTTGTAAATGTAAAAGTTGGTTGTGTCGCCTTCCAACGTACTGCTCAAGGCAAAAACAACCTCTTGTATTTTTCCCGCTTTCGCTTTTTCAACTAACGATTTGATGTTCAATTGAGAAGGACCAATTCCTTCCATCGGATTTATTTTTCCGCCCAAAACGTGATATAACCCACGATACTGACTTGTATTTTCAATTGCCATCACATCCCGAATATCCTCAACAACACACACAATTTCCTGTTCACGCCGCGGATTCGCACAAATCTCGCACAACTCCGAATCACTTATATTATGACAGTTTTTGCAGAACTTCACTTCCGTTCGCAAATTCACCAAAGCCTGCGCCAATTGTACCGCCTGACTCTCGGGCTGTTTTAAAATATGAAGTACCAAACGCAACGCAGTCCGTTTTCCAATACCCGGCAATTGCGACATCTCGTTCACTGCTTCTTCCAATAATTTTGAAGAAAAATCCATAGGGCAAAAGTACAAAACTTTGCCTCTTGAAGTTGACGTAAAATAAATCAGTTTTTTCGATTTTAAAAATCCGTTTAATCAATAACTGCATTGATTTTCGCCCACATTTCATTGTGAAATTCTATCGGTACCAAATCCTCGCCAGGTGCTTCACCCATTCTAATAACAACTAGATTTTTACTGGGCACTACATTTATGAACTGCCCATTTTTGCCCATTGCCGCATATAAATCGGTCGGTGC
>DASSWB010000108.1:0-20914 GCA_035705495.1 Salinimicrobium sp. | reverse complement strand
ACCAAAAATCGACGTATATCAACAATAATAGAAAGTGGGTCGATATTAACGGGGCAAACTTCGGTACAAGCATTACAGGTTGTACACGCCCAAATTTCTTCTCTTAAAATATAATCATCAATCAGACGTTTTCCGTCGTCTACAAATTTTCCGTTTTTATTAATGTTTTCACCTACTTCTTCCATCCTATCGCGTGTGTCCATCATTATTTTTCGTGGTGAAAGTAATTTTCCGGTATTGTTCGCCGGACAAACATCTGTACATCTTCCGCACTCCGTACAAGTATACGCATTTAAAAGCTGCACACGGTTTAAATCCATAATATCGGAGGCACCAAACTTTCCGGGCATTTCTTCTTCTCCCTCCGGTTCTTCAGGCGTAGCATAAGGATCGGCATCTGGATCCATCATAAGTTTTACTTCATCGGTAACAGCTTGAAGATTATCAAATTTTCCAAGTGGCTCAAGTTTTGCAAAATACGTATTCGGAAAAGCCAATAAAATATGTAAGTGTTTCGAATAATATAGATAATTAAGGAAAAACAAAATTCCCAAGATATGTAACCACCAAGCGGTGCGTTCCAAAACAATAAGTGTTCCGTTGCTCATGCCATCAAACAGGGGACTGATAAAACTACTCACTGGAAAAGCACCAACAATGGAATTTCCGTGAGCATATCCGGCAGCAGCATTGAGTTGTAATTGGTAATCGGCCGCGTTCATGACCAAGAACAAAACCATCAAGATCATTTCGAAATACAAAATAATATTCGCGTCGTCTTTTGGCCAGCCTTTCAATTCACGTTTTAGAAAACGCCGTACGTGAACAATATTTCTTCGGAACCAAAAAACAATTACACCCAATAATACCAGAAGCGCCAATACTTCGAATGCTCCAATGAGAAAACTGTAAAATCCGCCCATAAAGGAAAGCACGCGGTGCGTTCCGAAGAGCCCGTCTATAATTATTTCAAGTACCTCAATATTGATGATGATAAATCCAACATAAACAAACACGTGCATGATTCCCGCTACCGGTCTTTTCACCATTTTTGATTGACCCAAAGCAATCTTTGCCATGTTTGCAAAACGGGCACTGGGATTATCGTTCCGATCTACTTTTTGCCCTAGGTTGATATTTCTGATCAACCTACGAACGTTTCTAACAAAAAAGCCAATCCCAATAACAAGGGCAATAAAAAATAAAATTTGTGCAAGGATTTGCATGAGGAATTTATTTTAATGGATCATTCGGTGGATAATAAGGCTCACTTTTTCTTCCAAAAACAGATATGTTCAAATAACGCTTCGGATTCAGTTTTATATCCTGTAGAAGTTCTTCAAGTTGTCTCGTCGCCCTGTCGAGATTGTTGTAAATAGCATCATCATTCAGCAATTTTGCTGCGGTTCCTTCACCATTATTCAGCTTATCAGAAATACTTTTAAAATCTGCTATCGCCCCTTCCAAATCATTAACGATTTGACCAACATTGATTTGCGCGATCGAATCCGAAATGTTGTTCAAATTACCCGACATTTCATCCAAATTGGTAAAAGTCCTGTTTAACTTGGTGGTATTATTAGCAATTAAATCTTCAACATTCTGAGATGCTCCATTTAAATTGACCATTGTCTGTCTGAATTCAGCAATGGAACCTTTTAGATTGTCTCTTGTTTCTTTGTTTAATACATCATTCAAGGAATTTAAAAGAGAATCGGTGCTAGTAATTACAACTTCAATTTTCTCCTGCAATGGCGTTAACCGTTCATTGACCAATTCCAATAAACCTTCTTCTATTTGGCTTTGTAGTGTATCGCCGGATTGCGCGGGATTTCCCACAGGAAAATTGGGAACTATCTCTATGGATTTACCTCCAATAAGACCACCCCCATAAACGCGTGCAATACTATTGTCTGAAAATTCGAAATCTTTATTGACCGTGAAGGTAACTACCAAACGTCCTTTGCTATCCAAAAAATCAATCGCCGTAACACTACCAACTTTCAAACCATTTATCGTGACCTCGGAAGAAGGTGCGAGACCTTCAACATTATTGTAAACAGCATAAAAGATTCTGCTATTGTCAAGTAGGTTTTTACCTTTTAAAAAACTGTATCCAAAAATTAGAAGGATAACAGCAACAATGGCTAATATGGCGGTTTTTACTTCTCTGGATAATTTCAAACGATAATTTTTTATATCCACAAATTTAGGACAAATATTGAAATCTTACTTCAATTCGCTTTAGAATTTAACGCCTCCTTAACCGAAACCTTTTTTCCATTCTTAAAAGCAACGATAAAACTGGAAGGAAACCCGCTTATCTTTGCCTGATCTTCAATTTTCTGAATTTCAGAATAACTGGAAGTCGCACCGTAATAATATTTATAAAGTTTCCCTATTTGTTCAACACTAACCGATTTTAAACCTTTAAAATTTGAAGGAATGGTTTTTACTTTTTTTGAAGATGCAGCTATTTGGACTTTAAAAGTGACGTCTTTATAAAAATCAGCGACTTTTTCCTCGGTTTCTTCCAACGCTTCTTCAGTTGCATCCTCCAAGATAATTTCAAGGGAATTCATATTTATTTTGTGCACGTATGAATTGACCGCATCTACAACAGCATCGGCCATTTGTTCTTGACCCGATTTACCATTTAAGTAGGCGCCTTCAGATTTATTGGTAAGAAAACCCGTTTCAACCAAAACACTGGGCATGAATGTTTGTCGCAGTACCAAAAACCCAGCTTGTTTTACACCTCTATTCGTTCTCTTCAAATTATTTGTGAAGTTTTTCTGAATGAAATCAGCCAACAAAATACTTTGATCCAAGTATTCCTCTTGCATTAAAGTAAGACCGATATATGACTCGGGAGAATTCGGATCGAAGCCACCATACGTAGTCTCATAATCTTCTTCTAAAAATATTACGGAGTTTTCACGCATGGCCACTTTGAGGTTATCTTCATTGCGGTGCAATCCAAGAACAAAGGTTTCCGTACCATGAGCTTGTGAGGAATGCGCGTTGCAATGTACGGAAATGAACAAATCTGCATCTGCATCATTCGCTATTTTTGCCCGTCCGCTCAAGGTAATGAACTCATCTTTTTTACGAGTATATATAACATCAATATTCTCCATCTTTTCCAACGCTGCACCAATTTTTAACACAATATTCAATGCAATATCCTTCTCGAAATACCCGTTTCCCCTATTGCCAGGATCATGACCACCATGTCCTGCGTCAAGCACAACAATAAAATTTCGTTTGGGTTGTGGTTTTTCCGGAAATGAAAAACCCATGGAACAAAGAATGACTATGGATAAACCAAATAACTTAAAAAAGTTGCTTTTCATAAAGAAGTGCGGATTTTGTTGGTCAAATTTAATTTTTTTTATTTTTTAAAAACGAAAGCTGCTTAAAAAATATTATAGTAATTTTGAAACTTCAAAAAGTACGCCATACTCCTATTTAATAGCTCTATAGCATTGCGAACAGATTTATTCCACATAGCTTTATTTTCACTTTTTCTGCTGATTTTTTCAGCACATGGTTTTTCACAAGAGATAGGACAAGACCAAGAATTGAATATTGAGGCAAGACGCGATACTGCTCGGTCCGTTTCTACTTTGCGTATAGAAGAAACTATTCTTGAAACACCACAAGATACTACCAAAATTGATTCGGTTGTAAAGGAAAAACCACTTCTTACAGATATTGTTACTTACAGTGCCGACGATTATATGCGGATTAACCGTACCGAAAATCGGATGTATTTACATGACAACGCCAAAATTACGTATGGTGATATCGAAATAACTGCTGGTCTTATCATCTTAGACAATGAAAAAAACGAGGTTTACGCTTTTGGCATTACCGATTCTACGGGTACTTATGTTCAAAAACCTGTGTTTACACAAGCACAAAACGTTGTGGAACCAGATTCAATAAGATTTAATTTTGAAACTGAAAAAGCACTGGTTTTCAATTCCCATACCGAACAAGGTGTTTTTAAAGTCCGCGGTGAAGTCACAAAACGTGAAAATGACTCTGTATTTTTCATGAAAAACGTCAGGTTCACAACTTCTACCAATATAGAAGATCCCGAATATTATTTTTATGCCCGAAAAATTAAGTTCGTGCCCGATGAAAAAATTGTCACCGGACTCGTAAACATGTACATTGCCGACGTCCCCACGCCATTGGGACTTCCTTTTGCCTATTTTCCCTTAACCGATGAGGAAACCTCTGGATTTATTCTTCCATCCATTGGGGAAAGCAATAGTCGGGGCTATTTTCTGCAAAATGGAGGATATTATTTTGCGATTAGTGATTATGCCGATTTAACCGTATTGGGAGATTATTACACAAATGGCAGTTACGGATTACGAGTTGAATCTGCCTACGGATTACGTTATAAATTCCGCGGAAACGTTAGTTTTAGATTGGAGAATTTAATTGAAAGTGAGAGAGGATTTCCGGACTATTCTCAGCGCTCGGTTTACAATATTAGATGGAACCATACCCGGGATCAAAAAGCAAATCCGTCTTCGCGCTTCACAGCTTCAGTGAATTTGGGAAGTAGTAAATATTACAGGGAATCTATCAATCAGATGAATACCGGAAACCGTTTAAACAATACCATGAGTTCAAGCGTTTCTTATCAAAAAACATTTCAGGGGGAACCTCAAGTCAATTTTACGGTGGCCGCAACACATTCACAAAACACCAACACCGAAACAATAGAACTGACTTTACCAACTTTACAGGCCAGTGTTTCTAGGATCTTTCCCTTTCAACCAAAATTTGGAACCAAAAAAGGAATTATACAAAATATAAATTTCCAGTATAACCTGAGGGCCGAAAATCGGTTTCTGACTACCGATTCTTTGTTCTTCCAACCTGAAATGTTTGAAGGTGCTATGCTAGGTGCACAGCACAGTGTGCCAATCAGTACCAATTTTAAAATATTCAATTACTTGAATGTAAATGCAAATACCAATTATAATGAAAACTGGGTCTTTAAAACTTTTGAAAAGTCCTATGATCCTATTCTGAATGAAGTGGTGACTGACACGGTTCAGGGTTTTGATTCTTTCCGAACCTATAATTTTAGCACCAGTGTTTCAACCACCGTTTATGGTATGGCCAATTTTGGAGAAGACAAAAAAATTCAGGCAGTACGTCATGTAATGAGTCCGTCGGTTAGTTATAATATTTTTCCTGGTTTTAGCCAATACTATGATTCCTATGCTTTGCCGGGATTGATTGAAGGCGAAGAAGTGCAAAATATTGAATATACCCGTTTTAGCGGATCTATGTATGGTGCGCCCTCAAATAAACAATCGAGTAATATTGGTTTCACTCTTAAAAATACATTGGAAGCAAAAGTGCGTGCAAAGGATAGCACAGATGCAGAAACCACTCGGAAAATTACGCTGATCAAAAATTTAAATTTTCAAACCGCCTATAATTTAGAAGCCGATTCCATAAAATTGCAGCCGATTGGCTTCACCGGAAGTATTCCTATTATTAAGGATAAATTGGACATCAATTTTAATGGTGCGTTGGATATTTACGCGTTGGACAATAGCAACAGACGAATAAACACTTTGAATATTGACAACGGCGGAAGCTTGTTCAGATTGACGAATGCGAGCGCGAGTTTTGGCTATTCTTTTGCCAACACAGATTTTGATAAAGACACTTCCAATGATAGTAAACTGGAAAACGAGACATTCCGAAATGGGGGTCGGCAAGATGATTTGTTCGGAAAAAACATGAACTTGGATGGTACCTTTGAAGAAAATGAAGATAAAGAACCGGTTCTGGATGAAAATGAATTTTACAACTATAAAATTCCTTGGAACATAAGAGTGGCCTACAACATTAATTACGACAACAGAATGCGACAAGGGGAAATTACATCTCATTCTTTAATGTTTTCAGGCGATATCGAACTTTCACCCCGATGGAGTATCGGTGCTTCTTCAGGATATGATTTTAAGAATAACGGATTTTCTTTTACACAACTACGGTTTCAACGAGATCTGGAAAGCTGGAGATTGAGTTTTAGCTGGATTCCTTTCAGTACAATCAGTTCGTGGAACTTTTTTATAGGTATAAAATCCAGTGTTCTTAGTGATATCAAGTACGAAAAGAATCGTGAACCAGATCGTCAATTATAAATTTTTGAAATGAAAAAAATCATTACTTCCAAAAAAGCCCCCGCTCCTATTGGTCCTTATAATCAGGCAATATTGTCAGGAAATACACTTTACACCTCAGGGCAAATCGCAATCAATCCCAAAACCAATGAACTGGTTATTTCCTCTATTGCTGCGGAAACCAAACAGGTGATGGAAAACATGAAAGCCGTTTTGGAAGCTGCGGAAATGACTTTCGAAAACGTTGTAAAAACTTCGATTTTCATTAGTGATATGAATAATTTTGCCGCAATTAATGAAGTTTATGGCCAATATTTTAACGCTGAAACTGCGCCAGCACGGGAAACCGTAGAGGTTGCAAATTTACCTAAGTTTGTAAATGTCGAAATAAGTATGATCGCGATTAAAGATTAATTTTTTAGTTTGAAAATCAACCAGCGTTTATATTACTTTAGATTTTTAAAATCGTCCTTATGATTCTCTCCATAATAGATTGGTTCATTATTATTGGTTTCTTCCTCATTTCTTTGTCCATCGGTGTTTTGGTTGCCAAACAAAGTGGAAAAGATTCCACCAGCTTTTTTCTGAGCAACAGAAACATGCCATGGTGGCTTTTAGGGGTTTCAATGGTGGCTACAACCTTTGCTGCTGATACTCCAAATTTTGTAGCGGGTCTTATTCGGGAAGAAGGTGTTTATGGAAATTGGATCTGGTGGAGTTTCCTATTAACTGGAATGCTCACGGTTTTTTTCTATTCAAAATTATGGCGACGCAGTGGAGTTATTACAGATCTGGAATTTTATGAATTGCGCTATAGCGGAAAAAGTGCCGCATTTTTAAGAGGCTTCAGGGCAGTATATCTTGGTGTTTTTTTCAATATTGTAATTATGGCCAATGTTTGTTTGGCCGCAATTAAAATCGGTCATGTCATGTTTGGTTTTTCCGAAATTCAAACCTTGCTAATTGCGTCGGTAGTCACTGTTTTTTATTCAATGTTCGGCGGATTAAAAGGTGTTTTGTTAACCGATTTTTTTCAGTTTTTAATCGCTATGATAGGAAGCGTTTGGGCGACAATTTATATTGTACAAATGCCCGAAATAGGCGGATTGGAAAACATGTTGGCAAAACCAAATGTTCTGGAAAAAACCGCTATGTTTCCCGATTTTTCAAAACCTGAAATTTTTATTCCACTCATGATCATTCCTCTTGCCGTACAATGGTGGAGTGTTTGGTATCCCGGTGCCGAACCAGGAGGTGGTGGTTATATCGCACAAAGAATGCTGGCCGCTAAAGATGAAAAAAATGCAACTTTCGCGACGCTGTTTTTCAATGTCGCACATTATGCACTTAGACCGTGGCCCTGGATTATTATTGGTTTGGCGTCTTTAGTGTTATTCCCCGATCTTGAAAGCTTGAGGCAGGCATTTCCAAACCTAAATCCCGATTACGTGAAACACGATCTCGCTTATCCCGCTATGCTGACATTCTTGCCAGTAGGTTTATTGGGATTGGTGATTACTTCCTTAATCGCGGCTTTTATGAGTACGATTTCAACACATTTAAACTGGGGAAGCAGTTATGTGGTAAATGATTTTTATTCTCGTTTCATCAGAAAACAATCTTCTGAAAAAGAAAAAGTATTCGTTGGCCGACTTTCCACGTTACTAATGATGGTTTGCGCCGGATTTTTAGCTTTAATTCTTGAAGAAGCTCGCGATGCATTTGATTTACTACTACAAATAGGCGCAGGAACAGGATTATTATTTATACTTAGATGGTTTTGGCGAAGGATAAATCCGTATAGTGAAATAACAGCGATGCTGGTTTCTTTCATGATTGCCTTGTTCTTTTTTATAAACGGAAAAATGGAAACGCCTGTTTTCGAAATGGCTTCTCATTGGCAACTCGTTTTTGGTGTTGTTGTAACAACGATTGCTTGGGTTACAGTAACCTTACTCACAAATCCTTCCAAAAAGGAAACCATTGATAAATTTGAAAATCTCGTATTCAGAAATGAAGGAAAATTTCACAACTTTGGTTATAAAATACTGGCTTTTTTCGCAGGTGTGATTGGTGTTTATGCAATGCTGTTCGGAACGGGATATTTTATTTATGGAGATACCGGTTTGGCAATTGTGAGTTCGAGTGTAACAATTATCTGTACGATTTTCCTAATTAAAGCCCGAAAAAAATATTTGTAAGCCGAAAAAATTCAGAAGGAATTAATCTTCCTTTGGAAAGGTGAGATATTCGGGAGCAACAGATTTTTCCATGACTTCCTCTCTCGTCATTTGCACTTCTTCTTCGCGTTTCATCTCCTTGTTCAGAATTTTATAAATCAATTCTTTGAACGTATCAAAATCGACATAATAAGATAAACCAACTCCTTGTGTATATCCCAATTCTTCACCAATATATTGAATGTCATTCTGCCTATTGAATATTTTTGCCCTTAAAGTTCCTTCTTCGTTCAAGAGGAAATCCACCTGAACATCACCTACCACCACAGATTCAGTCACTCCACCAATAGGAACTCCTACTTTTCCGTTGATTAAAACCCTGTTACTTATTTGCGTTGACAATGTTAATCCGAATTGATCTGCAGTTTCCTGATCTGGAGTACGCAAACCTTGAGAGTAGTTTACACCAACTTCAAAAATTCCATCTTCATCTTCAAAAATTCCGCTTACCAATCCGGAAGCACGCTCGGCCAAATTTCCTGTTATGGCGTTTTGCCCTATTGCAGCTTCACTGTAAAAACTACCTTGTGTTACCAACGAAAGTGCTTGTATTTCACGACTGGATCGATCCTCCATCCTATATTCCAGCTCAGAACTTACCACTGAACTTACATTCGGAAAGTTTATGTCGAACGTAATATCGGGTTGTTCTATTTGCCCATTAAGAAGGATTTCCACTTCAACAGGAATTTTTCGATTCAAAGAAGGATTTTCCAACAAAACCGCTGGATTGGCTTCGGTTCTGTAAATCGCACTTACATCCAACTCTGCCTTTTCCGGGCTTCCGTTCCAGTTAATGTTTCCGCCCGATTGTACTTGAAAAACTTTCTGGATGAGTCCGGCATATTTAAAATTATAAACACCTTCATACACAATAAAATCCCCCCACATATTGAATTTCCCATTGGTATTGATTTCCATCAAAAGTGTTCCCGCTCCTTTCCCCCGTAAGGTACTTCCACTTGCGGGATCAACCACTATTTCAACGACGGCATCATCTGTAACATCCAATTCAAAATTCAGTTCAAGCCCTTTTTCTTCCTCCACATAAATTTCTTCTCCAGCAAGTTTGGCAGCTTTTTCCTCGGGACTCAAAAAATGAATAAAGGAATTATCTCCTATAGTTTCTGTGTTGCTCAAAGGAATTATAAATTCTGTTCCTCTTTCGGTGGTTGCTTCCACATCTATCACCAATTCATCAAAGGGACCATATAAATCCGCACTTCCACTTATAAATCCTGTTCCGTAGTAAAGTGCGTCTTCCTCTGCTTCTGTATCCAGAACGAGAAGTCTATTTGTGCTTAAATCTAGATCCATTTCCCATTCTGAAAAATTCTGGTGAGAAATTGTGCCGTCCAAATTCGCAGTGGTTTTATATTTTGTATCCGAAACAAGAATATCATTAAAATTAAATTGCTGATCCTGCAACGTCACCACGGCACCTTCATTTATGGCAAAATCCACATTTAAAACGGGAATCATCAACCCTGCTTTTTCCAATGTCAACCGACCAGTAATATCGGGATTTTTATAATTTCCGGTTACCTTGGCTTCGCCAGAAACGAGCCCGCGCATGTTACTTATAGCATCTCCACCCAACGGACTAAAAGGTTCAATATTGAATTCATTGAGTGCTACGTCGAGATCGATACTTGGCTCCTCACCTGTCACATCAATTTCGCCGATTGCGGTTAAAGATTCCATTCCTGTATTTCGCAATATCGTATTCACACGGTAATTCGTGAGGTTTTCATTTCCTTCAACGTTGACATTCAAATTTCCGAGAAAAATATCGTTCATGGTCAAGGAACTTATTTTCACTGTTGAATTAGGGTAATAAGCGCCATCTTTTTGAAGTAAATTCAATTCTCCATTAACAATTCCACTTAAATCAAGACTGTCTATGTCAGGAGTGATTTTTCTTAAATCAACATCTTTAAAATCGACATTTACATTTTTATAGGTAGTATCTCGTACAATTGCATTTAGGCTGATTTGTTCTTCTGCATGGCTTAAAACCAAAGAATCAACTACAAAATCCTTAAATCCGTTATTGAAAACCACTTTATTGGATGCATTGTTATTTTCATTGATATGCCAAGTTTGCTCCTTGAATTTTATATCAGATCGTTGAATGCCGACTACGGAATTATTGTTTTCGTTAATTGTATGATATAGGTTCAAATTGTAAATATCATCATTCTTAGGGCCGCCGCGTAATTCGGAACGTATAAACAAGGTATCGTTTAGCGTTACATTGATAAGATTGAATTCAGAAAAATTATAAATTCCTGTGGAAACGCTATCAATTTCCACATAGGTATTAAACAGCGGGTTGGTATTATCAACTTGAATATTTACTTGTTGAAGTACATTTTCAAATGCTTCAATTTTTGGGGATCTAAAATTCAGCTGAAATTCAGATTCATCAGATTCTACCCTTCCCCTGATCGAAGTTGTTGGTTCCAGTTGCACGTCGGGAATAAATACTTCAACTATTTTATTGTAAATATCAAAATCAAATTCCAACCACTGATTCGTGGTCAGCGTATTTGGACGATAATTGGTATATAAAGAACCTATTGCATTTTCAAACAGCGCTCCTACCTCAGCGATTTTGAAAACCCCTTCCACTTCGCCATTGACAACGTCAGGGGAATTCACGGCAATCGTACGCACTTCACCATCAAAACTTGAAATTATTTCTAAATCAGAAAATGAATATAATTCCTGATTTTTCTGATAAGAGGTGTTGACAAGAGAAATTGTTCCAAAAGCATCGTCGATATTGGTCCCAAGCATATTCATGGCAATGTCTCCTTTGAAAATGGCAATGCTGTCCTTCTTCACGAAATTTAATGCCCTCAAATCCGCATACGCAATGGATGCTTCAAAATCATAAACATTTATTTTTTTGGAAACATCTACCAAACCATCAAATTTCACTTGTAGGTTTGGATCGCGCGAAACAAATTGACCATTGAAAAGCGGATTTTTTAAGATTCCGGAAATTTCTATGTTTTTGTATGTGTAATTATTAAACCGAAGGTTTGAAATCTTTCCGTTCAACTTCGTGTTCAGTGAGTTCTGACTGAATCCGCTTCCGTCAACATTTAAATTGAAACTGACTTTCCCCAAGTCTTCGTTTCCAACCAATTTACCCAAGTTAAAGTCGTTTACACGAATATTTCCTCTATAATTGGCAAATTCAGCATTATTTAAATTGGTCAAAACAACGTCAGCTTCACCAGAGCCAAGATGCGAAGAAACCGCTACATCAGCATCGATTGCGGTGTTGGTAGCAATAACATCTCCAACAATTTTTACATTTCCAAAATCCCTTAATTGAATAGGCAACAAATCACCCAAAACCTCGGGGAGCAAATTGACAAGATCGTAATAATTGGTTTCCAGGTTATCCAGTTGACCGGTAACTTGAAAGTTTTTTTGATTTTCAGAAAAGATTCCTTCTAAATCAATATTGCCCACCAAACGTGTCCGGTCCATTCCCGTTAATTCAGCATCGATTAAACTGAAATCGTTCAACTTCCCTTTTATCGTGGTTGACATCTGGATAAACTCGTCATCTGCAATTCCGTCGTAAAACAAATGAATATCCGAAGTGGCAATCAAAGCTTCATCGAAATCGGCAACAATTTCTACTTTTTCAACAAAATCGGCCAAACCACCTTTTTCATAATCCAAAATAACAGTTCCATTGATATAAGAATTTGGCGTGCGTATCACCAATTCCTCGGCTTTCATTCCCGTTGGGGAATAAAAATATTTGGTCTGCATATCTTCAATAATAAGTCCGCGGCTTTCCTTGGTCCTTAAATGCTGAACATCAACCGAAACTTCTGGTCCTTCAATAGCCAAATTGTCACCATTTATATAAAGATCATCCAAATAAATTACACGCGGATTTTCCAGGTTTTCATCTGTATAGTGAAACTTTCCGTTTTCTACAGTCACATTATCCATGTACATTTTGAAATTACTTGGTTGTCCCGTGGGCGTAGTGCTGAATTTTTCGATAAAAATATTCAGGTTATCAGATTCTTCACCTTTATAACGTTTCATATAAAGTTTTAAATCTTGTGCTGAAGTACTTCCAAAATTAGGTGTGTTTTCTATAAGCAGTGTCAAGCTCAATAGCGAAGTATTTATTTCAGAAGCATGAATAAGTGTATCATTGTGATGATCAAGGGCCAAAATTTCTTGAAGCTGTATTTCTCCCCAATAGGAGATTTTAATTTTCTCGACGGAAACATTAACGTCGTAATCCTTATTTAAAGTAGTGGTGAGTTTTCTGCCGGCCGCTGTTTGAACGCAGGGAATGGCAAAAATGATAAGAAGGGTAATAAAAAGCAATATCAGCACTAAGAGTACCCGACTTAATATTTTGAGAAATTTTTTGATATGCTTTTATGTTTTAACTTTGCAACAAACTTTAACAATTATCCTGCCCAATAAATTTAATGGCTTCACAAAACACTTACATCCTTGCCATAGAATCTTCTTGCGATGATACCGCTGCCGCTGTTTTATGTAACGATAAAATATTATCCAACATTGTAGCGACACAAGAAATCCATGAAAAATACGGCGGTGTTGTTCCCGAACTTGCATCCAGGGCACATCAACAAAATATTGTTCCCGTGATTCATGAAGCAATTTCCCAAGCAAATATCGACAAAAAAGAGATATCCGCAATCGCTTTTACACGCGGACCTGGATTAATGGGTTCTTTATTGGTTGGAACTTCCTTTGCAAAATCAATGGCCTTGGGTTTGGGCGTTCCATTGATTGATGTCAACCACATGCAAGCGCACATTTTGGCTCATTTTATAGACGAAGAAAACACAAAAAAACCGGAGTTTCCATTTTTGGCAATGACAATTAGTGGCGGACATACACAAATTGTAAAAGTTACCAATTATTTTGAAATGGAAGTCATTGGAGAAACCTTGGATGATGCTGTTGGTGAAGCTTATGACAAAAGTGGAAAAATTCTGGGATTGCCATATCCTGCAGGTCATTTAATCGATAAATATGCACAACAAGGAAATCCGAAGGCATTCAAGTTCACCAAACCGAAAGTTGACGGATTGAACTTCAGTTTCAGCGGATTGAAAACTGCAATTCTTTATTTTATTCAGAAGGAAACAAAAAATAACCCCGATTTTATAAAAGAAAATTTGGTGGATATTTGCGCCTCCATTCAATACACTATTATCGGTATTTTAATGGAAAAACTCAAAGAAGCGGTAAAGCAAACAGGAATCAAACGGATTGCAATTGGCGGTGGTGTTTCTGCAAACAGCGGAATTCGAAATGCTTTAAAAGAAGCTGAAAAAACAAAAGGTTGGGAGGTCTTTATTCCAAAATTTCAATATACCACAGATAATGCCGCAATGATTGGAATTGCGGGCTACCATAAATATTTAAAAGGCGATTTTGCCGATTTGTCCATCACCGCTAAAGCTCGGATAAAAATGTAATATGCAATTATTTTATCATCCAGATTTACAGTCAGCCGATCAAGAAGTGATTTTTCCAAAAGAAGAAAGTCGGCATATTGTGAAGGTGCTTAGAAAAACCGAAGGAGATGAAATAATGGTCACAAATGGGAATGGACTTCTTTTTCATACCAAAATAACAGCAGCTTCGTCAAATTCCTGTATTGCCTCAGTTTCTAAAACAGAAAAAGAACAAACAAAAAACTACTATTTGCATCTGGCCGTGGCACCTACAAAAATGAACGATCGGTACGAATGGTTTTTGGAAAAAGCTACTGAAATTGGTATAGATGAAATCACACCTGTTATTTGTGACCACAGCGAACGTAAACAGATAAAACCCGAACGTTTTGAAAGGGTTCTTTTGAGTGCGATGAAGCAATCATTACATTACACGCTTCCTAAGTTAAACGAAGCGATAAATTTGAAGGATTTTCTGAAATTAAAAAATGAAGGTTTAAAATTCATTGCACATTGTGAAGCGGATAAAGAGAGAAATCCACTACAAAAAAACTTGAAACCGAAGGAAAAAGTCACAATTTTAATCGGTCCCGAAGGGGATTTTTCAAAAGAAGAAATAGAATCCGCATTAAAATCCAATTTTTCGCCCGTTAGTTTGGGAAATAGCAGGTTACGGACAGAAACCGCCGCAATTGTCGCTTGCCATACCGTGGCACTTTTTAATGAAACTCCATTTGATTAACTTCACCCAAAATTATTATCTGTGATGAGAAAGTTGCTTTTGTTGATCTTTCTGTTTTTTTCGGTACCAAACTTGCTTTCGCAGGAAATAGCGGTCCTCAAATACTCTGGCGGAGGTGATTGGTACTCAAATCCTACATCTTTGCCCAACTTGATCGCTTTTTGTAATGAGAATATTGGCACGGCGATTTCAGAAAAACCGGAAACCGTTACACCTGGAAGTATCGATATTTTTGAATACCCGTTTATTCACATGACGGGTCACGGAAACGTAATTTTCAACGAAGAGGAAATAGAAAACTTGAGAAATTATCTTTTAAGTGGAGGATTCTTGCACATAGATGACAATTATGGAATGAACGAATTTATCCATAAAGAATTTGAAAAGCTGTTTCCAGAGAAAAAACTTCAAGAATTGCCAGCATCCCATCCAATTTTTTCCAGTGCGTTTCCTTTCTCTAACGGATTGCCAAAAATTCATGAACACGATGCAAAATCACCACAAGCGTTTGGCTTTTTCGAAAATGGAAGATTAATTTTGTTATACACGTTGGAAAGTGACTTGGGAGATGGTTGGGAAGATCCCGAAGTTCATAATGATCCTCCCGAAGTTCGGTTAAAAGCATTAAAAATGGGTGCGAATATCATTAAATATGTTTTTTCAAATTGAGCAATCAATTGATACATAACGATCATTTTTCAAAGTCGGAAAAATTTCCAATTATCTTATTGCTCGACAATGTTACAAGTCCCGCAAACATTGGAAGTATTTTCAGATTGGCCGATGCTTTTAATATTCAAAAAATTATCATCTGCGGAAAAAATATTCTTTTAAACAGTCCGCGGACCCTAAAAACTGCGCGTTCCACTATTGAAAAAGTAGATTTTGAGATATTTGAAAATGCTAAAGAAGCTATAAATACTTTTTCTGATTCAAAAGAAATCGCAACTTTTGCTTTAGAAATTACCAACGACAGTATCGCAATTGAAAACGTCGATTTTTCAAAAACAAAAAAAATGGTACTCATTGTTGGCAATGAAAATTTTGGAATCGATAAGGATTTACTGGAATGGTCAGATCAAAAAGTCCATATCAATATGTTTGGTATCAATAGCAGTATGAACGTTGCCCAAGCAACAGGAATCGCCCTGTTCGAGATCACAAAATCTGTTTCTCCATAGACGGGAAATAAAATATATATATTTACGCTGTGAAAGCAAAAACCATTTCGTACGGAATTCTTAGGGCGCTCGGCATTCTTGCTGCCGTTTTTCTCTTTTTATACTTTTTGTATGCCATTCAATCCGTAATTACTTATGTGGTGATTGCCGCCATTATTTCATTGATTGGAAGGCCGGTTGTTATCTTTTTGCGCACCACATTAAGGTTTCCAAACCGTTTGGCAGTTGTAGTGGTTCTTTTGATGGTAATTGCTTTTTTTATAGGTTTGGTGGCTATGTTTGTTCCAATTGTTATTCAACAGACACAAAATATCGCTGAAATTGATATTAATGCTTTTGAGAACGATTTGAACATGCTGAACCAAGAAATTGCAACATATCTGGGAACGGAAAAAATCAATTTTGTTGAAGGCATCAAAAACACAAAATACGTTAAGGAATTCGATATCACGTCTATTCCGCTCTATCTAAACGGGATTTTTGGTTATATAGGTTCTGGGTTAATAGCTATTTTTTCCATTTTGTTTATTTCCTTTTTTCTATTAAAGGATACCAAATTAATGATAAACAGTATTCTCGTTTTTGCCAATAAAGGGGAAGAAGAAAAATTTCAGAGGGTTTTCAATAAAATCAAAATTTTACTTTCCCGCTATTTCATCGGACTTACTTTTCAGGTGACGGTGCTTTTTATTCTATACACTATTTTGCTCAGCATCTTTAAAGTTGATAATCCAGTGGCAATCGCTTTTATTTGTGCCTTTCTTAATTTGGTACCTTATTTAGGTCCGTTGGTCGCTGGATTTTTAATGGCGCTCTTTGTGATTTCCAGCAATTTGGGAGCCGACTTTAACGTGGTGATCTTGCCAAAACTTCTTTACGTGATGGGCGGATATTGTGTAGCTCAATTCATCGATAATTTCTTTTCCCAACCACTTATTTTTGGTGCAAGTGTGCGTTCGCATCCATTGGAAATATTTCTGATCATCCTAATTGCCGGTTTGCTCTTCGGAATCATTGGAATGGTAGTCGCAGTACCAATTTACACGGCATTGAAAGTGATTGCCAAAGAATCTTTTAACGAATATAAGATTGTAAGAAGGCTCACGCGAAATTTATAAAATTAAAAAATCAAGATTTCTACTTTGAACGAGCATCTTTTAAATCCGGAGATACAGCAGTTTATTTCTGAAAATTATAAAATTCCTACGAGCGAAATCGTTTTGAAAGGAAGTCCGTTTAAAGCGGTTTCGGTTCAAGAACTGGCCACCCAAATTTTTGGAAAGCGAAAAGCAGAGCGAAAACTTCCGACTTGGTTTAAGAATAATCAAATTCTATATCCGCCAACCCTAAATTTAGAGCAAACTTCTTCGGAAATTACCGCAGAATACAAAGCCAGCCTGATTTCTGGCAAATCATTGGCCGATTTAACAGGTGGCTTCGGAATTGATACTTTTTTCTTTTCAAAAAAAACAGAGCGAGTTGTTTATTTTGAAATCAATACGGAATTATCTGAATTGGCGCGGCATAATTTCAAAGTTTTGACTTCTGAAAACATCCAAACGATCAACAAAGATGCAATTGCTCATTTGAAAGCAACCGATGTTCATTTCGATTGGATTTTTATTGATCCGTCACGACGTGATGATGCTGGCGGACGCGTTTTTTTGCTGTCGGATTGTATTCCAAACGTTCCTGAAAATTTAGATTTTCTATTTCAAAAAACAGATCAAATTCTACTGAAAACATCACCACTTTTGGATATTTCCGCGGGAATTTCAGAATTAAAAAACATTTCAGAAATACATATCGTCGCAGTAAACAATGATGTCAAGGAATTACTTTGGGTTTTGGAAAAAGTTCCTTCCGAAGCAATAAAACTGAAGACTATTAACTTCAAAAACAACGAAAACCAGGTTTTTGAATCCAGTTTTGAAGAGAATGAAAATGCACAGATTTCTTTCAGTTCACCACTCACCTATTTATTTGAACCGAATCCCGCGATTATGAAAAGTGGAATGTTTAGTAGCTTAGGAAGCTTTTTCAATCTTAAAAAATTGCAGGTCAACACACATTTGTTCACATCTGGGTCTCCAATAGAAAACTTTCCCGGACGATCTTTTAAAATTGAAAAAATCCTGGATTTCAACGGTAAAAAATTAAAAAAAGAACTGAATATTTCAACAGCAAATATTACAACCCGAAATTTTCCGTTGTCTGTAGCAGAGATTCGAAAAAGATTTAAAATCGCTGAAGGCGGAGAAACTTATATGTTTTTTACTACGATCGAAAAAGAAAAGAAAATTGTGCTAATTTGCCGAAAATTATAAAACTCATGAAAATTATTGTTCCCCTTATTTTTCTTTTTGTTTCTGTTGGTTTGTGGGCTCAAGATTGTGAATACGTCTTGAATGACGATATCACAAAATCGACCCCGGAATTCAAAATTTACGACAATTCCACTCCCCTGGAAACCAAGAAAATATATTTTTCCCTTTATCAAGAAAATGGAGTTCCTTTTCTGATTTTTAAATATTCCAAGAACTCCAAGTCGTTTTTGCCGGCGATCTGCATCAATCAAGGGGCAAGATTATCTTTTCAGTTAGTGAACGGAACGATTGTTTCATTACTAAAAGCCGGGCCTGAAACTTGTAGCTATTCCGAAGAAACTGAAGATAAGTTTCAGAATAATCAAACCGTGGGCAGTCTTTTTTATCTGGCTCCTGATGATATTAAAAATTTACAAGGAAGTAAGATTAACCTGATTGGATTTCGAACCACCAGTGACAATGAAAGTTTTGTAATATCCTCCATTTCCGATCAAAATCAACCGCGAAATTATTTTATTGATAACTTACACTGTATCGAATAATTTTTGGAGTTAGAATTTTGATTTTAATCTTTCCGCAGCCAACTTAAAATTGAGATTGATAATACGAAAAGTATCCGCCCATGGTTTAAAATGGGAAACTCTTTCTTTCTTATCGTATAAAACCTTCACGGGAACATTTTCTATTTTCGCTCCTGCCCAAGCTGCTTTTACGATGACTTCGATTTCCAGATCATATCCAGTCGACTTTAAATCAAGATGGTTCACCAATTTCAAAGGATACAAACGGAAACCACATTGCGTATCTTTCAATCTCACGCCAGTCTGTAACCAAAAGGAAAGTGAGGAGAATTTATTGCCTATTTTACTTTTCCCCGGAATGCTGGGTTGATTCATGGATCGACCGCCGATCAACAGAATTGGCCGTTTCGTTTTTTTATTACATAAAAATTCAAGAAAACTCGGGATATCACTTGCAAACAATTGTCCGTCTGAATCGATGGCAATAGCATATTCAAAACCTAATCTTTCCGAAGTTTTAAAACCCTCACGTAATGCAGCTCCTTTTCCCCTGTTCTTTGGGAATTCAATGAGCTCCAAGAAGTTGAATCTCTGTAGAATATTATGAGTGCTATCGGTAGAACCATCGTTGATGACAATAACATTTGATGTGAAATTCAAAACATCCTCAATAACCGTCGACAGCGTTTTTTCATTATTAAAAGTAGGTATGAGTATGCAGCATTTTAAATCCTGCATTTGCTGTTTGTATTGACTTGATGCGGTCACAAAAAATTTTCAGAATACTAAAAATAGGAATTTAAGAATCTGGAAAAGTGAAGTTTGTGTTAAATGAAGCCTTTTTGGGATTTGGAATTTGATTTTGGGGAAGTGACAGACTTTAGCCCTGCAAGCTATCGCTTGAAGGCTTTTTTTGTTTGCCCTGTGCTTTCAAGTAAATTTCTGAAACAGGATTACCTCCCTTCGGTCGGTGATCCTGAAATGGGGAAGTGACAGACTTTAGCCCTGCAAGCTATCGCTTGAAGTCTTTTTTTGTTTGCCCTGCGCTTTCAAGCTATCGCTTGAGCTTGTTCAAACAAAAAAAGCCCTGCACAAGTGCAAGGCTTTACTCTGTCGGGGTGGCAGTACGAGAATATATCGAACAGCAAAAAACAGGATCAAGCATTCATACTACCTAAAGCCTTTATTTCATTGAGTTTTAGAAGATCTATTCATTTTAGTAGATTCGAAAACTTTCACCTTTATTCGTTTTATTGATACAGAAATGATACAAATTCTGTACGTTTGTATCAGTATATAATTTACAAATAATGGCCACAATAAATTTCTCTTACCGTTCCAGCAAACCTGTCGCAAAAATAGAAGCTAGATTATCATATTCAATTAATCAAAAACGTAAATTCCAGCAAGTAAGGATAAATTTAAAAGTCTCCAAGGATTTTTGGCAGGAAATAAAGGAAAAAGGGGATCGTTTTCGAGATGCCGACAAAATAAGTGAACGTAATACAATAAATGAACATCTTATATGCCTTCAGAAATATCTAGAAGACAAATTACCTCCCTCACTAGATATAAAAGATAATTGGCTGAAACAGTCCGTTTATGAGTATTATAATCCAAAGAAAAAAAAATTAATTCCAAATGACTTAATCGAATACTGGAACTACTACATGGAATTAAGGGCACATGAAATAAAGGAAAAACCACGCTCGTGGCAAAAATGGAATGAAGTCAAACACCGCGTGGAACGTTTTCAGAATGCGGTAAATAAACAATTTCGAATAAATGAAGTTAATGATGAATTCATTCGAGATTGGGTGAATTATTGTAAAAAAGAGAGTTATGCTAATGCAACTATCAAAAAAAATCTAACTTATATAAAAATGATTTGTATGCACGCCGAACGGAAGGGCGTTGAAACAAGTAGTGAACTTTCCAAGCTACAGGTAACATTTAGGGAAGAAAATATCCCAAAGGTTTACCTATCATTTGAAGAACTAGAAAATGTAAACCAATTAACTGGTTTGCCAGATCATTTAGAAAACGCACGGGATTGGTTATTGATTTCATGTTTTACTGGTCAGCGAGTAAGTGATTTTATGAGATTTAAAACTTCCATGATCAGGAAATCCATGGCTCGGAGGTTTATTGACATTACACAAAAAAAAACGGACAAAAAGATATCGATTCCCTTGTTACCCGAAGTAGAAACTATTTTAGAAAAAAACGGTGGAAATTTTCCACGAAGGATAA
>DASSWB010000107.1:0-14759 GCA_035705495.1 Salinimicrobium sp. | reverse complement strand
AGCGCGGTGTTTGATGGTAAAGTCCATGGTGTGGTAGTCCATGCGAGGAAGAAAGAAGATCCCCAAGCCCCCTCCCGACCTCCCCCAAAAGGGGAGGAGTCCAAGATGCGAAACATTGCAGTCACTGTCGTATCCGTAACGTCTTGATAGGTGCCGGGCTGATTCAATTCGTGTGAACTTAAACCTGTTCCTGCTTTTGGAGAATACGGCTGAATTGTATAGCCTTTGTAGATTAATCCCTTTTTATAAATTTGAGAAAGCAGCCACCAAACGCTTTCCATGTATTTGGGTTTATACGTGATGTACGGATCTTCCATATCCACCCAGTAACCCATCTTTTCCGTGAGATCATTCCATACATCGGTGTAGCGCATTACTGCACTTTTACAAGCTTCATTGTATTCTTCGACACTGATTTTTGTTCCAATGTCTTCCTTCGTAATTCCGAGTTCCTTTTCAACACCCAATTCAATTGGGAGTCCGTGTGTGTCCCAACCCGCTTTTCTATTCACCAAAAATCCCTTCTGTGTTTTATACCGACAAAAGATATCTTTAATGGATCTGGCCATCACGTGGTGAATTCCCGGTAATCCATTTGCAGACGGCGGACCTTCAAAAAAGATAAAAGGTTCCATTCCCTCACGGGTGGAAATACTTTTTTTGAAAATATCCTCCTCCTTCCAAAAATCCAAAATTTCTGAAGCTATATTTGGTAAGTCAAGTCCTTTATATTCAGGGAACTTTGCGTTCATTTTCTCGTACTTTCAATGAATCTGCGAAATTAGTGAATTTTAATAAATAGGCGACCCCAAAATGGGAAAAAGCGAAGCTATATCCATCGGCTTAAAACTCCCGGCTTTTTCACAGTAGCATCAATTGAATAGCGTTTTTCATTTGGGCGTGCCCTTCGGTCGGGCTATCCGCTACAAGTCCGCGCTCGTTCCTCGCTGTGGGCTTTCCACTGCTATCCCTCACGCAAACTTAGAAGATTCAATATTCCGCTCGAACTGACAATCAGAGTGTAGGATGAGAAACAAAAAAACCTCAAAATTAAGATTTCGAGGTTTTTTTACATTTTAAAAAATGTTGACTTCTTTAATTGTTCAAAGCCTCAGCTCATTGGAAAATTTGGCTCCGCTCACGCTGCGCCTAATTGTTCAAAGCTTCCGCTCCTCCAACAATTTCCAATATCTCATTGGTAATAGAGGCTTGACGGGCTTTGTTGTATGATAATTTAAGAGCATCTCTTAATTCCGTCGCATTGTCTGTTGCTTTGTGCATTGCGGTCATACGCGCACCGTGTTCTGATGCAAATGAATCCCTTAATGCTTTGTACAACTGCATTTTCAAAGACTTTGGAATCAATTGATCAACAATCTCCTTTTTTGAAGGTTCAAATATGTAATCAGAGTTCGCTGTATTTTCGGTTCCTTCATTTTCTTCCAAAGGAGAAATGGGTAAAAATTGTTCGGTTGTTACAATTTGTGTTGCCGCATTTCTGAAGCTATTGTAAACAATAACAATCTTATCGTATTTTCCAGAAACAAAAAGTTCCATTAATTGTTCTGCAATCGCTGCTGTATTTTCAAAACTAAGATCATCAAAAATACCGTTATTGGTCTCATGAACAGCTGTATCTTTTTGAAGTACATCATTGGCTTTTTTCCCAAGAGAAAAAATTTCAACCTTCTTACCTGCAAATTCCCCAGCTTTCAATTTCTTGACAGCCTTTACAATATTGGTATTGAAAGCTCCGGCCAAACCACGGTTTGATGAAATAGGCACAACAAGAACATTGTTCACCGCCCTTTGTTCCGCAAATTTACTTCCTGACTCTTCATCTAAAGAAGCACTAAGATTCACCAAAAGTTCAGTCAGTTTATCAGAATAAGGTTTAAGAGCCGTAATAGCATCCTGCGCCCTGCTCAGTTTTGCAGCAGAAACCATTTTCATGGCACTGGTAATCTGCATGGTTGAAGAAACCGAGATAATCCTGCTACGTAATTCTTTTAAATTTGCCATTTAAATAATTATAAATTCAGAATTCATAATTATGAATTCTTGATAATTGAAACTAATAGCTTTATTAATTTTTCACATTTAGAAGTCAGATCATTAGGAACTTCTCTTGTTGTTGCTTCAATTAGTTCCAACCAGTATAAGGTTTCTTCTGCTTCTTTTAAGGAGATTCCAAGTTTATTTCTAAAATCCTTGGTGCTAACTCCTCTTTGTGATTCTCTAATATTAGCGCCAATACTTGTACCGCTCCTTAATAATTGACTGGAAATTTCGAATTCATTTATTTTTCTAAGCTCCCTACAAAAGAGGAGGATATCACAGCTGAAATAAAAACTTTTATCTACTATAACATTTCCTCTTTCGCGGTAGGCCATATTCTGAATTCAGAATTCCTAATTCTTAATTGCTTTTATATTTCGATGAAAGTTCTTTCGCTACTTTGGTTAAAGTATCGGTAACTTCATCCGTTAATTTACCTGCTTTTAATGTATCTAAAACATCTCTATGTTTCACATCAAGATACTCCAAGTAATCCTTTTCAAATTCCTTTACTTTTTCTACAGGAACATCTCTCAAAAGATTTTTTGAACCTGCAAAAATAATCGCGATTTGATCTTCTACAGGATAAGGATCATTTTGAGCTTGTTTCAAGATCTCAACATTCCTTCTACCTTTTTCAATAACATTCATGGTAGAGGCATCCAAATCAGAACCAAATTTTGCAAACGCTTCCAATTCACGGAATTGTGCTTGATCCAGTTTTAATGTACCTGCAACTTTTTTCATGGATTTAATCTGTGCGTTACCACCAACACGTGATACCGAAATACCTACGTTAATTGCTGGACGAACACCAGAGTTGAACAAATCGGAAGTCAAGAATATCTGCCCATCGGTAATCGAAATTACGTTTGTTGGGATATAAGCTGATACGTCACCAGCCTGAGTTTCAATAAGTGGTAAAGCGGTAAGAGATCCTCCTCCTTTTACTTTTCCTTTTAAAGAATCTGGAAGATCATTCATGCTACTTGCAATTTCATCATCGGCAATTACTTTTGCCGCACGTTCCAATAATCTTGAATGCAAGAAGAAAACGTCCCCAGGATATGCTTCACGTCCCGGTGGGCGACGCAATAACAAAGAAACCTCACGGTATGCAACTGCTTGTTTGGATAAATCATCATAAACAATCAAAGCAGGACGACCCGTATCCCTGAAATATTCACCAATTGCAGCACCAGCAAATGGAGCATAAACCTGCATTGGAGCAGGATCAGATGCATTTGCAGCTACGATTGTTGTATAGGCCAAAGCGCCTTTATCTTCCAATAATTTCGCGATTCCGGCAACAGTTGAAGCTTTTTGACCAATTGCAACATATATACAATATACAGGCTCACCTGCATCGTAGAATTCTTTTTGGTTTAGAATAGTGTCAATACAAACAGTAGTTTTACCTGTTTGACGGTCACCAATTACCAATTCCCTTTGTCCTCTTCCTACCGGAACCATTGCATCAATAGATTTGATACCAGTTTGAAGTGGTTCGGTAACCGGCTGACGATAGATAACCCCTGGCGCTTTACGTTCAAGTGGCATTTCGAAAGTTTCGCCTTCAATAGGACCTTTTCCATCTATGGGAGCTCCCAAAGTATCAACTACACGACCTACAATTCCTTCACCCACGTTGATAGAAGCGATTCGTTGTGTTCTTTTTACGGTTGATCCTTCCTTCACCTGTCTGTACGAACCAAGAATTACCACACCTACGTTGTCTTCTTCCAAATTCAATACAATTCCTTCGAGTCCGCCATCGAATGCTACCAATTCTCCGTATTGTGCGTTTGCCAATCCGTAGACGCTGGCAATACCATCACCTACAGTCAGTACGGTACCCACTTCGTCCAAAGAACCTTCGGTGTCAAAGCCTTGAAGTTGTTGTTTTAAGATTGCTGATACTTCAGCAGGGTTTACTTCTGCCATAATTTTTAGATTAAATGGTATGAGAATACATTCATCCCTAATTAAAGTTTAGAGATGTATGTATTGTTTGTAAATTCTCTTTTTAAATCGTTCAATTTATTTTTAATACTTGCGTCGTACTGCAAATCGCCGACACGTAAAATGAAACCTCCGACAATATCTTTATCGATAATGTTTTTTAAGGTTACTTCATTTCCTGTTATTTCCTTTACCTTGCTCCTAACCATTGCTTCCAAGCCCGGAGTTAAAGCAACCGCGGTAGTTACAAAGGCCACACTTCGATTGATTTTTTGATTGTAAAGAAATATATATTTATCTGCGACTTCTTTTAAAATCGCGATTCTTTTATTTTCCAAAAGAAGGTTAAAAGCGCCCAATGTAATTGCACTTGAATCTTTAAAAATTTGGTGCAAAGCATTTTTCTTCAAATCCGATTTTACCACCGGACTTTTTAAAATCACCCTCAAATTATTGTTGGCTTCAATTGTATTGGAAACAAGCTTCATATCATCATTGACCTTCTCGGTCAGATTTTGATCTTCTGCCATTCCCAAAATTGCCTTTGCATATCTTTGTGCAGCTCTTGTTCCCGCCATTTTCTTAGTTTAAGCTAACTTCTTTTAATACACCTTCAACCAGTTCCAATTGCTCAGTTTCATTTGAAAGTTCCTTTCTAATCATTTTTTCAGCAATCATAACTGAAAGGTTCGCAACTTGATTTTTAACATCGGCCATTGCAGCATTTTTTTGGTTTTCAATACTTTCTTGTGCTTTCGCTACAATAGCATCTGCTTTCTGTTGGGCCTCGTCGCTTGCTTCAGCAATAATTTTATTTTTAATATCCCTTGCTTCCTTCAATATGTTTTCACGTTCCAAACGCGCTTCTTGAAGCAATTTTTCATTATCGGCCTGCAAGTTTTGCATTTCCTTTTTGGCCGCTTCAGCTGAAGCCAATGCATCATTAATACTTTCTTCCCTTTTTTGAACACCGCCAAGAATGGGTTTCCAAGCAAATTTTGCCATTAAATAAATGAGTACTATAAAAACTATACTCTGCCAAAAAAATAAACCAAATTCCGGCTTTATTAATTCCATAATCCTTAATTAAAAATCGTTAATAACATCAATTTAATCCCACTTACAACCAATCGTTATAAGTGGGGATTAAAATTAATTACCTAAGCACACCTAGTAAAGCGGCAACAACCCCAAAAAGGGCAACACCTTCTACAAGTGCAGCAGCAATAATCATAGCTGTCTGAATTTTTCCAGAAGCTTCTGGTTGACGAGCGATAGCATCCATGGCAGAACCACCAATTTTACCAACTCCAACTCCGGCTCCTAAAACCGCTAATCCAGCTCCTAAAGCTGCAAGACCTACATACAATAACTCCATAGTAAAAAAATTAAATTAAATTAATGATGTTCATGTTCCTCAACCGCCATTCCTATAAATAGGGCCGACAGCATTGTAAAAATAAACGCTTGAAGGAATGCTACCAGCAGTTCCAATACCATTATGAATAACGCAAAAGGAACAGCAATACCTGCCACACCTTCGTGTTCCAAAATAAAAATAAGTGAAATCAAACTTAAGATGATGATGTGACCTGCCGTAATATTGGCAAACAAACGTATCATCAATGCAATTGGTTTGATAAAAATCCCAAGAATCTCAACGATGGCCAAAATAGGCTTCACTCCTGTAGGAATGCCAGGCATCCACAATGTGTGCTTCCAATAATCCTTGTTTCCGTTTACTACAATCAATACCAATGTAAATAAACCTAAGGAAACCGTAACTGCAATGTTTCCTGTTACGTTGGCCGCACCAGGCAATAAGCCCAATAAATTGGTAATCCAAATAAAGAAAAATACGGTTAGCAAGAACGGCATAAATTTTCTGTACTTCTTCTCACCAATTTGAGGTCGTGCAATATCGTCTCGCACAAAAAGCACCAAAGCTTCCAGAATATTGTTCAATCCTTTTGGAGCTTTTTCATTCTTTTTGTGATGTCCTGCAAGACCGAAAAAGAACAATATCATCAAAATTACTGTTAAGAACATCGCTGCCACATTTTTCGTAATTGAAAAATCCCATGGCTTGCTCGCATTTATCGGATTGTGTTCTGCATCAAAAGCAATGCTTTCGGCATCAGGTCCTAATTGATAAATATCTTCATGATAGTTAACGAATCTCATTCCGTCTTTTTCAACAACATGCTTTCCTTCTGTGTCGTGGTGAAATTCGCTGGACATAAATGTTACAAGTCCATTATCGGTATATAAAATTACAGGAAGCGGAAGTGTGTATGAATTCTCTCCCGAACCAAAAAAATGCCATCCATGAGAATCACCAATATGGTGCATAATCATATCGGTAGCATTAAATTCTTCTTCCTCTGGTTGATTTGGCATTTCCGCTTGAGCAAAACCCCAAAAAGGAATTAATGCTAGCGCTAATGTCATTATAATCTTAAAAGATTTCTGTGCTATCATAGTACCCGTCAATAATGGCCTTTTAAATTGGGTGCAAAGGTAATCTTTTCTTTAATATTTGAAACTTCGAAATGCAATTTTTTCACAGGATTTTCATTTTTATGAAATCCCTGGAAACCAAATCTTTATTTTCTATTCAGGAGTCTTACGGCAAACAAGGTTTCGAAAATTAAAAAAAGAAAATAAGGCACAAAAAAGAGCATGATATTTTCAAAAGCATTAGGAGCTTTTGAACTTATTAACGGAAATAAAAATAATACCGCAGCCAACATTTTCAGCAAACTGGAACCCATGAATGCAAAACCCGTTTTTTCCTGTAAATTTTGATGTACAAAAATCAAGAATACACAAACGAGAAGCGTCGAAATTATATGAAATGTATAAATACTGTAGGTAGAATAATACAATTCAATCTCGTTCAACACAAATCTCACAACTGCCAATTGCACCAACATCAACAATAAACTGAAGGGAATAAATTTTATTAAAAATGAAAAAATTGATGTTTTCATAAGTAGTTTAATCGTCTTTACTCATATCCTGCACTTTTTTGATTACTAGATAAAGTGCTATAAAAACTCCTAGTAAAGAGCATGAAATTGTAAAAGCTGAAAATTTGTTGGGCTGAATTTCATCAAGGTATATTCCTATAAAAACACCTGCCGAGATAATGATGCCCATTTGAAAGGCAACATTAATAAATTGTAGATATCTATGCTGATTTTTCTTCTTTTCTTCCTCCTCTTTCATTGTTTATAGATTTTACACCAGCCTTCATCACACAAGTTGCATTAAAGTTCGCACCCTGTTCAACCACCAATTTTCCTACTTCCACTTCTCCTTCAATGACGGCCGTAGAACGTAGAGTCAATGTTCCGCTAATGAGTAATTTACCAGTAAACCTTCCTTCAAAGTCGGCATTTTCACATTCCAAGGTTCCAATAATTTGACCGACTTTACCTACAACTACTTTTCCTGGAGTGGTAATATTTCCTTCTATGATTCCTTCAACCCGTAAACCGCCTTTGGAAACAATATCGCCTGTGATTTTTGTTCCTTGGGAAATTCTGTTCTGCTCTTTTACGCTATCGGGACTCATTTTGTTTTTGTTGTCTGAAAACATGCTTTGGGGGTGTTTTAAAGTGTATTTATATATTGATCAAAGTTTTTATGAATTTGGACCGTCTTGTAATTTTCGGTTGCTATTGGATAGGAGGTTCGTTCCACCTTAAAATCGCTCTCCTTAAGCATTTCCGCAAAACCTTCCGCACCTAAACGGCTGTCTAAATGATGCACCACAACAAAAATTTGTTGCGGATTGTAAATATCTGCCGACACTTCCAAATCCTCAACTCCAAATTCGACAAATGCCAATTCCAATATTTCCGTCAATTCTTCAATCGATTCTTTTTCTGAAATGGAAAAGGGAAAAATAAGCTTATATTCCGAAGCTTCGGTATCTTTAATAAATGATTTATTGGCCAATGCGGGAATTGATTTTGAATAAATAAGTTGCGCCTTTTTTCCTTCCTCACTTTGCGGATAATTCAGTGCCACATAGTTGATTGCTTCCTTATAAGCTTCGTAGCCGTTAAGTCTTCCTATGGCATTCGCTTTTAAAAGCTCAAATTTGGGGACTATTTCATCTCCGTTAAACCTCGTGATGAATAAATCGCTGCTGTCAATCACTTGTTGAAATTTTTCATTCTCAAAAGAACGGTAGAGCGTTGCATATAAATCGGCCGGATTGTTCTCTTCTGCCAACACGCTATTCGGATTCAGGATGATTGAGGCATAACGGGATTCTGGATAGTTTGATAAAATATCCCGTTTAATTTCTTCTGCTTCGGAAATATTTTCCGTTTCAACATAAATCTTGTACAAATGGTATTTGGATGGCAATATCAATCGTTCCTCAGGATTGTTTCCCAACAAGGTTTTAAAGTTATTTATCGCCAAATCATACTCTTGAAACTTTTCTTTGTAAATAATACCCAGCTGATAGTTCGCAAAATTCCTTTCTTCAAAAATACTATCGATTTCAGATTGTTTCTGCGGAATGGCGGCAATATAATTACCTGGGTGATATTTAGGATTCAATTCATCAGAAACTTCCGTTTCCGTTGTAGATGCTTCATTTTTTCCTGAGGAAATTTCCTGCGGATTTGTTTTCCAGTTATCAGCCAATTCAATAGAACCCCAAATTCTTTGAAATTCGAGTTTTCCATAATTCAAACTTCCAGTATTATAAAAGTAAAAAGTTGATGTAGCGGAATTGTTGTTAGAGGCCATCAAATTATTCTCAAAACTTTCCTTTTCAGCATTTTCCTTCAAAAATTCGTCCTGCTTTCTTAACGAATCTGTGTAATTGGTAAAATAAGCCAATCTTTCATCTTCAGTCATTTTTGTAAGACGCAAAATACTGTCATTTCGGGTTGCGATTCCTTCGTAAAGCACCACATCGGCCAAATTATCCCGTTTTCTTCTAATACTGCGGAATTCTCTGGTATTCTGTTCCAGTTTTGTAAGTGTACTGTCGTAGTAAGCACTTGCCGAGCTATAATTACGGGCGTCAAAATTGATGTTTCCGATATTGACATAATTTTGCGCAACCAAATAATCGTTTCTAGACTTTGTTTTAAGCGAATTGTTATAGAATTCCACTGCTGTTTCCGTAGAATCGAGTTTTCTGTACACCTCTGCAGTTTGATAGTTGATGATGTCAAGATAAGGTCTGTTTTCTCTGTCTTCCCTTAATTCTTTCAGCAATTCGAGCAATGCCAATTCATCCCTTTTTTCAAAATCGAAATTTTGGGCTTTCTCCAAATAAGCATTGATCATGTATTCCCTTGGCGCCTTTCTGTTCAATGCAATTACATTATCAAAGGCAATATTTGCACTGTCAATTTCCCCCAATCTGTCATAAAGTTGACCGGCAATAAAGAAATATCTGCCTTTTTCCTCGTTGTTTTCTGTTAAAGCAGCAGCATTTTTAATAGGAGCAATGGCACTATCCAGTTGTTGCAGATTAATGTATGCTTGCGACAACATTGCGGAAGCATCCGCAATATCCTGCTCTTCCAAAGAGGAGTCTTGGCTTAAAATTTCCTTTAGGTTCTTTTTCGCCAATTCGTCGTTATTTAAACGAATATTTGTTTTTTCCCTCCAAATTTTTGCGTGGTTGATGTTATTCCCTGTCGGATACTTGTGCAAGATGTAATTAAAAGCTTCGAGTGCAGGAATAAAACGCTGATCATAATACCGCGCTTTTCCCAAAAGTAAAAAAGCCTCATCCATTTTCGGATTGACCTCAACGCCATCAATATACATGCTGTGTTTTTGGATGGCTTTTGCTGCCTTTTCTTCGGCTCTCTGGAAATTTTGGTTTTTTGATTGTCCGGGCAAGAGTATTTCTTCGGAAACCTGCATTCTTTCAACAGGCAAAATATCCCAATAATTATCGATATAACCGGCTTTCAATTCTTCTTTACCCATATCAAGGGCAAGATCTCCATTATAAAGAATATTATATTTAGCCGTTACTGCGTGGTAACTTCTATTTATAAATCTATCCTTATTGGTAGAACAACCAAAAATGGCCAATCCCACCAACAACAAGAAGAGATTTCTATAAAACTTGTTCAAAATGTATGCGCTTTGGTACAAATAACTCTTTTCACCCACTTTTATTATGGGTCGGGTAAAAATACATTTCTTTTCTAAAAACGGCTATTTTTACTGAATTATTTACAACAGGCTATAAAATTTCTTCTCCCGCAAAGTAATTTTCCAATTCTTTTAAGGTAGCTTCAGAAGTGATAATATCGTTTACAATTTTCCCTTTGTTTAGAACTACAATCCGTTCACAAACTTCGGTTACATGGATAAGGTCGTGACTGGAAATTAAAATAGTTACATTCTTATCCGCAGTTAAATCCTTGATGATTTTTTTAAGTCGGATTTGAGTTGTGGGATCAAGATTGGCAAATGGTTCATCTAAAATAATTACTTCGGGATCACCAATAAGAGCGGCAACGATTCCTACTTTTTTCTGGTTCCCTTTGGATAAATCCCTCAGGTATTTCCTTTTGCCAATAATCTCCCCATTGAATAAATCTTCAAATTTTTCAAGAAAAGAATCTATATCGGCTTTGTTTCTATTCCGTAGTTCCCCGATGAAATAAAAATATTCTTCGGGAGTGAGATAACCTATCAAAAAACTTTCGTCTATAAATGAGGATGTGAAAAATTTCCATTCTTCACTTTCACTGACCGTGATTTCATTGCTGAAAATTGTTCCGGTGGACGGCTGAATCAAATCTAATAAGAGACTGAAAAAGGTGGTTTTTCCAGCGCCGTTGTTTCCAACCAAACCGAAGCTTTCGCCTTTTCCAATTTTTAAATGTTCAATATCCAGAACCTTTGTTCCGTTGTATATTTTTGAAATATTGGTTGCAGTAATCATGGTTTTTTCAGTTTAAAAAATTAATCGGCTACTTGTTTAAATCCTTGTAGCATGTCATATTTTCTCTTTTTATAAGCGGCAGTAATCAGTTTCATCAAATAACCTCTTAAAAAAATACCCATTACCCCCAAGAAAGCCAAGCACAAAACCCCAGCTTCATAGGAAATGAATTTATAGGGCAAGTAAAATAACAACGAAGGAATAAGAATAAGCGGAAGTGAAATCAGCCATTGCGTTGCTCCCGTGCCCTGATAATTCATAAAAGGACTTTTTTCAAGATCTATTCGCTTTTTATTATACGAACCGGCATAAAGTAATACGGGAATATTAACTCCTATATTATATAATGCACAGGCAATGTTCATGAAAAAGATATTCCACCCAAAATAAACGTAAGGAGTTGCCAAAATTGTCATCAAAACCACACTGACCGTAATCAATCCCGCCTTGGAAGCCAAATACTTTCGGATTGGTATATTTTGACTCATGATCATGGGATAATAAGAAGCATCCCAAGCCGGGATAAACTGCCCAAAATTGATCATGAAAATTCCCGTCATGAAAATTCCGACGAAAACGAAAATTGTAGGCATGTCTTGATAACTTTCTTCGGGATAAAAAATCAATCCGTAAGCCAAGATCATCAACGATAAGTAAATTGTGGTTTTTGGTCTTTTATTTCGCCAAATCAATTTTAAATCCTGTTGTAAAAAAGGTGCGATATCGCCAAACTTTCGAGTCCACGTAAATTGTTTGTCATCTACTGCTTCGGTTTTTTGTTTTAAAGAAGCATCCAAATAAAATTTCTTTTCAAGGTTGACTTGATTCCACCTAAACAATCCGAATAAAATCAAAACTGGAACAAAAACGAGAAGCGGATTATGCAAAATGAAATCAATTCCACGACCAAAATAGCCGCTTACCTCAAAAATTTCATAATATTCCAAAACCCCTAAAATCACGGCCACGATCAAAAAAGGGATCAGCGTCTTTATTTTTTCCGCGAACCTTTTCTTCAGTAAAAAATTGGCATAGTTAATACTCAATGTGAAGCAGATCATTGCCACAGCCCAAGCAGAAATGGACAGGAGAGAAAATTCTTCTTTTACATAAGTGAAAATGGCAAATGGAACAATAACGAGTATGGGCAAAAGATTATAAAACGAAAACAAGGATTTTACCAGCACGTAATTGACCACGCTTTTTTTGCGAATAGGAGCCACCAAAAGTGGTTTGATGTTGATGATGGGCAAAGTCTGAAGCATGAATCTAAAAAAAAGCTCGACCGCCAACCACACAAGCACAAAACTGTTCGCGACAATTATTGGTGTTGAATCTGGGTATAACTCCTGTAACAAAGGATAAAGCCCTATTCCTAGAGCGAGGAAAACAATACTGAAATATATGGCCATAAAAGCCATGAAAATTTTTAAACCGATACTTTTTCCGAGACTGGCCGATCTAAAAAAAGCCTTCCATTGCAGCGAAATAAAATGCTTGTACATATTTATGTTAGGATTTTCATAATAGTCTTTAAAATTAGACTCACGTTACAAAATTATGTTTTTCAATATTTGTATTTTTGCACCAAATTTAAAATTATCATGGGTAAATTCCATACTTTAAGTATAAAAGAAATAATCAGGGAAACGGAAAGGGCAGTGAGTTTGGTTTTTGATGTTCCTACCGAACTGAAAAACGAATTCTCCTTTAAAGCAGGTCAATATATCACTATTAAATCTCTAATTCAGGGAAAAGAGGTTAGAAGGGCTTATTCCATTTGTTCAGCACCAAACAGTGACGAATTGAAAGTTACAATAAAAGAAGTGAATGGCGGTGTTTTCTCTGGATTGGCGAATAACAAAATGAAAGCGGGAGATGTTCTGGAAGTGCATCCACCAGAAGGAAAATTCATTTTGGAACCAGAACTTTCCGAAGAAAATAACTACGCTGCCTTCGCCGCCGGAAGTGGTATTACTCCCGTTCTTTCAATTATAAAAACAGTTTTGCTGGAAGAAAAAAACAGTCGGTTTTATTTGGTTTACGGAAATAAAACGCCGCAAGAAACAATTTTCTTCAAAGAACTTTTGGATTTGCAATCACAATATGCCGGAAGACTGTTTATTGAATTCGTTTATAGTCAAACTCAAGAAGAAAACGCTCATTTTGGCAGGATTGACAATAGCACCGTAAATTACATCCTCAAGAATGCTTTTGAAAATAAAAAAATCAAAACCTTCTATTTATGTGGTCCAGAAGAAATGATAAAGCAAGTTTCCAGTGTTCTTAATGAAAACGGAGTCCAAGAGGAACAAATTAAATACGAACTTTTTTCAACTCAGGATGAAGGAAGTGTGGAAAGCACTTTGGACGGAAACACAACAGTAACCGTAACAGTTGATGACGAAGAAAAAACCTTTGTGATGCCCCAAAGTTCGTCGATTCTAGACGCGGCTTTGGAACAGGGAATGGATGTTCCTTATTCTTGCCAAGGCGGAATTTGCAGCAGTTGTGTAGCACGAATTATTGAAGGAACCGCTGAAATGAAAAAGAATCAAATCCTTACAGACGGAGAAATAGCAGAAGGACTTATTTTAACTTGTCAAGCACATCCAACTACCTCGGTAGTGAAAGTGGATTATGATGATGTTTAATGGTTGAGTTTTATAAAATTAAAAGGCGCCGATGGCGCCTTTTTTGTTTTCAAAAAATTTTGGTTTTTTAAGATAAAAGATAAACACCAAAAATATTGATGATAAAGTAACCCGTCAAAGTAAACGCTCCCGCATAATCCTTCGCCACTCTTTGTCCGAACAAAAGCATAATCAACGTCAGCGCGCCCAGAATAGTTGCACATAACGCCCACTCGGTTGTTCCGTAGAAAATAATTTCAAGAACTCCAATGATTCCCAAAATTCCGGTTAAGACTTCGGTGATCAGAATAATCCCAACCATTAAAGGAACCGCGTCCTTTAAAAAGGTTTTTCCAAAATGATCCTTTAACCATCCTGTATTTCCTTTCCAGTCAAAAAGTTTATCTAGACCAGATTGCAAAAAGGTGACGATTAAAAAAATCAAGATCAGTATTTCTGTGATATAATTAGACACATTTTCCATTTTATGCTGATTTTTGGTGTAGTAAGCGGGTTAGTTTTATCGACAAATCGGTGAGGATAATTTTTGAATTACCATTTCTTTCTATATGATAAATTGCATCTTCAAGTTCCTTGTTAATGCTCATTATATTGTCTCCATGAATGAAAGGCGCAAAGTTTTCCAATTTAAAACCTTCAGTTTTTGGTTCGAAAAAAACGAGCGTATTGGCATTATAATTTTTCAATAATGCCTGTCGGAAAAACTCTTGGCAAAATAGAAGAAAACTTTTTTGGGTTTCCCTTCCGGTTGAAGCAATTGCTTCGCTCCACTGCAATAAGTTGTTGATGACTGCCTTGTTCCCCTTCGCTTTAAAAGCGGAACGAACCCAATCTATAAACCATTTTTCAAACTGTTCGTCCCCCTCATTTCTTCGGAATAAATTCAGTGCCTTATTGAAATTTCCGTTTGCTTGTACGGCAATTTTTAAAGCTTCATTTTTCTCGCATCCAAATTTTTCTTCCAGAGCCTCCGCGATGACCGACTCACTTAAAGGAGAGAAACGCAGCATTTGGCATCGGGATCTTATGGTTTGCAAAATTGCCTCTTCCTCTTCGGCGACAAGAATGAAAACCGTTTTGTTTGGTGGCTCCTCAAGAAGTTTTAAAAGTTTGTTCGCGCATGCATCGTTCATTTTATC
>DASSWB010000106.1:0-20091 GCA_035705495.1 Salinimicrobium sp. | reverse complement strand
AATTTCTTACGGAACAAGTCAGGACTTTGATAATGACGATATCGATTTTAAAAATTTAAGCGCAGGGTTTGGAGGAGATTTTGGTTTAACATATGAATATCGTTCAAACAATGATATCGATTCAATATCTATAGGACATGGAAATTACAAGTTGAAGGTGGGAGTTTCAGTAACTGATATTGGAAGTATTTCTTATGACGAAAGTACCACTACTACTTATAATGTGGATAATACGGTGAGTACCAACAGCTTTGAAGACGAGGACATTGAAACCGCTTTAGACGAACAATATGTCGGTACCGAAGAAATTGGGAAAACTGAAATAAGCCTGCCAACGGCCATGCATGTTCTTGTTGATTATAAATTCCGAAAAAGACTTTATATGAGTGTTCATGGTTCATTTTCACTGGTTGATAAAAATGACCCATATGCAAACCGTATTATTAATACAGTGACCGCAACTCCAAGATTGGAAACCCGATGGTTCAGTTTTTACCTTCCCTTAAGTTTGCGCCAGCACGATGGTTTTGCAATGGGAGCTGGTTTTAGATTGGGACCATTAACAGTAGGATCAGGATCATTGCTTTCCAATTATTTGATGGATGACAGCAGAACGGCCGATATATACGTGGGATTGAAAATTCCTGTTTACCGAAAATAATTCAAGGAGAAATTATGTGATTGATAAAGCCTTTCTTTTAATGGAGAGGCTTTTTTGTTTTTAAAAAAATAAATTGAACCCGAAACTGGGAATCACATTTTGAAACATTTAGCATCCATCGCAAAACCGATTAAATCAACCAAATTTTCAGTAAATAAAAAAGCTGCAGTCTTTATAAAAACCGCAGCTTTCTCGCAAAAAAGAAAAAAGTTTATTCTACGATAAATTTACCTTTCATCATCGCATAGTGTCCAGGGAAGCTACAAATGAAATCGTATGTTCCTTTTTGGGGAGCGGTGAACTCAATTGTGGTCGATTCGCCGCCACCAATCAATTTTGTATGAGCAATTACACCTTTGGAAGGAATATATCCGGTAGCTTTGGCTTGCATTGCAGCCTGTGAAAAAGTAGTGACGTTCGTTCCTTTTTCTAAAAGCACAAAATTATGCCCCATGTATTCCTTGCCCAATTTTCCCTTGTGATTGAGCGTTAATTTAATTTTTTCACCGGCTTTTACCTTAATTTGAGTAACATCAAATTTCATCTGATCATCGGAATTGATAACAATCGTTTTAATAGGCTGATCGATTTCCGTTTTAATCGGATTTTTAGATTCTGAAAATTGCTTAATATTAGATCCGGTGAATGCCATTAAAACGGCCATTGCAATTGTGAATAGGTACGTGTTCATTTTATTTTGTTTTTAAGTTTGTAATGCTTCTGAAGCAAAAACTGATGAATTTGTGCTTTTTGAAGCTCTTTCTTACAATACAAATTTCGGGAAGATGCTTAAATCAATATGAAGAAAGAAGAATCCATTATTTGGATTTTTCAATCATTCTACGAAAATCGTGGGGAGAAGTTCCAGTGAGTTGTTTAAATAATCTCGAAAAATAAGCCTGATCACTAAAACCGAGTTCAAAAGCAATTTCACCTATGGGGAGATCCGATTCGTAAAGCAGGTTTTTTGCTTCTAAAATTAATGCTTCATGGATGAGTTCCTTGGCTGTTTGGCCAGTTGCGGTTTTTATACTTTTGTTGAGGTGGTTAGGCGTAATGTTTAACTTTTCCGCAAAATCGGAAGTAGATTTCGTTTTCCTGACTTCATTGTATAACAGTTCTTTGAAGTCGCTCGTAATTTGTGCGTAACGGGAAAATTCTTCGGAATGTTTTTCGGGAATGAACAATTTCATTTCTTGAAAAGCGGCAATCAAATAACTGCTAATCAAACCGAAATTCAAATCCTTTTTGTTGTTGGAAGATTCAATCATCAATCTGTTGAAAATCAATGAGAGGAATTCCGATGAAATTGGGCTCAAGCGCATCAATGGATGTTCATCAGTAAAAAGAAAGGAGAAATTCTTTTTCAATTTCTTAACTGGAATCAACGGAAAAATTGAAAAGTCAAAATGACAATAAAAACCAGAGGCATCGGCTGAAATATTTTGCGTACTGTTCAAGTAACCCTGCGGAACTATAAAAACCGAGTCTTTTTCCATTTCATAAGAATCCAATCCACAGCTTTTTTTTGCAGTGCCAGAACGTAAAAATAGAATACTGGAAACACTTTTTCGATGTGGATAAATGGGTAGTTTCAGCTGGTGAAGCCATTGTTCAATGGGGAAAATCGCAAAATCATTTCTTGAATTTGAAAAAACATATTTATCTGATTCGTTTTCAGAACTGAAATATTCTTTGAACTTATTCGGAATAAAAGTCTCTCTTTTCTCTGAATCCATTGTCTTTCCTTTTCTTCAGTCCAACGAAATTTTCATGGTTTCAAAGGCCTCAATGTCAACTCATCAATCAACACATTGTCGGGAGTTTCTAGAACATGCACAATCGTTGCCGCAACATCATCGGGTTTAAGCATTCTTTCATTGGCTTCAATACCAGATTCTTCAAAAAACGATGTTTCAATCGAACCTGGGTTGATGCAACTGACTTTAATATCAAATCCGCGCAATTCCTTGAACAAAGCCTCGCTAAATCCTTGAATGGCGTATTTAGTCGCACTGTAAGCCGATTTTTCCGATCCTGAAGTCTTCCCCAGAATCGAACCAATATTAATAATGTGGCAACTTCCTTTTTTTGATTTCATAAAAGGCGTAACTGCGGAAGTCAGATAAAAAACAGCGCTTAAATTCGTCTGAATCATTTGATGCCATTTTTCCATTGAAAGTTCATCAATTTTCGCAAACTGACCCGTTCCAGCGTTATTGATGAGAATATCCGGAGCGTTTTCTTCAGAAAATTCTTCTTTTATCCATTCAGAAATCTTTTTCTGATCGGTAATATTCATTTCCACAGGAATAAAAAGTGAACCCAGCTGCTTTTTCAAGTTCAATAAGTCCTTTTGATTGCGGGAAATGCCGTAAACTTTTACGTTTTTTAAAACCAAGGCTTTGGCAATTGCCAGGCCCAATCCGCGGGAAGCTCCAGTAACAATGGCGATTTTGGAAACTAATTTCATCTATTCTTCAAAATCCATTTCGTCAAGGGCAAGTGCAGCGTGTGCATAAGCGGCTCCGGCACGCATTTCCGAAGCAACCCAAATGGCTTCCATCAATTCTTCGTTGGTTGCACCTTTTCTCAACGCGATTTTGGTGTGTCCTTTAATGCAATAAGGGCATTGGGTGACGTGCGCAACGGCCACGGCAATGATTTGTTTTGTCTTTTCATCCAAAGCACCTTCTTTAAAAACTGCTTTGCTAAAATTTCTGAAAGCTTCAGTGGTTTCTGGTGCCAAACTTGCACGTTTTTTCGACATTTCTGGAGTTGCGGGAGGAAAAATTTCTTTATCGGTTTTCATGATCGATTTTTTTTTGTGATTTAAAGGTAATTCTATTCGGATTCAAAACAAAACTCCTCTAGATTATAAGTCAAGAGGAGTTTTTTTGATTCTGAAAAATTCTATTTGTAGGTTACAATTCTTCCCCAAACATCATTGGTGCCCCAAATTCCTTGTCGGATACATTCCAACTGAACAATTTGACTGTGATCTACAAATAGATTCACTTCTGGACCGTAATTTTTAATGTACCATTTGAAAACCTGCGGATCCGCGGCTTCAAACATCACGTTTTCCAAACCGAGTTCGTTGATGAATTTTGCTGGAACCCCAACACGCCAAGGATTTGCATTTTCGGTAACACCTTCAGATTCCATCATAATTATGTAGGCTCCGGCATCCAAGAAACGTTTTGCTTGTTTGATGGCATAATCAATATCCTGAATTCCTTCAGCCTGAAGCTCGGCAGTTGTACTGTCGCCACCGGCACCGAATTGAATTCCGACTTCTGGTTTGGCTTTTAGACCGGCTTTTTGCACCTCTTCAATTACGCGCAACCAATCATCGGTTGGAATTGAAATAAATCCTGTGGAAATTTCAATGATATCAAAACCGAGTTCTTTACATTCCTGGATATATTTCTTCACCGCATCTTTTCCTTTGGTGAGCACATATTCCATAAATCCTCCGGTTGAAACCAGCACGCCGTATTGATGCGCCAAATCATTGATCTCCTTGATTTTTTTCGGATTCATAAATGTGAAGGATCCGCCGGCAAATTTGATGCTGTCCACATAATTTCCGCTGGTTTCCAGAATATCCTTGAAGTAACCCAAGCCAAAATTGGAGTAGTATGCGGCCCTGATTTCTGTCATTCCCACTTTACGGGGTTTTGCAGGTCTGTCGTTTCGTTGCAACCAATCAAACGCGATTGGATTGGTGATAAAATTTTTGTCTGACATAACTTTGATTTTTTAAATTGTTAAAAAGATTTTTTATTCCTGTTAAACTGCTGCCATTTCAGGTTTTCCAGCTTTTTCAAGTAGTTGCATAAGTTCTTTGATGCTGAAATTCTCTAAGTCTTTCACTACATAAATGATTTCCTTCTGAAGGTTTTCATCAATAAAACCGGCAGTCAGATTTTTAAATTTTTCGATGATGAATTCCCAAGAAGCTGGCCGACTCAAAAAGCCTTCGTAATCGGTTTTTTCTATTTTTAATTCTTGACCATTTTTGAATTTAATCGTGATGTCATTGGCCATTTCAAAAGGAAAGCGGTCTGAATATTCTTTTTTCTCGTTCACCTGAACTTTTTGTAGCAATTGCTGAATATCTTTTCTCTGAATGCGCTCTGGAAGGTATTGTGCCGGAAGTACGTTTCCGTCCAAAATCACTGCAGCCATCATATACGGCAAACTGTGATCGGCTTCCTCTTTGGTCCGAATATTTTTCTTGCCGCCTTCTTCGCCACCGCCAATAATATTGTAAGCGACATCAAAAGTGTTCAAAACAATACTTTCAATTTCCGAAGGATCAAATTGATGTTCCTTCATCAAATCTTGTAAACCTTCCAAAGTGGCTTGTGAATGGATTTCCGCATTGAATTTTTTGATGATTGTTTTGGTTACACGTTCCAAATCTTCCTTGCTCCAATCAATTTTGAAATCGCCCGAAATCGTTTCCTTAAAACCTTTATTTCCTTCAAAAACTTCTTCTGGACCGGTTATTCCGCGCATTGCCAAGAAAGCCGAATGTGTGGAAGTCCAACCTGTTGATGGGAAAGCCAAACCTTTCCAATGTGAAAGATTTCCAGTTCTGGAAACTCGCAGCGCATTATAAGCAGTTGCAGCAATGGCTATGGCGTTGGCGGTTTTTTCCGCATCCAGACCAAGTGCATAAGCAGCTCCCGCAGCGGAACCATAAGCTCCCTGAACCGTGTGGTCAAAACCTTTGTCACGGACAGGCGCCACATCGCTTAATCGGGCTTGGACTTGATAGGCGATTGCCAACCCGGTCAAGAAATCTTTTCCGTTTTTATCGGCGTATTCAGCGGCGGCGAGAACGCTTCCAATATTATCCGAAGGATGACAGGTTTCATTTTTTGCCAAATAACTATCGTTAAAATCGAGGTAGCGAACTAAAGCTGAATTGTAAAGTGCCGCGCGGTCTGGCGAGGTTTTTCCACCGCCGATCATTGTGGCAAGCGGTTTTCCGCCGAAATCTTCAATTTGTTCCTTGATCATTTTCACCGGCGCTCCTTTTAAAGCGCCAATCGCAGTTCCGATCGAGTCGAGCAAACGGATTTTCAATTCTCGAACCGCAGCTTCCGATAAATCTGAATATTTCCGGGAGCTTGTGAACTTTGCCAATTTTTGTACTTCAGTCATGATATATGATTTTTGATTATTTCTTTTTTTGTTGAAGTAAAATTAGCCCGAAACTCCGCCGAAGGCAATGACACAAAGACGATTGAAATTATAGCTAAAAGCGATTAAGACAGGAGCGGAGGACTGCTCCCGTAATCAAACAAAAAATGGATTACATTCATAACAATCCTGTAAAAGCAGGTTTTGTACAAGAAACTTGGGAATGGAAATACAGTAGCGCAAGAAGTTATGCCGAAATGGATGCCGTTATTGAAATAGATGAGGTTGGTTTTTTGGGATGAAAAAAGTACGAGCGGGACGCTCGCACCAACGGTTTAAAAAAATTATAATGCTTAACTAGACGTTATCGAGAGCGTTTCGCTCGTGTCAATGATTCTGCGGGAATTGCCTTCACGATTTCCTTCAAAATAACTTTGGAAATCCTGTTTTTTTCGAATCCACGAGGCTCGACGAATATAATTTTCCTGCTCAGTTTTGGTTCTTCAATATGACGCACCATTTCCAACCGACGTTCGCCCATATACAAACAAGCTAGTTGCGGAATTAAAGTGAGGCCACCGTTGCGATCAATGATTTTGCGAATTGTTTCCAAAGAACCGTTTTGAAAACTCACGTTTTTGAAGTTTCGCTTCTGAACAATTGGCGGCAGCAGGTTTTTTTGGTTCTCTAAAAAATGAGATTTGATGTCCTCTTGCAAAATAAGCTCTTCCAGCGGAATATTCTCCCATTTTACAGTTTCCAAAGCTGAGAGTGGATGGTTTTTTCCCACATATAGCACAAATTCTTCATCAAAAAGAATCGTCTCGTAAAATCCTTCTTTTTCGAAAGGTGATAAACTAATGGCGGCATCCAAATCTCCGTTTTCCAAAGCTTCAATCATTTCCGAGGGACCGGTTTCCGAAATCTTTAAATTCAGTTCCGGATATTTTTCCGTAATCTGCTGCGCGAACAAAGGTAATAGGTAAGGAGCAAGGGTAGGGAGAATTCCGAGCTTGAAATTTCCCACGGGGGCGTTCTTTTTTTGTTTGGCGATATTGATAAATTTGTTTTGGTGTTCCAAAATAATTTTCGCCTGCTGAATCAAATCCTGACCTTTCATCGTGGGAACAACGGGATGCCGCGAGCGATCGAAAATCATAATGTCAAATTCTTTCTCCAATCTTTGGATTTCCTTGCTAAGTGTGGATTGAGCAATCTCACAATCCTCGGCCGCGCGGGCGAAATTTCTGTACTTGTCTACAGCAATAATGTATTTTAACTGGTGGAAATTCATAGCTTATCGAGCGATGGGAATTTACGAAAATTAAGCCTTCTAATGAAAAGATAATAACATGTTTTTTAGAAGTATAAATTTTCTGTTGATGATATGATTGTGCTCATAATTTAGGAGCCTTTGAACCTCAATCTTTGTTTAATTAATTTTTTTTATTGCAAATGAATATATCCTCTCCTCATAAATTCCATATCCCGGTTATGGGCATTGCTTTTACCATTGATTCTCCTGTTAAGGTAGCTTGTTTCGGAATTACTTCGGCACTTTCCATCATAGAGGACAACCTGATAGAATCGATGCGCAAATATTATTACGAGCGCGACCAAAAACCTTATGTTCCTATTTCCACAAAGGAGGATGATTATAGATCCAAACGTATCACGGATTATTTAAACCTTATTAACTTAAACATTAAGGAAAGAATAGAGAAAATAAGAAATTCCGCTTTTGAAGCTGGATCGGATCTGGTAAAATATTTCGAGATGCTTCCAGAGGGCAGCGGAATGAAAATGAAATACCTGCAATTGTTAAAAACCACTGATTCACAAGAGAGGAGGACTTTAGAGAATTACCTTCGGAAGACAATTAGGCCTGGAAGTATTGAAGTCAATATAATGACCAAAGTAGATAAAATCAATTTGGATAAGAATGGAATGCCCTTGGAAAATGGATCCGATGCCTTACAAGCCTTGAAAGGCTATACAAAAAGTGACTTAGAAAATTCTTCAATAATTTTCTCTGCCGGAATGAATCCGAGACTTTACAATTATATGGAAAGTTTTAGTGAATTTGACGCCATGGCATGGGGTGTTTTTAAGAAGCGGGTGGTGATCAAGGTCAGCGACTACCGTTCAGCTTTGATTCAGGGAAAATATCTTGCGAAAAAAGGAATTTGGGTGAGTGAATTCAGGATCGAATCCGGTCTCAACTGCGGCGGCCATGCTTTTGCCACCCAAGGACTGCTCATGGGGCCTATTTTGGAGGAGTTCAAAAGGAAAAAAGAAGAGCTATCGGATGCTCTTTTCAACTTATATAAACCCGCTTTACAGGCAAAAGGAAAACCTACTTTTGAAAAAGCCCATCCCATTGGAATAACGGTTCAAGGAGGAATTGGTACCTCCGAAGAAGCGGAATTTCTTCATGTTAATTACGGTATTGACAGCACCGGCTGGGGAACTCCTTTCCTTCTTTGCCCTGAAGCCACCACTGTCGATGAAGAAACCCTGCAATTGCTCAGCAAAGCAGGGAAAGAAGATGTAGTGCTAAGCACAAATTCTCCACTTGGCGTGCCCTTTAGTTATCTTAAGGGCACGAGCGCAGAAGAGGAAAAACGGAAACGTATTGAAAAGGGCATTCCTGGCAGTCCATGTACCGAGAAATATCTAGTATCCAATACGGAATTTACCAAAGAACCTATATGTACCGCTTCGCGTAAATACCAGAAATTAAAACTGAAACAACTAAAAAATTCTGATTTACCCGAAGAAGAATATCAGCAGCAAGTAGATGAGGTCTTGGCTAAAGAATGTCTATGTATAGGGTTGAGCAATGCAGCTCCTGTAAAATATGAGGTGCCTTTCCTTAAAAAACTGACGGCAGTGACCATCTGCCCCGGACCGAATATTGCTAACTTTTCAAAGCTTGTTTCCCTGCAGGAAATGACAAATCATATCTATGGGCGCAAGAGCCTTCTAACAAATGAAAAACGCCCCCATTTGTTTATAAAAGAACTTGAGCTTTATGTGGATTACTTTCGGGATCAGGTAAATAAATCTCAAAATAGGGATAAGAAGATTCTAAGAAATCTTCCGGATTTTTATTCTAATCTTATGGAAGGAATAGTTTATTATCAAGATCTAACACTGTACCATTGTTTTCCAAATAATTTTTCAGAATCCATAAAACTTGCAGAAAAAGAATTAAAGGACATATATTCAAAATTGGAAATACAATAAGGTTGAAAACCAATGGGAATTTCTTATTGACCGCAATGAAATTATAGAAGATAAGTTGGTCCTTTTGGAATTTATATATATTTGCTCAAAGCAATTTTAAAATTTTTTAAGCTGAAATGATTTCCAAATCTTGTAAATATGCGATTCGCGCTTCGGTTTTTGTGGCTTCAAAAGCGAATGACAACGTAAAACTGAGCGTGAAGGAAATTGCCAAGGAAATTGAAGCACCAGCGGCTTTTACTGGGAAAATTCTGCAAATTCTCAATAAACACAAAGTTATTACTTCATTAAAAGGTCCGTATGGAGGATTTTTCTGCGAGAAATATCAACTGGATCTTCCAATTCTGGAAATTGTGAATGCCGTGGATGGTTTATCGGTTTTTCGGGAATGCGTGATGGGATTGCATCAGTGTTCCGACGAGCATCCTTGTCCGATGCATTTTGAATATGCAAAAACCAGAACTTTAATGCTGAAATCTTTTCAGGAAAATACAATTGGCAATTTAGCGGAGAAATTATCTGAGGGAGAATCATATTTGACAAATCCATAATATTTCAGAAAAGCAAAATATGCAGCTAAAATTTATTATAAAAGATAAACTTGTCTTTTATGGATTTTGTTTTTATCTTTACTGCGGAATTTAAAATCAGAGATTATGAAAACCAGAAAATTAAAAGAAATCGGAAAGAAGTCGTTTTTACTTGTTGTCATATTTTTTATGGCAATGCTTCCGCAGCAAACATTCGGGCACTGCGATTCTTATGACGGACCGGTAATTCAAGATGCTTACAAAGCATTGGAGGCACAAAACGTGACGCCGATTTTAAAATGGATTGAAGCAAAATATGAGCAGGAAATTACAGATTTGTTCAATAAAACACTTCAGTATAGAAATTCAGATAAGGAAGTTTATCAGCTTTTGGAAAAACATTTTCTAGAAACTTTAGTCCGGTTGCATCGTGAAGGGGAAGGCGAACCTTATACTGGATTAAAACCAGCTGGGACAACCTCCAAAATCATTCAAATGACCGATACGGCACTTAAAAATCAGGATATTGATACTTTTTTGGAAAAGTTAAATGGCCACATTGAAAAGATGGTTCGCGAGAAATATGAAAAGGTGGCTGCCCTGCAACCAGTAAAAGATAATTCCGTAGAAGAAGGAAGAGCTTTTGTAGCGGCTTACGTTGATTATACGCACACAATCGAAGCGCTACACGCAATTTTAGAACACGACGTACAACATGCACACTAATTTAATAAAAACGAAAATTATGAAAATCAAAAAATGGAATATCGAACCAACAAATAGCGAAGCTAATTTCAAAGTTAGGAAACTGATGATCACAACCGTTACTGGTCAACTTGGAGTTTTTGAAGGTCAGGCGGAAACGGAAACCGATGATTTTGAATTCATCAACAGGATTTGTTTCAAGGCAGCAGTAAATTCGATTAAAACGGATGATGCAAAGCGCGACGAACATTTAAAATCGGCCGATTTTTTCAATATGGAAAAATATCCATATATCCTTTTTGTTGCTGAAGATTTCAAGGTGACCGAAAGCAGAATCCAAACTAATTTAACGATCAAGAACATCACCAAACCTGTTGTACTCAATTTTGATTTTGGTGAAACAAGCGTTGGTGAAGATGGTCTAAAAAAAATGGAATTATCTGTTTCCGGCAAAATCAATCGTAAGGATTTTGGGTTGATCTGGGATGGAAAAAATGAAGCAGGAGAACTTATTGTTGGCGATGAAATCAAATTAAACGCCAAAATCAGATTTGTCAAACAAGAACAGCAAATAGCTGCGGAAGAAATCAAGGAATGTGTGCTTTAATTTACTTTCAAAAGAAGTAAATTCAGGTTCATCAAAAACAAGATTATGAAACAGCGAATTGATTATCAAAAAATTGCACCGGAAGCCTTAAAGGGAATGCTGCAACTTGAAAAATACATTGCCAATTCCGGTTTGGAAACTTCACTTTTGGAACTTGTAAAATTGCGGGCTTCGCAAATCAATGGTTGTGCGTTTTGCATTGATATGCACACCAAAGATGCTCGTGAAATGGGAGAAACCGAGCAACGTTTATACACATTGAGCGTTTGGCACGAAACCGATTTTTTCGGCAAACGCGAAGAAGCCGCTTTGGCTTGGACCGAGGCTTTAACGCTTATTCACAACAACGACGTGCCGGATGCGCTTTTCGAAAAAGTAAAAAAAGCATTTAGCGATGTTGAAATCGTGGCTTTGACAACTGCGATCAATGCAATTAATAATTGGAACCGGCTGGCCATTAGTTTCAGAAAAGTCCCTGGTTCTTATAAACCGGAAGGCTAAAAAAATTTCAAATTTGAAAAAATGAAAGAGCGAAGAAAAATAATCATTATCGGCGGCGGATTTGCAGGATTAACAGCAGCTAAAGAACTTAAAAACACCGATGCCGATGTAACCATCATCGATAAGACCAATCATCATTTGTTTCAGCCACTTCTGTATCAAGTAGCGACTGGGGCGCTTTCACCAGGTGATATTGCAGTTCCAATCCGTGCGATTTTAGATGAAAATTCTAAAATAAAAGTTCTATTGGGCGAGGTAAAGGAAATTTTTCCAGATCAAAAAAAACTGAAACTTGTTGATGGGCGGGAAATTGATTTCGATCAATTGATCATGGCGCCCGGATCACAATACAATTACTTCGGAAATGAAGATTGGAAGGTTTTTGCGCCTGGTTTGAAATCGATTAGTGATGCTTTGAAACTTCGGGAACGTATTTTATTATCTTTAGAAGAAGCGGAGCAAATTAAAGCGCCTGCTGATCGAAAACCTTTTCTTACTTACGTAATTATTGGTGGCGGACCAACCGGTGTTGAAATGGCCGGTGCGATCGCCGAAATCGCAGGAAGAAGCATGCTGCATGGCTTCAAGAATATAAAAAAAGATGAAATCAAGGTTTTCTTGGTCGAAGCCAGTTCGGAAATTTTAAATGGTTTTGGCGAACCCTTGGGAGAAAAGGCCAGAAAAATGCTGGAAAATCTTGGAGTAAAAGTTTTACGGAACACTTCTGTAACCAAAATCGAGAAAAATCGTGCGTATCTAAAAGTGGGTTCAATAGAAACGCCAAATATTATTTGGGCCGCCGGAATAAAAGCCTCGCCATTGTTGGAAACCTTACAAGTTGAAAAAGACCGAATGGGACGTGTTTTTGTCAATCAAGATTTGAGTCTGTCAAAATATCCAGATATTTTCGTTTTGGGCGATGCGGCACATTGTGAAGATATTGCTGGAAACCCATTTCCTGCGCTTGCTTCTGTAGCAAGACAACAGGGAAAATTTGTAGGGGAAATGTTGAAGAAAAATCCGAAAGTCGGATCACGCCCCAAATTTGCTTATTGGGATCGTGGCAAAATAGCAACCATAGGAAGGGCAAAAGCAGTGGCCGATGTGAACGGATTGAAGTTCAGCGGATTTTTCGCTTGGTTCTTATGGTCAGCAATTCATATCATGTTGCTTGTTGGATTCAGAAATAGATTGCATGTCGGAATTGAATGGATGTGGAATTATTTCACCTTCAAACGAGGCGTGCAACTTATTACCGATCGTTCGGATTGTGAACATTGTAGAATGCCGGAATTGCAAAAGCAGGTTTCTTGCTAAAGGAATATTTTTTATAATTGAAAACAGAATCCGAAGCTTTCGAATAAACGAGGTTTCGGATTTCTTTTTATGAAATCAAAAAACCAATCTTTCAATTCTGGGAAATCGCATCAATGGTTTCCGTATTATCGACGCTGCCTGTTGATGAACCTCGTCCAAATGTGTTTTGAGATCATCATTCCGAAAGCGCTTCCAGTGCAGGTCTTATTGCTTTAGGTCCTTCAATGATTTCCACTGTTTTGTTCGGTAGCAAGTGATCGTGCAAGGAATAGGTAAGGACTTGTGCAACATCGTGACGCGAAATTTCGCCCATTGTGTCAAGCTGTTTTTTTGAAATTCGAATATTCCCGGTTGCCGCTTTGTCACTCAATTTTCCTGGCCGAACAATTGTATAATTCAACCCACTGGCTTTTAAATGTTCATCAGCTTCGTGCTTGGCACGTAAATAAACGTAGAGATCTGATTCATCGGAAGGATTTTCAGTACCCATGGAACTCAACATAACAAATTTTTTGATTTCCCTTTTAACCGCCGCATCCATTAATTGGATGGCTCCATCGCGATCCACGCTAAGTGTTTTCTCCTTTCCTGTCTCAGATCCCGAACCGGCTGCGAAAATAATTCGGTCAATATTTTTCAATGCCGGCTCCATATCCACTTCTTCCAAATCGGCCAAAACGGTTTCCACCCCTAAATCAATGAAATATTTTGCTTGTTCTTCATTTCTAACCATGGCAATAGGCCTAAAATGATCTTTTACATGCAAAATATCAACGATTTCCCTTCCGGTTTTGCCGTTGGCGCCAACTATCAAAACGTTTTCCATTTCCTGTTCCATTTCTCTCGATTGTTTTTCTTGAAATTAAAAAAATAGACCGAATTAAATTCTGAAACAATAGATAAATAACAAAGGCTTAACGTTTTAGCAGAAGAAGCTATTGAAAATATGTATTTGATAAATCATTCAATTGGAGGTTCGTCTTGTTTCTTCAACTCCGCAGCCTTCGTTTCCATTTCTTGCTGAAGTTCTTCCATAACAGGTTTTACGGTGCTTTCTGGTAAATCGGCTATCCTGATGTACATCAATCCGTCAACGGCGTCGTTAAAAAGAGGATCGACATTAAAAGCGATCACGCGTGCATTTTGCTTAATATATTTTTTGATCAAAACGGGCAATCTCAAACTTCCGGGTTCCACTTCATCAATAATTTTGTCGAATTTATTCAGATCGGCTTCGGTTTCGTCAAAAACAAAGTCTTTATCGGCATCCTTCAATTTTACCTTGAATTCTTTTTTGGGCCGAACAAATTGCGCTACATAAGGATCGTAGTAATTCGATTTCATGAATTCGATCATGAGCGACTTTGAAAAATTGGTGAACTTATTACTGATGCTTACGCCACCAATTAAATAATTGTGTTCCGGAAAACGTAACGTACAATGAACAATGCCTTTCCAAAGTAAAAATAAAGGCATCGGCCGCTGTTGGTATTCCTTAATAATAAATGCGCGTCCCATTTCTATGGACTGGCTCATCATACCGTGCAGTTCGTGATCAAACCGGAATAATTTCTGCAGATAAAATCCGTCAATTCCATAGGTCGCATAAATCTCGGAACCCATTCCCATTCTGTATGCGCCCGCAATTTGGTTCGTCGTGTTGTCCCACAAAAACATATGATGGTAGTAATCATCAAATTTGTCCAGATCAGTTGCGTTGTTTGTACCTTCACCGACTTCCCTAAAAGTGATTTCACGCAGCCTGCCAATTTCTAGTAAAATGTTCGGGATCAATTCTTTTTTTGCCAAAAAGACCTCATAATTTTTGCTTTCCAAAAGTCTTTTATCCTGCGTTCGCAAGTTTTCCACCTCCGTCAACATTAAAGCTTCACTGGTCTGTACCGCAATTTCTTTTGGTGAACGGTGAATTTTCAAATTTTTTGGAATGCCGGAAAACCTATTTTTCTTGTCAAAAGAATTGGAGAGCATATAGGTTTTTCTTCTTAGAAAATCCGAATACTGTTCAAGGCTGTTATTTTCATTTTGATCGGCCACCGAAATTGCATTCCCAATCCGTACTTTGATTTTGCGTTTTTTCTGTGAAAGCATCTCGCTGGGAAGCTTCGCGGTTCTAAAAATGTCACTTATAGAAGCCAACCGATAAAAAAAAGTGCTGTTTTTCGCGTGAAAATAAACGGGGATAACAGGAACTTGTGCTTTTTGAATAAATCGCATCGCTGTAGGTTCCCAAGGTTTGTCAACAACCATATGCTCGTCGCGATGCGTGGAAACTTCCCCCGCAGGAAAAATTCCCAGTGCGTGTCCGTCCCGCAAATGTAAAATGGCATCCTTGATTCCCTGAGTGCTCGATTTTGCCTCCTTATGATCTTCAAACGGATTCACCGGCATTATAAACGGCTTCAACGGATCAATTCTTTGAAGTAAAAAATTTGCGATTACCTTATAGTCAGGCCGCTTCGAAAAAAGAATTTTCATCAAAATCATTCCGTCAATTCCGCCCAGAGGATGATTTGAGATGGTTATAAAAGGACCGGTTTTCGGAATTCTTTTAAAATCTTCTTCGGGAATCTCAAAATCGATTTCAAAAGCTTTTAAAATGGAATCTATAAATTGGGGCCCTGTCAGGTTTTTTCTCTTCTCATATTCTTTGTTGATCACCGATAAGCGAGTCGTTTTTAAAACCAACCAACCAATTGAATTTCCCAGAAACCCAAATTTTTCCAATCCCAGTACTTTTGCGACTTCCTTTTCTGTGACAATTCCCATTTTTCGACTTTAAAAAATTCCTTGTTCCCTAAGCTTTTGCGACAATCTGAAAAGTTTGGGTACTAATTTGTTTGATTAAAATTTCCTTGCTTGCTTCAATTTGTTTTACTGCATCAACATTATAATGTCGAATTGTGTAAAGCGAAACATCTTTGATATAATCCACTTTGAATTTTGCTTTCAAATGCTGAATCAGGGGTTCTAAATTATTAAAATTATCGTCAACACACACAGAAAACGTGATGGCAGAATTCTGAATCATATTCACCTTAATCTGATAGGAATGAAATAATTTGAAAATTTCCCCCAAATTTTCTTCCGCCATAAAAGAGAAATTCAAGGATCGCAATGAAATTAAAACTTGATTTTGCTTTACAATAAAACACGGGATCCACGGATTAAGACCCTCCATTTTACAAACCACACTTCCTTTTTCCGTCGGATTCAAAAATGATTTTACGTGCAGCGGAATTTCTTTCTGCTCTAACGGCTGCAACGTTTTCGGATGAATCACGGAAGCACCATAAAAAGCAAGTTCAATGGCTTCTTCGTAAGAAATTTCGGAAAGCAACCTTGTGTCGGCAAAAACGCGTGGATCTGCATTCAGGATTCCGGGAACATCTTTCCAGATCACAACTTTTTCCGCGTTTAGGCAAGATCCAAAAATAGCGGCTGAATAATCACTTCCTTCCCTACCTAATGTAGTAGTGAAATTATTCGAATCCGCGCCAATGAAACCTTGGGTAATTATAAGTTTTCCGTTTACGGCTTTTACAATATTTTCGCGGGTTTCATCCCAAAGAACATTTGCATACCTGTAACGCTCATCGGTTTTAACGAGTGACCGCGCATCCATCCAACGGTTTTCGAGTCCATTTTCATTCAAATACTCACTTACGATTTTCGTGGAGATCAATTCACCAAAACTCACCACCTGATCATAAACAAAGTCATATTGCGTTGATTTATTGTGGGTGAGAAAATTTTTTAATTCTGCAAACTGCTTTTCCACTTTTGAAAAAACGATTGCATTTTTATTGTCAAAAAGTCCGTTGAGGATTTGATAATGATATTCCTGAACTGGGTTTAAATTGAATGTGCCGGTTTCCAGATACTCGGAAACCACTATTTCCATCGCATTGGTGGTTTTCCCCATTGCAGAAATAATAATGAGCAGATTTTCACTTCCGGTCGATTCCAATACTTTGAGCAGGTTTTTCACTCCGGTCGCATCTTTTACCGAAGCACCGCCAAATTTGTATATTTTCATTCTTTAAGTTCTACGTATTTTTTTAATCCGGCTTCATCCATTTGTACCGTGTACCAATCTTTCAAAATCTTGGCCCCGCTTCGTACGTAAAAGTCGATGGCGGGCCGATTCCAATCCAATACAACCCATTCTACTCTTTTAATATTTTCGATCTTCGCAAATTCAAGCACTTTTTTATATAAAGCGCTTCCCAATCCCAAACCTCTTTTTTCTTGTTTGACAATAAGGTCTTCCAAATGAATTGTTCTTCCTTTCCAAGTTGAAAAACGGTAATAAAATAAAGCCATTCCGTCTATAGTTCCGTCTTTTTCAGCAACAAAACAATGAAAAAGCGGATTTTCCCCAAACCCTTCACGAACTAAAATTTCGGTAGTGACTTCTACGGCGTCAGGTTCTTTTTCAAAAACAGCAAGTTCCTTGATCAATTCAAGAACTTGGGGCATATCTTCTTTTATCGCTTTGCGAATTCGGTAATCCATAGTTGGGTTTTAGACAAAAGTAGGAATTGAAAACCGAAATAAATTTACGAAATCCATAGAGTTGCTACGTAATATTTAGGTAATTTTGCCTCCAAACAACAATTTCTTACTTCAGAATGGTCAAAAAAAATCAGACATTAGGAGAATTTATTATCGAAAATCAAGCGGATTTCGCATATTCTTCCGGTGAGCTTTCCAGATTGATAAATTCCATAAGATTGGCAGCAAAGGTTGTGAACCACGAGGTGAACAAAGCAGGTTTGGTAGATATTCTTGGGGCTTATGGCGAAACAAATATTCAAGGTGAAGATCAGCAGAAACTTGATGTTTATGCCAATGAAAAATTCATTCAAACGCTAACAAATAGGGAAATTGTCTGCGGAATTGCTTCCGAAGAAAATGACGATTTTATAACGATTTGTGGCAGTAACGGAGATCATCAAAATAAATATGTTGTTTTAATGGATCCGTTGGACGGAAGCTCCAATATTGATGTCAATGTTTCCGTGGGAACTATTTTTTCGGTTTACAGAAGAGTGACTCCTCTTGGAACGCCGGTTCAATTAGAGGATTTTTTACAACCGGGAAACAAACAAGTTGCTGCTGGATATATTGTTTATGGAACTTCCACAATGCTGGTTTATACAACGGGCCACGGAGTAAACGGTTTTACGCTAAACCCAGCCCTCGGGTCTTGGTATCTCTCACATCCGCAAATGCAATTTCCCGAAACTGGAAAAATCTATTCCATAAACGAAGGAAACTATGTTCATTTTCCCCAAGGTGTGAAGGATTACATTAAATATTGTCAGGCGGAAGACGAGGACAGACCGTACACATCAAGATATATTGGATCTTTGGTTTCCGATTTTCATCGAAATATGATCAAAGGCGGGATCTATATCTATCCAAAAAGCTCAAAAGCTTCCAATGGTAAACTGAGGCTTTTATACGAATGCAATCCAATGGCTTTTATTGCTGAACAAGCCGGTGGAAAAGCCAGCGACGGATTCACACGGATTCTTGATTTAAAACCAACCGAACTGCACCAAAGAGTTCCTTTCTTTTGCGGAAGCATAAAAATGGTGGAAAAAGCCGAAGAATTTATGGCGAATAGCTAACGTTGCCAAAAGGTTGACGGTTTTATAAAATCAAAAAAGAAGGTGTTTTTATATGGATTGATGGTTTCGTACTTTTATCCGATGTCCTTAATCAGTTTATCAGGATTTTGCCTTGTATCAAAAATTGTGATAATTTCAATTTCATTGGATTGATGTAAAATTCTGTAATAAAATGTTGTCTGTTTGGTTACAACACATTTATACAGTCCGTTCAATTTTTTTGATTTCGGACAACTATCTGGTTGGGAAGAAATTTGATTTATTTTATCGGTTAATTTTTGAATAAATTTATCCTTGGTTTTTAAACTCCACTCATCAAGCAAATATTGGGATAATTGAAGAAGTTTATTTTCCGCAAGCTCAGACAAATAAACTTTCATTATGAAATCTTCTTTAAGAAGTCCTCGTATGAAATTCTTTTTCCGCTGTCCAGTTCCGTCATTCCTTGCTTTATCTCCTCTTGTTCCATTAAACTAAGTTCGTCCCAAAAATCTGATTTTTCTTTTTTGACAAAATCAGCAACTTTTTGAATAAATTCAGCATTTTCATTTTCAAGAATTGTCTTGAGTAATTTCAGTTTTGTCGCTTGAATGTCCATCGTGATTCCTTTAAAACAAATTTACAAAAAAAATATCCGATTCGTTTTTTCTGTATGAGGCCTAAAAGTTTTTAAATATAAAAAAACTCGCCATTAGGAGGATTTTCGTACCGTAAAGACTTACTGTTAACTGTAAATTGTACACAGTAAACTATTTACTTTTCAACAAATAAACGTAATCCTCAAAACCAATTTTTCCCGAGAAAATCTGAATTGATCTTGTAATAATTTTTTTTGCTGCTTCATTTGAAAAACCGAGTCCAATTGCATATTTTTTGATCAAATGCGTTTCTTCCGGCGCTATTTCGTGATCAGAATATACCACTGTGAACAAATCGTGCAAGCGCTCCAATCTCCGCTCCGAACTATTATCGGGATTAATTGGAAATTCCCCCGGATTTTGCAAAATTCGGTTGTATTCTTCTTCGGTGATGTCCAATTTTCTTGCAAAACGCTCTAAATAAGCTTCCTCCAATTCATTAATATCACCGTCTGAAGCGGCTATATTTACAATAGAAGCGAAGTGACCAAGATTGCGGGAATGCTCCCCTGAACCAAATAAATCTAAAATCGACATATTGAATCTTTTTTACCAAATATAAATATTTCACTGTTGCTGAATTATTTTTAATTGTATTTTTTGGGTGTACCCTTTCGCAGAAAAAGCTCAAGGTCGCGTCTTCCGCTATTAGTTTTGTGGCGCAAAAGCAAGCGCCACAAAAGCTAGCCGCTGCAACCGCTTACACGTTCTGAGTTAAATAGTTAAAAAGTAAAAAAGCTAAAAAGTTAAAAGGGAAAAAGTGAATGTGAAAAATTAATCCTGAATTTTCAGTTTGAGAAAGTTCTGTCCTGCAAGGTTCCCAAATCCTTGTAGGTGTCATTTAAAACGGATGTAAAACTTTTAATCTTTTCCCAAACCCACGGGAGCTCTCCGCATAATTTTTTAAATTTAAAAAAGCTGTAGTTCTCTAATAAAATGACCTAAGAATCATAAAAGAGACTGTGCAGAAGGAAGAGAAAAATATGAAAAAACCCCTCCTCATATTCAACGATTACGGTATCTATTGCGAAAAAGCAGATGTGTATCTCGATCCGTGGAAACCGGTTGA
>DASSWB010000105.1:0-54016 GCA_035705495.1 Salinimicrobium sp. | reverse complement strand
ATGATTGATAAAATTAAAGAATATATTGCTGAAGTTGAGGCTTTTCAAGCTAAAACAAATGAAGAAATTGAAAACTTCCGAATAAAATATTTGGGGAAAAAAGGACTTCTCAATGACTTTTTTTCGGAATTCAAAAATGTTCCCAACGAACAGAAAAAAGATTTTGGACAAGCTATCAATTCTTTGAAAAATGCTGCACAGCAAAAAATTGAAGATTTCAAAGTATCCTTGGAGTCAAAGGCCGAAGAAAAAGGAATTTACGGCGACTTGTCAAGACCTGGGGAACCTATAGAAATTGGGACGAGACATCCAATTTCAATTGTAAAAAATCAGATTATTGAGATCTTTTCAAATATTGGATTCAATGTTTCCGAAGGACCGGAAATTGAAGATGACTGGCATAATTTTACCGCACTGAACCTTCCCGAATACCATCCTGCGCGTGATATGCAGGATACTTTTTTTATTCAGACCGATCCGGATATTTTATTGCGCACACATACTTCATCCGTACAAGTAAGATATATGGAAAACAACCAGCCTCCCATCAGGACTATTTCGCCGGGACGTGTTTTCAGGAACGAAGCAATTTCAGCACGTTCTCATTGTATTTTTCACCAAGTTGAAGGTTTGTACATTGATAAAGATGTGTCGTTTGCCGATTTAAAACAAACTTTGTTGTACTTTACCAAACAGCTTTTTGGAAAGTCGGAAATCCGTTTGCGCCCATCGTTTTTCCCATTTACCGAACCAAGTGCAGAGGTAGATATTTATTGGGGTCTAAAAACCGAAACCGATTACCGCATTACAAAAGGAACGGGTTGGTTGGAAATTATGGGCTGCGGAATGGTAGATCCGAATGTTTTGAGAAACTGCAAAATTGATCCAGCAGAGTATTCCGGATTTGCTTTTGGAATGGGAATCGAAAGAATTGCGATGCTGCTTTACCAGATTGGGGATATCAGAATGTTTTATGAAAATGACATCAGATTTTTAGAACAATTTAAATCGTCGATATGAAAACACTTGTATTAATTCTTTTGGGACTTATTGCGTTAATCGCAATTATTCTTATGGTTGTTTGGGAAATCTTGGAGCTGGCCGTGGGAGGCGTTTTTCTTCTGATTGCATTGCTGATTATTTGGTGGATCTACACTAAAATCAAAAAGAAACTGGATTAGTTTTTTGATTGCGCTTTCTGAAATTTCATTTTTTTCATTTGGAAAAATCCGCAATTTATTGCTTCAAATTCTGCTGAAATAAACGCACTCCAATGGAGATTTTAGCACTTATATTTATTGTTTTTATAGCTTCTTCTATTCAATCCGGTACGGGATTCGGATTTTCAATTTTGGCGACGCCCTTTTTTCTTTTGCTGTTTAATTTTGCGGATGCGATTCAGCTGAATATTATTATTTCCCTTATTATTTCCGCAGCAATGACTTTCAAAATTTATAAAGACATTGATTTTCATATTTTAAAAAGATTGGTTGTCGGAAGTTTGATTGGTGTCATTCCCGGTTTGCTGATCTTTATTTATACCGATGTCAGACCACTAAAGATTATTATAAGTCTGCTGATTCTGGTCCTGACGATTCTTCTGATTGCGAAAATCAAAATAAAACGCAGCAATGGTAAAGATTTTTTGACGGGAACATTTTCAGGATTGCTCACAACGAGCATCGGAATTCCCGGACCACCGATTTTAATTTATTTCTCCGGAGTGCAGGTTGATAAAGCTACTTTGAGAAGTACCACTTTGGCTTTTTACATTTTAATCTATTCCCTAAGTCTGTTGCTTCAGTTTTTTCTAAATGGAATCTCAGAGGTTGTTTTGATTTCAACGTTAAGTGCGATTCCCTTTGTTTTCTTCGGATTAATTGCCGGTCAATTTCTCTTCTCACGATTGAATCAAGAACGATTTCAGAAAATAATTTATGTGCTTTTATTTACGACAGGCGTATATTTGCTTTTTTCGGTTTAAAAATCAATCAAACCAAAATAGATTTGAAACAAGATATTGAAATCCCTTCTGTGGAAAAAGTATATGTCGCCGCTATTTATGAGTGGAACGACGAATTTCGTGTGCACGATTGGAACGCTTATATTATTAACGAAAATAATTTCGCTTTGGAAACAATTCTGGTTGTCTCCAGAGGATTTGATTCCAAAAGAACAACTTCCACAATGCGTCACAGTGTTAAAGTGTTACCTGCAAAATCTTACGCAAAAATCGAATTGCTCCAACCGGAAATCTTAAAGTTGAACAATGAATTTTCGGTATCGTTTTTCGCCGAAGGAAAATTGCTTCACAAGAAATTTTTGTTCCCGAAAAACTCGATAAAAGAAAGTAATTTAAAAGAGATTCCAGTTGTTTTACAACAAGGAATTCTCGCAAAATAGTTAGCGTTTTACTATTTTTTCGTAGATATCAATCCATTGCTGCGGAGTCATTTTACCTGACAATTCGGCGATAAGATCGTAGGGAATATCATCCATTTTCTTGAATCGGATGCAACTTTTCCCCATGTCCAATTTGCGTTTCGCGTGTTTAGGAAATTCGGCAACAAACCATTCAAGTAATGTCGGATCGGAATAAATTCCCATGTGATACAAACCGATATGATTTTTTTGAGAAGCCAAGCTCATAAATGGAAGCGGTTGTTCTGCGTCACAATGATAACCAGAAGGATAAAGCGAAAATGGCACCACATAACCAATCATTCCGTAACCCATTCCGGTTTTAAAACCTTCAGGCAAATTTTTGGTAATTACGGAATGAAGTCTTTTCATCACTTCTTTTCGCTCTTCTGGAAGCGATTCAAGATAATCGGATGGAGTTGTGGTTGAGGATTGCATATTTAATAAATTTGGAAACAGAAAAAATGAGGATCAGTCCAGTTTTTCCGCTAATTTTTTGAAAACTTTTTTCGCATTTTTATTTTCATATAAAACGCTGTAAACCGCATCAATAATAGGTGCCTTTGCTTTCGATTCCAATTTGCGATTCAACTCGTAGGCGCTTTGTGTTGCGTAATAACCCTCTGCAACCATGTTCATTTCCATTTGAGCACTCATGACTGTATATCCCTTACCAATCATGTTCCCAAACATTCTATTTCGGCTAAAAAGAGAATATCCTGTCACCAATAAATCGCCCAAGTAGGCAGAATCATTGATATTCCTTTTCATTTTATGAATTTTTTTGATGTAGCGTTTCATCTCGCGGATGGCATTGCTCATCAATACACTCTGAAAATTGTCACCATAACCCAATCCGTGGGCAATACCGGCAGCAATCGCGTAGATATTCTTGAGCATGGCGGCATATTCTGTTCCTACCACGTCGTCACTCGTTTTACAGGAAATATAATCACTGCTCAAGTACTTTACGACCAGTTTTGCTTTCTCTTCATCGGTACAAGCGATGGTCAGGTATGAAAGTCGTTCAAGAGCCACCTCCTCGGCATGGCAAGGCCCTGTTATTACACCTATGTTTTCAGCTGGGACATGATATTGCTTATTGAAATGTTCGCCCACAATCAAGCTTGTTTCGGGCACTATTCCTTTTATTGCAGAAAATATGATTTTATCTTTTAAGGAAACATTCAATTTCTCCAGTTCCTTGTGTAAAAAAGCCGAGGGAACGGCAAAAATCAACACATCTGAACCTTTTACAGTTTCGTTTATATCATTACTGAGGGACAATTTTTTAACATCAAATTCTACTGAACTCAAATAATTTGGATTGTGCTCTTGTTTCTGTATATGTTCAATAGCGTAAGCGCTTCGCATGTACCAATTTACCTTGTCAACATTTTCGCACAACATTTTAACTAATGCCGTGGCCCAACTACCTCCGCCTATCACGGCAAATCTTGGAGATGAATTCATAAATTTTAGGTTTTTAGAAATGCAAAAATAAGAAAATATTAGCTAAGGTTTTTTCCTACGACTTCTTCAGAAAATCCTTTTGGAAGATAAAGCTTAACTGGAAACGCTTAAAAACAAAAAACCAACCGTATTGGTTGGTGACTTTTGCTCCTCCTCTTGGGCTCGAACCAAGGACCCTCTGATTAACAGTCAGATGCTCTAACCAACTGAGCTAAGGAGGAATTCCAATAAATCTAAAAATGTACTATAACGTAAAAAATTCAAATGAACTTCAAACATATTGCTCCTCCTCTTGGGCTTCCTTCGACTGCGCCTTGAAAAAAGGCTTCGCTCAGGACAGGCTTCTCGCCGAGGTTGAAACAAAAATTTTCCTTTCAACAAGAATTCAAATGAACTTCAAACATATTGCTCCTCCTCTTGGGCTCGAACCAAGGACCCTCTGATTAACAGTCAGATGCTCTAACCAACTGAGCTAAGGAGGAAAATAGTCTCCATTTTTGAGGATGCAAATATAGGGTAAATTTTAAATTTCGCTAAACATAGAGCGAAAAAATTAAAAATTATTTTGCCCATATTGTGGTATTCCATACACTTGCAGCAAACCGAATTTTTGAAATTAAAAAACCCCTGAATGGATCAGGGGTTTTTTTTATTTATTGGCATTATTTAATTAGTAGATACCACAAGTATCATTAATCAAGTTCACCACTTCATAATCGCTGTTAATCTGTAAATCTGTATCAGTTGACGCTAAATGTACAGAGAAAGGATATTGAAATCCGATGCTTTCGATTGTTTGAATATTTCCGTAGAAATAATTTTCCGCGTCCGCCTGACTGTTGAAAGTTTCCGGCAATTCATTTATCAAAACAGTGATTGGATAATTTACATCGAAGCAATTTGCAGTTAAAGCAACTACATCAACAACTCCTATTGAATCATATCCGCAGGCTTCCACTAAATTTTCAAATTCAGCTTCGTCATCAATTGTCAAAGTAGTGTTTGTAGAATATTGGATGATTTCAAAAGGAAAACCGATTCCAGTTAAATGTACTGCCACACTTTCGTCCAATAGGATTGAAAGCAATTCCTCGTAATTATTTGCAGTTACTTGGGTTCCCGTGTTGTACTCTAAAGTAATTGGATATTCAAACTGAAAACAAAGTTCATCAGCAGCATCCGTTGCATTTACGTTTTTTCCGGTTGTGGAAGGATTCATGTTTTTAATATTCTCCAGTGTTACACGAAGAGAAATGCTTTCTTGAACTTCTACATTCATCTCCTCCATTTGCACCTCTTGCTCATCGGTAGAACAAGAAGCAAAAATCGCCATAAGGCTCAAAAAACAAAACATTTTTTTCATAAGTAGTAAATTAAATTTAGGTTTTAATTTGGGGTTTTAGATCATCTGAACGTTTTCAAACTTTCTGCCGCCAAAATTATATGTTTAACTTTTATTTAGGAAATTTTTTGAAAACTTTAACAGTGTTAAAATATTGGTTGTTAATTAATTAGCAAAAAAAATCCTGTCGGCCATAGGTAAGCAAAGGTCGTGCCTTAACTAAATTTTAACGTAATATTTTCTTCGGAATTTATCTTTTTAGAAGGAAAATTTAACTGCCGCGATCGCATTGATTCCCGCTGCAGCGATCCCAGAGGAATAAGTTCGGTAACGTTGATCGGTAAAATTTTCAAGAGCGGTGGTAAACATCCAATTATCACTTAATTTTACTTGTGCGGAAATATTTAAAGTGTACCAAGAGGGAAAATATGGATTGCCATTTTGGTCCACGGCATATAGATAATCTTTGGATTGTTCGGAAGGAGCCAAATCCTTAAAAGCAATTTCACCGTTGAATTCGGTGTATAAATCAAACTTCAAATTTTTGTTCTGCCAAATTAAATGGGAATTTCCAAAAAAAGGACCAACATGCCGCATGGGGGCTCTGGAACCATTGTCCAATTCCTCTTCACCTTCGGTCATCACCAATTGTGACTGTAGGCTTAATTTTTCCGAAATAAAAAATTCGCTTCCAAATTCAATCCCGTACACATGTGCTGAAGCGGCGTTTTGGATTGCTTGAACTTCACTTGGCTCTCCCTGATATTCAATTGTTGTTTCGCCGTTTAAAGAAAATGGTCTGCGCACCAAAGCATCTTGCAATGAAGTATAATATCCGGTCAAGTCTATTCTGAAGACTTTTTTCATGTTCAATTCCACCCCGAGTTCGCCCGAATAAGAATATTCGGGTTTCAGGTTTGGATTTGGAACAACGACGGTCCCAGGTTCGGAATCAAAGATTTTTCCTATATCATCTATATTTGGTGCCCTAAAAGCAGTTGATACGTTCAGTTTTAATTTTAAGAAATCGCTTTGCTTCCAGTTCAAACCAATATTTCCGGTTGTTGCCCCAGTACTTAAATTGGCTTCTTGAAAGGGAAAATCATAATACAACTCGTTGAAATCGGCATCAAGTAATACGTGATTATATCTCGCTCCCATATTAAACGTCAAATCCGAAGAAATTTCCCATAGATAATTGGCATACACTGCCATAGATTGCCAAGTGGAGTTATTTGGATATCGTGAAGCAGCCGTGTTTTCGGCATTCGTGTTGAGGTTCTTTTCCTTTCCAGTAGAATGCACCTTATTGAAAACGTAATCGAATCCGTAGAACAATTTAGAAGCGGAAAAATCTTTTTCAAAATCAAAATTCATAGAATAAGCATCAACCATTTCGGTGTTACTGTACCGAATTATATCTCCAAAATCCCTATTGTGTCTGCTTTCCTTGAAAAACTGGTAGGACACATTAAACTTGGCATGATCATAAATTTCGCCATTACCTCTTTTATTCAGGCCAAAATTGGACAAAAACCACACTTGAGGCCCGTAATACCATTCCGCCGAGCCGAATATATTGTTATCGTTTCTAAATAAACGGTCATAACGCGGGTAATCGGATGTACTCGAAAAATAATTGGTGAAATTGAATTCCCATTCGTTGTTAGGGGCAAATTTCACTTTTTGTAAAAGGTTGATCTGTTCGTATCCCGTCGGTTTCTGGACCAGCGGATCAGGATTTTCCACAACAACATCCAATCCATCTTGCTGGGTTACATAATATGTTCTAAGATATTCATCTGGCCCATGACTTCCCATTCTCAAATCATCAAAATCAGAATAAGTTGCACTAGTGACGAACGCCCATTTTTTTCTTCCAATTGTAAAATCAAAATGTGCTGTTTTTTCGGAATTGGCGGTTGCATACCGCGCCAAGGCATTTCCAGATAATTCGGTTTTTTCAGAATGGGAAAACTTGGGATCAATAGTATAAAAATTCATCACGCCACCCACAGCATCACTTCCGTAAATAACAGGGCCGCTACCTAAAATAATTTCGGTTTTTTCCAATGCCAAAGGATCAATAGATATGATGTTTTGGATATTGCCACTCCTAAAAATTGCATTGTTCATTCGCACACCATCAACAGTTATGAGAAGTCGGTTGGTTGCAAAGCCCCTAATCATTGGACTTCCCCCACCCAACTGACTTTTCTGCACATAAACAGGTCCATTGTTTTCAAGCAGGTCTGCTGAAGTCTGAGGATTGGAAAAAACGACGTCTTTGCTTGAAATACTAACAACAGTATGGGAAACATTATCTCTTTTTTGACCGAATTTCGCCACGGAAAGTACCACTTGATCCAGACTATTCGGATTTGGAGCGAGCAGCACCACAAAATTCATTTTTTCAATTTCCTGTTTGAAGAACACAGATGTTGAAAACGCCAAATGGGAAAAATAGATTTTTTCATTTTCGGAAAAAGTGGAGATATCAGCTTTACCTTCCAAATCGGTGAAAACACTCTTGGTTCTCTCCTCATTATAGATTGTTACATGGATTATTGGTTCTAAAGATAAAGAATCTATAACGGATATTTCTTGTGAACGTACGATGGCAGATGACATCAGAAGAAACAATAAAACAAAATAGCGCATTTAGCTGAAAAGTTCGTTCAAAACGGAAAGCGACTTTGGTTTTTTTAAATTTTGTAAGTGCAAATCATAGTATAGCAATACAAGATTCAGGAAGTCATTCCTTTTTGAATGGGTTAATTTTAAAAGCTGCTGATCATCAAATTTTGTGCCCAATATTTGCTTCAAAATATCAACATTTTCGCCTGAAACACAATATTGTCCTGATTTTTCTTCTTGAAAAATTCCTTCTTGTAGATTAAAAAAAGAAAGCTCATTCTTGGGACGGTTTGGGTAAAAACCTAAAAATCTGGTATAATCAACCAAGAAATATATATGAAAGTTTGAAACCGAATCATGCGCCTCCAACCAATTGAAACGATTTTCCAAAAATTTGAAAAGTTCAATATTCTGCTCTTCCTCTTTAATGGTATTTCTTAGGATTTCCGAAAGAAAAATCACAATTGATGATTTATAAATGTTGGAATGGAATGTTTGGTAAGCAGAAGCGACTTTGGCTTCCCTAATATATTCCATTGCGCCTTTATTTTTATGATTGGCCACCAGTTCCAATTGATTCAATGGTTGAAAAAGAGAGGCTTTTAGTTTTGATTTTTTTGATTTTAAAATATTGCGACAAAGATAGGTTTTGAGTCCGTCGCTTTCCGTAAAGCATTTCACGATCAAATCTGCTTCGGAAAATTTTATGGCACTGATAACAATTGCTTTAGTAGTAACCAGCATTATCTAACAACCATGATTTTTGTGACCTTGGTTTCGGCTTGATCCTCAGAAGTAATAATAACCAAATAAACCCCCGAAGCAACCTTGTATTTTCCAAATGCCGTGGTGTCCCATAAAATACTTCCGCCTTGCGCTACTTCTTCATAAACCAAGTTTCCGGAAATATCCGTGATTTTCACATTTGCATCTTGCATCAATCCATCAATCACCACGTTTCCTTGAAAACCGGGACGCACAGGATTTGGATAAGCAAAAACATTGTTTAGATTATTCCTTGCCTGTGTTGCAGTTCCTTTGAAAGAAACCAAACCGTTTATGGTTCCGAAATAAACTCGACCCGAACTATGATCGATACCCACATCTGTTACATTATCGGAAGGCAAGGGAGAATTATCAGTAGTATAATGTCCTATAATATCCTGTCCATTGGAAGAAACGTAAAAAACGCCAGATGTTGCAGTTGCGATCCATTTGTTATTTGCCCCATCAACTTCAATATCGCTAATAAATTGCTCGAACAGAAGTTCTTGTGCAACTCCGTCATCTTCTACAATAATTATTGGGCTTGTTGCTACATTTTGTGTGAAAACAGAAGAAGGATTATAAAGTACGCGTAAACCTCTGTTGGTTCCTATCCACAATACATTGTTTTGATCTACCGCCATTCCTCTAATTTCATTTGAAGGCAGATTTGCACCAGAAGCGTTTCCCACAATAATCTCGAGATTACCTGTTGAATATTGATAGGCAATCACCCCATTTTTTTCGGTTCCAAAATATATATTGTTGTTTTGATCTATGACAAGATCTTCAAAACCGTTATCGGAAGCAGGATTTGGAACTACGGAAGTAATATCAACTCCTTGGATATTCCCTTGTGGCGTGAGGACTTTTAAACCTTCATCAACCATTGAATTTACAAACCATAAATTTCCTTGCGCATCAAAAGCACCTCCATTTATTCTTACATCTCCTACGTAGGAAGGGTTTGATGGTATTACCACATCGTCCAGTCCGTTGGCTTCGTTATATAAAATTTGCGGTTCTTCATCCACCACTTTCAGCAATCCCTTAAAATAAGAGCTTAGATAAACTTCATTCGGAGAGTTCGGATTAATGGTGATATTGACAAATTCCGGTACTCCAAAAAGGAATTCCGAAGAAAAATTATGCCAATCATTTCCAACAAAATGACTGGCGCCTTTTGATGAGATTGGATACGGATTGTAATCAGTATCATATTCATCAAAAACTACCCATAATTGATTTTCAGTAGCTTCGATATTGCTTATCATGTTGAACAAGGGTCCCTGCGGACTTAGTACTTGATAGCTTCCGCTGGAGGGATTTGTCATTAACAAGCCTAACATACTATGACCAAGGAAAAAATGTTCTCCATTATAGAAGGCGGTGTTCAGGGTCAGGTTTTCTCCATCTGGTAAAGAGGTAAAACTATTTATTTGATTTCCGTTTTGATCAAAAATGCTGACCTTATCCGCTGAAGTAACAATGATATTGTTTTCATAATTACCAAGGTCTTTTACCAAGCCCAATCCGGTTGCCACGGTTACGAGATTCGAGTTTTCAATTCTGTACAAAGCATTGTTTCCTTTAATAGCGTAAAGTGTTTCGTTTACAGTTGTTATTCCCTTCCAAGAATCTGAAGAAATTGTTTGCCATTGATTAAAATCAACCAAATTCGGATTATCCACCTCAGCGTATTTTATTCCTCCTCCCATTGTAGCTGCATAAATATTTCCGTTCAAAACCGCAATTTGTGAAACCGCTAATTGTATTCCATTTGATCCTATATAAAATGAATCACCAAATTCAAGGTTTTCCAGATCATATTCTGAAACGCCATATCCTGTTGCGATAAAAATCTTTCCGTTGCTTTCCAAAAATTGATTTATTACCTTATCAGTTGGAGCGATGGTTTGCTTTTCTACAATATCCGTGACACGAAAAATACTTTCTTCCGCAGAAGATTTTATTTCTATTAATCCGTTTTCATAGCCAATCAACAATTTTTGATGTTCCTCACTAAAATAAATCGTTGAAATTCTTTCTCCCGAAAGTCCGTTCACTGAAGAAATGGTTTCATTCGAATTGAGATTCAGGTCATGAATAAACACCGAGTTTTCAGCAGCAGCATAAATTTTGGATTCTGTATAATCAATACTTTGGATATTGTAATATGAAAAATGGTCATTCCATGAATTTGAATAATCCTGTGCGAACAAACCTTGTGATATCAAAAATATAAGAAGTAATAAACGCTTCATATGCAATAAATTCTACAACGATAAACAATTTTTCTATAAAAATATTGCCGAAAGATAGAGAAAAGGAATTTTGAATAATAGAAAAAGGTTGCCGTTTTACGACAACCTTTCAGAAACTTCTAGACTACCCCTTGAGCCAGCATTGCATCAGCAACTTTTACGAATCCTGCTATGTTTGCACCTTTGACATAATCAATATATCCATCATTTTCTTTTCCGAACTCGACACATTTATCATGGATGTCATTCATGATCATATGAAGCTTCTCATCAACTTCCTCTGTTGTCCAACTGTACCTTATTGAATTTTGGGACATTTCCAATCCTGATGTGGCAACTCCACCTGCATTTGATGCTTTTCCCGGAGAGAACAAAATTCTGGCTTCGCTGAAAACCGCAATAGCTTCTGGAGTACAAGGCATGTTCGCTCCTTCCGCAACACAAATGCATCCATTGTGGACAAGCATTTTGGCGTCTTCTTCCAGTAGTTCATTCTGTGTAGCACAAGGCAATGCAATGTCGCAAGGAACTTCCCATGGAGTTTTTCCTTCAAAATATTTTGCACTCGGGTATTCATCTAAATATTCTTTGATTCTTCCCCTTCTCACATTTTTCAGTTCCATAATAAAGTTCAGTTTCTCGGCATAAATTCCGTCTTCATCATAAATATATCCGCTAGAATCCGATAGTGTAACTACTTTCCCTCCTAACTGCATGATTTTTTCGGAAGCATACTGAGCAACATTTCCAGATCCGGAAATAACAACGTTTTTTCCTTCAATTTTTTGACCCCGGGTTTTCAACATATTTTCGGCGAAATAAACATTTCCGTAGCCGGTAGCTTCTGGTCTAATTAAAGATCCTCCGTACGACCTGCCTTTACCGGTTAGAATTCCGGTGAATTCATTTTTCATTTTCTTATACTGCCCAAAAAGATAGCCGATTTCGCGTGCGCCCACACCAATATCCCCCGCCGGAACATCAGTGTCGGCACCAATATGCCTTTGAAGTTCGGTCATGAAACTTTGACAGAATTTCATCACTTCGTTATCCGATTTACCTTTTGGGTCAAAATCGGCGCCGCCTTTTCCGCCGCCCATGGGTAACGTGGTAAGACTGTTTTTAAAAGTTTGTTCAAAAGCTAAAAATTTCAGGATGCTCAAATTCACAGAAGGGTGAAAACGCAAACCTCCTTTATACGGACCTATTGCCGAATTCATCTGGATTCGAAAACCTCGGTTAATTTGAACCTCGCCTTTATCGTCCAACCAAGGCACACGGAACATGATCACCCGCTCGGGCTCGACCATCCGCTCTAACAACTTGGCGTTCTGGTATTTGCTGTTTTGTTCAATAAAAGGGATAATTGTTTCTGCTACCTCGTGGACAGCCTGCATAAATTCCGGCTCATTTTTATTTCTCAAAGCAACGGAATCTAAAAAGTTTTTTACATTTTGTGTCATTATGCTTAAAATTAAGACATTAAATAAGTGAAGCAAATATAATCTTTCTCATAAAATTAGCGGAAAATTCAATTACGGATTGTGTCGGCTACGGCAAGCTTTAAATCATTTCTTTAAGAAAATTTTAGCAAAATTCTTAATCTCTGTTATTCTTTTAAGAGTTTTTATATATTTGCCTATCCTCCAACAGGATCCATTATGATTAGAACAAAAAATCTCTTTATTCTTTTAATAGTCTTCTTTATTGGAATAACAAATGTCTTAGCACAAGGATTTTCACATGAAATTGGTGTTATTGCCGGTCCTGTTGCTTTTTACTCAGATTATGGTATCAGGAATGATATGGAAACCAATACAGGAAATATGGGGTTGGGTGTTGGAATTGTTCACTATATAAGTTTCGCCTACAGAGCTGATTGTAATTGTTACACTCAGGACACTTATTTTAATGATCACTTCAAAATCAGGAATGAATTGGATTATCACGTCACAAATTTAGATCACCATGGAATATGGGCAGAGAGTGAAGGTTTTGGGGGTGAACAACTTCGGGCGATGCATGGAAAAGCCACGGTTACAGAGATTGGTACGCACTTAGAATATTTCCCATTAAGTATCCGGGATTTTTCGGCTTTTGCGTATAAAGTTGCACCTTACGTGAGTTTAGGTGTTCACTATGTACATTATAGCCCAACTGGCTATTCGGATTTAGGTTCGTTGACTGAACCTGGGAGCCCTGCAATATTTCCGGCATTTGAAGATGGAATCGTGTTGGACAGTGGAAATACATGGGCCATTGCGGGAAGTGTTGGTATGCGCTACAAACTTTCAGTGTTGAGTGATTTATTGATTGATGCAAGATGGCATTGGTATGACTCCGATTGGGTTGATGGTCTTAACCACGACCAACCTCAGAACCAAGCGAATGATTGGATGTTTTGGATCAATGTAGGTTATATTTATTATCTGGATTTTTAATCAAGGTCTTTACAGAAATAAAAAAATCCCAAGATCGTTATCCTGGGATTTTTCTTATTTGAAAAAATTTATCCAATTGCCTGTTTTAAATCGGCTACTAAATCTTCCTCATCTTCTATTCCCACACTTAACCTTATCAAAGAATTAACAACGCCCGTTTTCACCCTTTCGGCTTCTGGTATTGAAGCATGAGTCATACTCGCCGGATGTCCTGCCAAAGATTCTACTCCGCCCAAGGATTCAGCAAGTGTAAAAACCTTCAAATTCTCAACGATTTTTACCGCACTTTCCAAAGTTCCCTCTTTGGTGGTAAAGGAAATCATTCCGCCAAACCCACGCATTTGTTTTTTTGCCACATCATGATTGGGATGATCTTCAAAACCAGGCCAATAAACATTTTTGATCTTTGGGTGGTTTTTCAAAAACTTCGCCACCACCTCTGCATTTTCGCAGTGTCTTTGCATTCTAATATGCAAAGTCTTAATCCCTCTTAAAACCAAAAAACTATCCTGAGGCCCACAAACAGCTCCACTTGCATTTTGAATATAATATAATTTTTTAGCCAGTTGTTGGTCTTTCACGACCAAACTTCCCATGACAACATCACTATGTCCGCCCAAATATTTCGTAGCACTGTGCATTACGATATCCGCGCCCAAATCTAATGGCTGTTGTAAATATGCAGTCGCAAAAGTATTATCGACAGCGAGCAGAATATTATGTTTTTTTGTGATTTTTGCAACCGCTTCTATATCGATAATATTCATCATGGGATTTGTGGGGGTTTCTATCCAAACCATTTTGGTTTTTTCATTTATATACTCCTCAATTTTAGAAGCATCATGCATTTCGATGAAACGAAATTTAATTCCGAATTTTTCAAAAATCCCAGTAAAGAGTCGGTAGGATCCACCATAGAGGTCATTTGTGGAAATTATTTCATCTCCTGGCTCAAAAAGTTTGATAACCGCATCAATTGCCGCCAATCCAGAACCAAATGCGAGTCCGAATTTCCCATTTTCTATACTCGCCAAAGACCTTTCCAAAGCGGCTCTTGTGGGATTTCCGCTTCTGGAATATTCAAATCCTTTATGTCCGCCTGGAGTAGATTGCTTATAAGTGCTGGTTTGATAAATTGGTGGCATAACAGATCCGTAAGCGGGATCAACCTCATGCTGACCGCCATGTATGGTTTTTGTATTGAATTTCATAATTGTGCAGGTTTTTCACAAATGTACCAATCGCATTGCCATTCGCGAAATAGCTTTTATCTTTAACTTTTATTCGGACTTCATATTTTTCAAAATGAAAAAATTCTACTATTTATCTACCTGTAGCACGTGTCTGCGGATTTTATCTGAATTAAATTTACCTTCGGAATTTATCCTGCAGGATATTAAGTCCATTCCCTTAACGGAAAATGATCTGCTCCAATTAAAAAAATTGGCCGGAAACCACGAAAATCTTTTCAGCAGAAGAGCGCAATTGTATAAACAGCGTAATCTGAAAGATCAAAACTTATCCGAAGAAGATTTCAAAAAACTGATTTTGGAACATTACACTTTTTTAAAACGCCCAGTTTTGATTAATGGAAATGAAATTTTTATTGGAAATAGCAAACCGACAGTTGAGGCTGCGAAAAAATCGATAAATGAGTAAAAGAACGTTGGCCATAATGGCGGCCATTGTTGCCAGCACTATTTATGGCATAAACCATAGTTTGGCAAAAGGAGTCATGCCAACTTATGTGGAACCCTTCGGATTTATTCTTTTGCGCGTTTCCGGAGCCGCCATTCTTTTCTGGATTATTGGTTTTTGGGGTCCTAAAGAAAAAATTGCAACAAGTGATTGGCCACGGATTATTGGTTGCACCATATTGGGCATGGTGATCAATATGCTCATGTTTTTTAAAGGTTTGAGTTTAACAACGCCCATTCATAGTTCTGTCATCACCACGATTTCTCCAATTTTTGTACTGATTCTGGCGGCTATTCTAATTCGTGAAAAAGTAACAAAACTGAAAGTAATAGGAATTATTCTAGGATTGACGGGAGCAGTGGCATTAGTGGTTTTTGGTCAGAACCAAACTTTAAATGCACCCAACATTCCGTTGGGGAATATTTTTGTCATTATCAATGCCATTTCCTACGGATTATATCTGATTTTGGTAAAACCACTCACCTCCAAATATCATCCTTATACCTTGATGAAGTGGCTTTTCCTATTTGCCGTCATTATTAACCTTCCGATTACCATCTCCGAATTTGTCGAAATTAGTTGGACAACCTTGCCTACTTCTGTAATTTGGAAAATTTTGTTTGTAATTGTCGGCACTACGTTTCTGACCTATTTATGTAATATTTTCGCGCTCAAGCATCTTTCGGCGTCAACACTCAGTGCTTTTATTTATTTGCAACCGCTCATTGCCATCATATATGCTTTGGCTACCGGCGCCGACTCATTAAACATGACAAAGGTTCTGGGGGCGATTTTGATCTTTGCCGGCGTTTTTCTGGTTTCGAAAAAACCTACGACCACAAGAGTTTAGGATCTATGTGTTTAGGAAGTTTACCAAATCTTCGGGTGTCTTCTTTGGTAAGTATCCTGAAGTCTTCTGTATGTTGCAATAAATTCAACCGATCCCAAAATTCTTTTGGCAAGCTTATTAGTTTCCTTTCTTTCAAATCAATCCATCCGCCCATCATTTCACAGGTCGCACAATTTCTTCCTTGATGATCGTAGAAATTATGAACAAATTCAAAATACATTCCGTCTTCGGACAATCCTTTAAGTTCCAGGGATACTTTTATGGGTTTTCCTGCAAAAATTTCCTTGAAATAATAAACGTGTTCATAAAATACGACCGGGCCAATATTTGCACTTGCTAAAGCCGCATGACTTAATCCCGCTTCAATTAAATAGGACATTCTTACGTGGCTCATGAAGTTGAGATAAGCACTGTTTGCTAAATGTCTATTCGCATCAATGTCACTCCATCTAATGTCAAATTCCTTTGAATACATAAATTGATTTTTTTCAAAATTACGAATTTATATTATGCATGCATAATTCAGAGATCCTCAACACTCAAGCCATCAACTTCTATTGTTTTCATTATCTTTACGCAACTTTACAAAGAAATAGATGATTTATTCAATGACAGGTTTTGGAAAAAGTATTCTACAGCTTCCAAACAAAAAAATAACAATAGAAATAAAGTCCCTCAACAGCAAAAATCTTGATTTAAATACTAGAATTCCGTCTCAATATAGAGAGAAGGAACTGATGTTGAGGAATACGGTCGCAAAATCTTTGGTGCGCGGAAAAATAGATTTCTCAATATATATTGAATCAACCGGCGAAGAGACATCCACTCAAATAAATGCGGATTTGGTAAGGAATTATATCCGCCAACTAAGAAACATAGTTGATGGAGATGAAACCGAACTGCTAAAAATGGCGGTTCGAATGCCCGACGTACTTAAAACGCAAAAAGAAGGTATTGAAGAACAAGAATTTTCAGAAATTGAAAAAGCAGTAGAAGAAGCATTGATTGAAATAAACGAGTTCAGGAAATCTGAAGGTCAAGCATTAAAGGAAGATTTAGAGATACGTGCAGAAATAATAAAAAGATTACTGAATGAAATTATCGTTATGGATCCTGACCGCATTTCTGGTGTGAGGGAACGCTTGGTGAAAGGTATTTCTGAAATTAAAGAATCTGTAGACGAAAACAGGTTTGAACAAGAACTTGTTTATTATATTGAAAAATTCGACATAACAGAAGAGAAAGTGCGACTTGAGAAGCACCTTTCGTATTTTGACGAAACCATGAAATCCGAAGGTCACAATGGTAAAAAACTTGCTTTTATTTCGCAGGAAATTGGTCGGGAAATCAATACAATTGGCAGCAAATCAAATTATGCAGCTATGCAACAATTGGTTGTACAAATGAAAGATGAGCTGGAGAAAATAAAAGAACAATTATTAAACGTACTTTAATGCAAGAAGGAAAATTAATAGTGTTTTCAGCACCTTCCGGATCTGGTAAAACTACCATCGTAAGATATTTACTCGAACAAGAGGAACTTAATTTGGAATTTTCGATTTCCGCCACTTCCAGAGAACCGCGTACTCATGAAATAGACGGAAAAGATTACTACTTTTTGGATTTGAAAAATTTCAAAAACAAGATCAAAAATGATGAGTTTTTAGAGTGGGAGGAAGTTTACAGAGATAATTTTTACGGCACTTTAAAAAGCGAAGTTTATCGAATTTGGAAAAAAGGAAAACATGTCATTTTTGATATTGATGTAGTAGGTGGTTTGGACATCAAAAAAATATATCCCGATAAAACCTTGGCGGTATTTGTAAAACCACCAAGTATTGAAGAATTAAAAATCCGTTTGAAGAAACGGAAAACCGAAGATGAGGACAAAATAAACATGAGGGTGGCCAAAGCTTCCATAGAGATGGCTACGGCACCACAATTTGACCATATTATAGAAAATCATGATTTATCAACGGCTTTACAAGAAGCTTATCATTTGGTTTCTGATTTTATAAAAGATAAAAACGACAGAAATGGGTAAAAAAATCGGTCTGTTTTTTGGGACCTTTAATCCTATTCATATTGGCCACATGATTATTGCCAATCATTTTGTTGAATTTTCCGATCTGGAAGAAGTATGGTTGGTGGTTACGCCTCAAAGTCCGTTTAAGCAAAAAAGCAATTTACTGGACAATTATCAACGTCTCGAAATGGTGCATTTAGCCTGTAAAGATTTTTTAAAATTGAAACCGAGCGACATTGAGTTCAACTTAACGCAACCAAATTACACTATTCATACTTTGGTAAATTTGGAGGAAAAATATCCGAAGTACGAATTCTCCCTGATAATGGGAGAAGATAATTTGAAAAATTTTCATAAATGGAAAAATTACGAAGCCATTCTTGAGCGTTTTGATTTATATGTCTATCCAAGAATTTCAGGGAAAGCCATTGAAAATCCTCTGGGGGAAACCGGGAAAATTCATGTGGTAGATGCTCCAATTATTGAGATTTCTTCCACTTTTATAAGAAACTCCATCAAAGAAGGAAAGAACATCCAACCTTTGTTGCCAGCCGAAGTTTGGAAGTATATTGACTTGATGAATTTTTATAAATAAAAAAATCAGTTTTCTTCACCCAATTCCACCGCTCTGTTAAATGCAGCATAAGCCGCATCTTTAATTAGCTCCTTTACGTTGTTATCTTCCATGGAATCCAATGCGGCTCTTGTGGTTCCCCCTTTTGAAGCTACTCTGTCCATCCATAAATTTGGGGAAAGGTCATTTTGGTGAAACAATTCCACCGCACCTTCAAAAGTTCTACTTACCAGTACCTTGGAATCATTTTGCGAAAAGCCCATTTTCAATGCAGCTTCCATCATTGATTGCATAAAATAAAAAACATAGGCAGGTCCACTTCCCGAAATCCCTGTAGAAGCATCAATAAAATTTTCATTTCGCACCCTTATTGATTCGCCTGTGGTATCCAATAAATTGCGAATCATTAACAATTCTATTCGTGACACCTCTGCAGATTCCGTATACGAAGTAACCCCTTTTCCCACTTGTGCCGGTAAATTGGGCATCGTACGGACTACTTTTTTCACATTCAAGCCTTCCTTTATTCCTTGAATAGTAACACCTGCCATTAAAGAAACAAAAATCTGTTCTTCATTGACCATCGGTTTCATTTTCTCAAATAATTCTTCACTGTGGAAAGGTTTTACAGCTATAAAAACAACATCTGCCTGTGGCAAACAATTTTCCAGACTTTCGTGAACATCAAAAAGTCCCGTTTGTTTAAGTTCGTCTTGTTTGGTAGGAGAAACATCATAGATCATTAATTTTCTCCTGTTCAAAAGATTTGAAGAAGCCATGCCTTCAGCGTAAGTAAATCCCATATTGCCGCCACCAATCATTAATACTTTCATTTTTCCTTGTTTTTCGCTTTGTAAAAAACCGATTTTTAATTATTGTATATTTGGAAAGCAATTTAAAATATAAACACGGAATATGAAAAGATTTACGCTCTCAACCCTATTTTGTTTCCTTTTATTAAGTGGAACCGCTATTTCTCAAGACGATAAAATTATTGAGAATATTGTGAATGAAGCTGAAACCAATTCGCAACTCGAAAATTTAGCACATGAACTACTCGATGTGGTGGGTCCCCGATTGGTGGGTACACCTCAGATGAAAAACGCTCATGATTGGGCAGTAAAAAAGTTTGAAAGCTGGGGAATTTCCGCTGAAAATCAGCAGTGGGGAGAATGGAGAGGCTGGGAACGCGGAATTACTCATATTGACATGGTTCATCCAAGAATTCAAACACTACAAGGAAGACAATTGGCTTGGAGTCCCGGCACAGAAAAAAAAGGTGTCACTGCGGAAGTGATTGTGCTTCCAGAAATAAAAGATTCTTTGGCGTTTCAGAAATGGCTTCCCAATGTTAAAGGAAAATTGGTCATGATTTCCATGAACCAACCCACAGGAAGACCTGATGCCAATTGGGAAGAATATGCAACCGAAGCTTCTTTTGAAAAAATGAAAAAAGAAAGGGACGAACAGGAAAAAGCTTGGAGAGAGAAATTTAACAAAATGGGTTATACTTCAAGAACGCTTCCTGCAGCTTTGGAAAAAGCAGGAGCCGTAGGAATTATAAGTTCTTATTGGTCCCGCGGATTTGGAGCGAATAAAATCTTCAGTGCCTATACCAAAAAGATTCCAACGGTAGATATTTCCTTGGAAGATTACGGAATGTTATATCGATTGGCCGAAAATGGAAGCAAGCCTGTTTTAAAAATAGTTGCTGAATCCAAAGATTTGGGAATGGTGCCTACTTTTAATACGATTGCCGAGATAAAAGGAACTGAAAAACCCGAAGAATATATAATTCTATCGGCGCATTTTGATTCTTGGGATGGAGGAACCGGAGCAACCGACAATGGAACAGGCACTATTGTAATGATGGAAGCCGCAAGATTGCTTAAAAAAATGTATCCAAATCCGAAGCGAACAATTCTTGTGGGATTATGGGGAAGTGAAGAGCAGGGACTTAATGGTTCACGAGCTTTTGTTGAAGATCATCCTGAAATAGTACAGAATATTCAAGTGGTTTTTAATCAGGATAATGGAACAGGAAGAGTGGTCAATATTTCTGGACAAGGTTTTTTACACGCTTATGATTATTTGGGAAGTTGGCTCACAAAAGTACCCGACACAATTACACAACATATAGAAACACATTTTCCGGGTTCTCCTGGCAGAGGTGGATCTGACTATGCTTCTTTTGTCGCTGCGGGAGTTCCAGCGTTTAGCCTTAGCTCATTAAGCTGGTCTTATTGGAATTACACTTGGCACACCAATTTAGATACTTATGATAAAATTGTTTTTGATGATGTAAGAAACAATGCAATCCTAACTGCTATATTGGCGTATATGGCCAGTGAAGATCCTGAAAGAACATCAAGGGAAAAAATCAAACTGCCCATAAGTGAAAGAACAGGTGAACAACTTACTTGGCCAGAACCCAAATCACCAACCCGAAAAGGTGGAGGAAATTAAAAATAGAAAAAGCATCATTTTTCAAGTTTGAAAAATGATGCTTTTCTTTATGGTTATGAGAGTTTTATCCTAATGGCGAACCCACCGGAATACCACAATCGTGACCAGGTTCTCCATGTGGTGGATTAACTGTTGGCACTTGGTTTATTTGAATTGGTGAAACTGTATTCGGACCTATTTTGTCATTTTTCTTCGGTTGTTTCGGTTGGAGGGGGATTCCCACTGGTATGTCACATCTATGTCCCGCCAATCCATGAGCAGGATTTATTTTAATCTCCGCTTTTACTTCCGTGCGCGCTACCTCTTTTTCCTTTTCTCCAACACAGGAAGTCACTGAAAATAGCGCAATAATTCCCGGCACCAAAAAAAGCTTAATCGTTTTATTTATCATATTAGTAATACTAGTATTACAATTTTAATAAATATTTCTGACAAAACATGCAATTGGTCGATAAAAATTGCATTTAATCCGATTTCGACAATAAAAGTAAAAGGATATTATTTGAACAGATATCTATAGATATCATTTCCATTGGCAAACAAAACCAAAGCGATTAAAATAAAGAACCCGACCATCTGCGCGTATTCCATGAATTTCTCGTTCGGTTTTCGTCCTGTGATCATTTCATACAACAGGAACATAACGTGACCACCATCCAAAGCGGGAATAGGTAGAATATTCATAAAAGCCAAAATAATTGAAATCAAGGCCGTTGTTTCCCAAAACCTTTGCCAATCCCACGAGTCGGGGAACAATCCTCCTATCGCTCCAAAACCACCAACTTGTGTTGCTCCTTTTTTTGTGAAAACATATTTGAATTGGGCAATATAATCATGAAGCGTCCAATAACCGTAACTAAAACCATGTTCAATACTCTCCCCTAAAGTATATTCTTTTGTTTCCAGTTCAATTTTATTCTCATGAACAACACCGATTGTTCCCTCCTGAGAAGGCACAATTTCAGTCTCTTTTTGTTCTCCATTTCGTAAATAAACAAGTTCAATGGTTTTTCCCGTATTTTCTTTTATCAGTTTTGAAAAATCCTGCCAATAAGCAAGTTCTTGACCATTTACCGAAACAATTTTGTCTCCTTTCTGCATTCCAGCATTATCGGCTGGCATGTTTGGTACTATACTGTCAAAGATTGGCGCTTGTCTTGGTCGAAACGGAAAAGTAACTCCGCTGTGAAATAATTTGGAACCAATATCCTCAGGGACAGAAAGCGACTCTTTTTCACCATTTTGACGTAATACCGTAACAGTTTCAACATCCCTTAACATGAGATACCTGTTGATCTCTACACTGTTCTCTAATTCCTTTCCGTCAACTTCAAGTATCCGGTCTCCATCTTGGAAGCCATATTCTTTCATTTCATCGGCTACCGCAAATCCTTCTGGCATGTTTTCGGGACTTATATACTCACTCCCCCAAACGAAGAGTACCATCATGTAAATCAAAAACCCAAGGATAATATTCACTGTTACACCTCCAAGCATAATAATAAGGCGCTGCCAGGTTGGTTTACTCCTGAATTCCCAAGGTTTCGGCGGCTGTGCCATTTGCTCCCTGTCCATACTTTCATCTATCATCCCGGAAATCTTTACATAGCCTCCCAATGGAAGCCAACCGATTCCATATTCCGTGTCCCCTATTTTCTTTTTGAAAAGTGCAAATTTCACATCAAAGAACAAGAAGAACTTTTCCACCCGCGTTTTGAAAATCTTCGCAGGAATAAAGTGACCTAATTCGTGTAGAATAATTAAAATGGATAAACTTAAAAATAATTGAATTGCCTTTATAAAAAATGGATCCATGGAGTTCAAAAATAAAATTCGTGCAAAAGTAAGGTTTTCTACCTTAGTATTAAAGGATTGAAATTTTTACTTTTTCAAGAATTTCTTTACGATTTCCCCTTCTGAAGTATTACATTTTATGATATGCACTCCGGGTGCAAGAAAGTCAATCTCAATCCGGCCACTCGTTGGAAAATCGGTAGATTTTCTTACCAATTGACCTAAAACATTGTATATCCGATAATTATTAATTTGCAAAAAATCAGGAGCAGAGATTTGCAGAAAATTGTCAGCAGGATTTGGTGCTAAAATAACTTGATTTGATATTTCAAGATTTGCCATGCCCATTGTTGCTGAATTATCGCCGGTAATCACGTGAAAGTTTGGGTTCACCACGATATCAACAACTTCAAAATTGATAAATTCAGAAAAAAGCTGGTCATCCTGAGTATTTTCAAAAGTTAAAATTTCTTCTTCTCCCATTGATCCTATAAATTCTATTTCTATGGGTGTTTCGAAAAAAGAAACGATTGAATGACTCTGATTTTGGTGAAGCGTGACATTTACAATTCCATTCTCCGGCTGGTTCCAAATAGCATTGTATGTTGGATATCCTTCGCCATAAATCCAATCTTGGAAAAACTCATCCAATTCCATTCCAGAAGCAGCTTCAGCATGCATAATAAAATCAGGAGTTAAGGCATAATCGTATGCCAATTCCGGATCATCCAAGTAGGTTTGAAGCGACGTGAAGAAATTTTCATCTCCTACTTTCTTTCTCAGCATATGCAAAACCATCGCACCCTTATCATAAGATAATCGTCCGCTAAATACCCGTCCTACATTCAGGGTGTCTTCTGCGGGCACATAAACAGAACCACCCGGTTGAGATGTAATGTTCGTATTATTCCAGAACCTCCACGTCTTAAAAGAATTATCACCATCCAAATGCTCGACCGTTAAGCCTTCAAGATAACTTGCGAACCCTTCGTTCAACCAGATATCTTGCCAAGACCCTGTAGTTACCTTATCTCCAAACCATTGATGTGCAAGTTCATGCGCAATAAGACTTCTACTAAATCCTCCCATAAAAGAAATTGTGGTGTGTTCCATTCCGCCACCCCAACCGAATTGAGCGTGACCATATTTTTCATCGTTGTAAGGATATGGCTCTATGGTTTCTTCAAAAAAGTCCATAATATCAACGGTTACAGGTGTATCTTCCTGAGCGGACGCTAGATTTTCGGGATACACATAATTGTCTATTGGAAAAGGCGTAAAATTAGAACCTGCCATATGTGTATATTTCACGTAATTGGTTACTGCGAAAGCAATTAAGTAAGCAGGAATTTTATAATTATGTTGCCAGTGCGTCACTTTGTTATCGCCAATAACTTCTTCACTCAATAGAATTCCGTTGGAAACCGCGGTATATTCCGAAGGTGCCGTTATAATAACATCTATATTATCCACTTTATCATTTAAATCCTGTTTACAGGGCCACCAAGCCATGGCCCCATAAGGCTCTGACAACGTCCATATAACTGGCACCCCGTTATGTGTGGTCTGTTCGAAAGATCCGAAGCCCGAACTCACCGGATTTCCTTCATACGAAATTGTCACGGAAGAACTTTCGCCCATAGACAAAGACGTGTTTAGTGTTATAATCAATTCATCATTGGAATTTTGTTCAAACGAAAGACCCATACCATTTTGTGTGACGGCATTGACAACCATATTGTCGTCAAAATCAAAAACAACCTGCGACATTGCTTCCAAAGCGGTAAAAGTTGTTGTTACCTCTCCGTCCAAATACGAAATTGCGGGATCTACATCTAAATTTATTTCATGATAAGTAACATCGTAATTCGCTGTATTTTGATTCGCGGAGAAAATCATCTTTGCGTGAGCAGATTTTGCTTCACTTTCACGCATTTCCTTGATTTCAGGTGAAGTTTGTGCTTTCGCAGCAGTTGTAATGACAGCAAAAAGAACAACCAAATGGTAAATATTTCTCATTTTTCAAATTTAATCCCTAAATGTAAAATTTTTTATTCTATTCCCCGTAATTTTGTGAACCTATTCATTTTGTATTATGATAAGCTTCTTCTCTAAGTATAAATATTTTGCAATTTTTTTCTTTGCCGTGTCTGTCATTCTGATTTCCGTGATTTACTCAATTTTAAAAACAGAAAAAAATCTACCGGTTTACCAACCCGATATGGTTAACGCCGAATTGGTTGACAGCACCGTACAATACGTTAGGAAATATCATAAAATCGCGGATTTCAAGCTGATTAACCAAAATGGAGATACCATCACACAAGATTTTTACAAAGATAAAATTTACGTAGCCGATTTTTTCTTTACCACTTGTCAGACGATTTGTCCAATCATGACCAATCACATGCTTCAAATACAGGAAAAGACAAAGAATGATCCTGAAATTTTACTGCTTTCGCACAGTGTAATCCCTAATGCTGATAGCGTTCCGCAATTAAAAAAATACGCTCTTGAAAAAGGCGTAAACGATAAAAAATGGAATCTGGTGACCGGCGATAAAAAACAAATCTATGATTTGGCCAGGAAATCTTATCTAGCCTCAAAAAGTGACGGAGATGGCGGACCTTATGACATGATCCACACTGAAAATTTTATACTCGTCGATACAAAAAAGCGCATCCGAGGTTTTTATGACGGTACTGATCCTGAGGCCATAGATCAACTTCTCGATGATATTCAAGTTCTAAAGAAAGAAGACGAGTAATTCTTTAGCATACTTATTTCCAAGACCCAATTATTTGTGTTATTTTTGCCTTGTTTAAAATTAATCTAAATAAGAATTGAAGACTACAATCGCAAATTTAAAACGTGGTCAGCGAGGAATTATAAAAGAATTTTCTCCAAACAAAATTCCGTTAAAACTACTCGAAATGGGTTGTTTGCCAGGCAATGAAGTTGAATTGATTCAATTTGCCCCATTTAAATGCCCAATGTACCTCAACATAAACGGCAGTCATCTTGCCATAAGAAAAGAAACAGCTGCTCAAATTGAAATCGAAATTTTAAATGGGTAAGCAAATAAATGTCGCCTTAATTGGAAATCCCAACACAGGTAAAACCTCGGTTTTTAATCTATTAACGGGGTTGAAGCAACGGGTTGGAAATTATCCTGGGATTACCGTGGAAAAGAAAGAAGGCGTTTGTAAATTATCGCGGACTTTAAAAGCACACGTTTTAGACCTGCCAGGGACTTATAGTTTAAATGCCTCCTCTTTGGATGAAAATGTGGTTATTGAATTATTGCTCAATAAGAACAACAAGGATTTTCCGGATGTAGCGGTTGTGGTGAGCGATGTTGAAAACTTAAAAAGAAACCTTCTTTTATTCACACAAATAAAAGACCTTGAAATCCCGACCATTCTTGTCATCAATATGGCCGACAGAATGGAAAGGCGTGGAATTTCCCTTGATATTGCAAAGCTCGAAGCGCAATTGAAGACCAAAATTGCATTGGTCAGCGCTAGGAAGAATACGGGAATTGATAAATTAAAGGAACTTATTGTAGATTACCGAAGTCTTTCCACGGAGCCTGCCTTGAATGCTTCAGAAATAGATCCTGAATATTTTAACGATCTAAAAAAAACTTACCCGAACCAATTACTTTACAAACTTTGGTTGGTCATTACGCAAGATGTAAACTTCGGAAACATCAATCGAAATAAAATTTTCGATTCTACCGATTTCAATACCCGAACAGAGGCCAAACTGAAAAAACTTCAGCAGAAAGAAACCATACAGCGTTATAAGTTCATCAATGAATTGCTTGGAAAAGCTATGATCGTTGATGCAAACGCCGCAAAAGGTATTCGAGCCAGTTTAGACAAAATTCTAACCCACAAAGTTTGGGGTTATGTCATTTTCTTTTCAATCATGCTGCTGATTTTTCAAGCGATTTATAATTGGTCCAGTTATCCTATGGAACTCATTGACCGGACTTTCGTTGGGTTTAGCGCAATAGTGAACGACATTTTCCCTGCCGGTTCTTTTACAAGTTTAATTGCTGAAGGGATCATTCCGGGTCTCGCTGGAATTGTAATTTTCATTCCGCAAATTGCATTTCTATTCCTGTTTATTTCCATTTTGGAAGAAAGTGGCTACATGAGCCGCGTTGTATTTTTAATGGACCGAAGCATGCGAAAATTCGGTTTGAGCGGAAAAAGTGTGGTGCCGCTTGTTTCAGGAACTGCTTGCGCAATTCCGGCGGTAATGGCAACAAGAAATATTGAAGACTGGAAAGAACGGCTTATTACTATTTTAGTGGTACCCTTCACCACTTGCTCTGCAAGATTACCGGTTTACCTTATTATTATTGCCTTGGTGATTCCCGATGAAAGTTTCTTGGGATTCAACTTACAAGGACTTACACTGATGCTTTTATACCTTCTGGGGTTCGTAACCGCAATCTTGTCGGCATGGATTTTGAATAAAATCCTGAAGATAAAGAGCAAATCCTATTTCGTTGTTGAAATGCCCGATTATAAACTTCCAATGTTTAAAAGCGTGGCTTTCAATATTTTCGAAAAAACAAAATCTTTTGTTTTGGGCGCCGGAAAAATCATTTTGGCAATCTCAATCATTCTATGGGTTTTGGCGAGTTATGGGCCAGGTGAAAACTTTTATAATGCCGAAAAAATCGTAAAAGAACAAACCGAAAACATGAATCTTTCCGCAGAAGAAATGGAAAACCAAATAGCTTCTTACAAACTGGAAAATTCCTTTATCGGTATTATGGGCAAAGGAATTGAACCAGTTGTGGCGCCATTAGGTTACGATTGGAAAATTGGAATTGCAATAATCAGTTCATTTGCCGCAAGAGAGGTTTTCGTAGGAACTTTGGCTACAATTTACAGCGTGGGGGGTGATGAAGAAGAAACCATAAAAAGTCGAATGGCTGCAGAGGTCAACCCGATTTTGGGTGGTCCGCTTTTCAACTTTGCAAGTGGGATTAGTTTGCTGCTCTTTTATGCTTTTGCCATGCAGTGCATGAGTACTTTGGCAATCGTAAAAATTGAAACCCGATCTTGGAAATGGCCTGCATATCAATTCATTTTCATGACGGGAATCGCTTATATCGCAGCCTTGGCCGCTTATCAACTTTTAAAATAAATAATGATGATACAAGAAATTTTAGTTTTAATCACTTTTTTACTGGCAGTTTCCTATATGATCACCAAATTTGTTTGGAAACCTGCTTTTCTAAAAAATAAAAACGAGACAGTAAAAAGTTGTGGAAAAAAAGGAAGTGGTTGTTGCTAGTGGTTTTCTGTCATTCCTTTTTCAGAACAATCAATTCAAGACAATAATCTCCAGAAGCTATTTTTCCTGCTGTTTTTGGATAAGGTTTCAATGCTTTTAAAAAAAGTTTTTTTGTTTCGGATTCAGCCACTAGTATTCCATTTACAGTAGGAGCAGTGGCTTTGACAACAATACGTTCTTCTTCCGTTTTCCCATCTTTTTTTAATTCCAGAAAAACTTCAGCTTCCCCGGGCCATACACAGGTTACGTCCTCTGGGCATCTGGAGTCGGAAATGACGTTTACAAATTTCAATCTGATATTTTCCACAGTTATGCTTTGTCCAATTTTCACTTTCGTAAGAATTTGAGGTGAAATATTTGAAGAATCTTGAGCAATTCCGTTAAGTGATAAAAGAGAGAAAAAAAGAAGGAAATATTTCATTTTCTAATTTTAAAAAATTCTATTACAAGATAGTAAATTTAGGACAAGCCCACATCAAGCATCATCATAATCATGAATCCTATGATAAAGCCCATGGTGGCGATATCAGTTCTATTTTCCCGTTGCGCCTCAGGAATTACTTCTTCAACCACCACAAAAATCATGGCACCTGCGGCAAAACACAGGGCATATGGCAGAATAGGTTGAAAAGTCATGACTGCCCAAGCACCCAAGACCGCTGCTATAGGCTCGACTGCTGCTGACAACTGACCCAAATTAAAACTTTTCCATCTACTCATACCTTGTCGTCGTAGAGGCATTGCAACCGCGAAACCTTCCGGAAAATTTTGCAGACCAATTCCAATTGCCAGCGCCACGGCTCCTCCAATGGTAGCACCGTCCAAACCTAAAGCAGCCGCGCCAAATAATACACCCACCGCAAGTCCTTCGGGGATATTGTGTAGTGTAATCGCCAAGGTCAGCAAGGTCGATTTGTGCCAAGGAGTTTTAATCCCTTCCTTTTCTTCCATCTGAAAATTCACGTGCAAATGGGGAAGGATTTTATCCAGGCAAAACAAAAATAAAGCGCCCAGACCAAATCCTACAAGAGCCGGAATTGTTTTATAAAAACCTTCTCCAGGACTCATTTCTATACCAGGGGCCAATAAACTCCAAAAACTTGCGGCTACCATTACACCGCCTGTAAAACCAAGTAGTCCGTCAAAAAGTGATTTGTTCATTTTTTTAAAGAAAAAAACAAAAGAAGCACCAACCGCCGTGAGGCCCCATGTGAATAAAGTCGCAACAAAAGCAGCCATGACCGGATCCAATTCTTCAAAAAATCCAATGATGTTATTCATTTTTTCGTTTTACGTATAAGTTGTTGGCAATTTTACTTGAAATATATTTTTCATTTCCTTCTATTTGAACATAGATAGATTGATCAAAAGATTCCTTGTCAATGATTTTAATTTCGGTGCCGAGCCCTAATCCATTTCGATCCAAATACTGCAAAAATTCCGCTGAAGAATCCCGTACACCGATGCAGATACAAGTTTCATCTCGATTCATCTCTGCCAATAGGGTTCTTTTTGAAATCTTGAATCGGCCTTCCGAATCCGGAATCGGATCTCCATGTGGATCTGTGGTAGGAAAACCGAGAAATTTATCGAGTTCGTAAGTAAGTTTCTTGGACTTTATATGTTCCAACTGTTCCGCGATATCGTGAACTTCATCCCAACCAAAATTCAATTTTTCCACCAAAAAAAGCTCCCATAAACGATGCTTTCTAACCACTTCTATGGCAGAAACTTTCCCTGATGCGCTTAGTTTGACACCTTGATATTTTTTATACTCCACAAGATTTTTGTCCGATAGCTTTTTTAGCATATCCGTGACAGACGAAGCTTTTGTTTCCATTTCTTCGGCCAAAACATTGGTTCCCACCCCCGAAGGAAAAGCTTTTTCAAGATGAAAAATTGATTTTAAGTAGTTTTCTTCCGAAAAGGTTGTCATCATGACTGTATTTATTTTCAAAAGTATAAATAATTTTTTAGGCAAATCTAAACATTTATTTAAAACACAAGAAATACCATTTAATTTTTCTTTTATTTCTTACATTCCTCTTTCTTTCTGAATTTGTTCGTAGGCTTCTTGTACCTTCGTGAATTTCTCTTCCGCCCCGGAGCGATACGCTTCGTCCATATGCTGAAGCTTGTCGGGATGATATTTTTTGGCCATTTTCCTGAATGCTGCTTTCACCTCAGCATCAGTAGCCGATTTTTCAATTTCCAAGATTTTATAAGCGGTGTCAGCACTTTTGAAAAACATGGCTTTTAGACTTTCAAAATCTTTAAAATCTATTCTTAAATGCCCTGAAATTTCTTGGATTTTCCTAGCTTCGGCTTCGCTAACTCTTCCATCAGCATTTGCAATATTAAAGAGGAAATGTGTAATGTGTAAACGCGTCGCATAATGTGTACGTACCGCCAAATAGCCACCAATTCTATAAGCTGAAATTTCCCTGTTTTTGATGACCTCATTAAAAGTCCTGAACGTAGCATTTGCCTTTTCCTTTCCGTATGTGGACACAAAGTAGGTCCTCACATAATCCATTTCTTGTTGTGTCACACTGCCATCCGCTTTGATGACCAAAGAAGCTAAAGAAAGTAAATTAAGCTCCAAATCACCCAAAGAAACTTTCTCCTTTGCCTGTTGGAAGCCCCCAAAACTCCCCACATTGGTTTTACCCAAACTATCTATTACACTACCGAGAAGAAAACCTAAAATAGCTCCGGGAAATCTAAAAAATATATAACCCGCAATCGCCAATATCCACTTGATCATCAATAAATTTTTATTTCGCAAAGATAGTGGTTTTTTAACGCTTTTATTCCATTGAAAAATTGTTTGCCAAATCATTACATACAGTTTTTCGACAAGACTTCTACCGATTTTGAAATGCGCAATCCTGAAAATTTGGTATCTTTGTACTTTCATTTTTTAATCATAAAACTCTAAAATATGTATCCAGCAGATTTGGTAAAACCTATGCGTGAAGACCTCACAAAAGTAGGTTTCGAAGAACTACATACAGCATCGGATGTTGAAGCGGCAATCGACAGACCAGGAACCACATTGGTAGTGGTAAATTCGGTTTGTGGTTGTGCAGCGGCAAATGCACGTCCGGGCGCAAGTATGTCTTTAAAGAACAATAAAACCCCAGATAATTTAGTAACCGTTTTCGCAGGAGTCGATAAAGAAGCTGTGGACAAGGCACGGGAATTCATGGTTCCTTTTCCGCCGTCTTCGCCTTCAATGGCTTTATTCAAAGATGGTGAGCTTGTTCATATGTTAGAGCGTCACCACATTGAGGGAAGACCTGCAGAAGTAATTGCTGAAAATCTCTCACAAGCTTACGACGAGTTCTGTTAAGAATCACATTTTTTCAAAAGGAAAAAGCCACTTTAAACAGTGGCTTTTTTATTGATGGAAGCAGAGAAGATGCTCCACTTTCATTTTTCAAAAAATAAAAAATCCCGGATAACCGGGATTTTCTACTGTTTAGGTTTATTGTTCTTAATTCACAAGAACGTAAGCGTCACCTTCCTTGATTACGTGCATTTGCTCAACTCCTGCGGCCCCGTCATAAATAGCATAGCTTACCAAATATTTTTGTCCTTCTTCTGCATTAGGGAAGTTATGGTTCAATACGACATTAATAGCTTGTAAAATCATATCATTGCTCCAGTAGTTTTGATTACCTTCCCTTCTATCAAAGTTTGAATAATTTCCGGCACTCCACGCAGGATCTTCAAAACCTTCTACTTCAGCAAAAGTATCACCGATCAAAGCGAAATCCGCAGATGTTAAAGTATGAACAATTGTATTATCTGGTTCCCATGTCTCTCCGTTATGACCGAATTGAATTGTAGCTGTAACAATTGCATCATTGCTGGTTAACATCCATTCTGTTCCATCAAAATAGAATCCTGCTATATGATATTCAGTGTTTCCTCCACCAATATGCACTTCATACGCAATGTTTTGCTCATCTCCAGCTTCAGCATACGGAAACATTTCATTTTTTAAATAGATTGGAAGTCTTTGAAGCGCATCGGCTACAGCATTAAAGTTGGGGAAACTTTGTTCCATTCCAAAGTAATCGTCCGCTTCCAAAACTTGGTACATTTCCCAAGAGGTGCCTGTATATAAGAAAAGGACCGTTTTCGTAGAAACCCCTCCACTATACCAGTCATAGGTTAACACAATCATATCCCCAGCGTCCAATGTTCCGGGAATCGGACTAAATTCACCTTCTAGATAGTTGAATAAATCTTCGGTATTATCAAAGTTTCCGAAATTCAATCCAAGATCCTCATAATCCTGATCTGTTACCTCGTATTCCGTGATATCCTCGTTGTTTAAAGGCTGTGAATAATCAAAAGTAACATTTACCGTAGAGGTATTTCCCCAAGCAGGATATAACATTTCAAGAAAACTCGGAATCAATTGTTCAGCTTCTTCATAAGAAGCGAAGAAAGGGGTTTCCAATTCAAGACCACCATCTCTTTCGTCACCAATATAATCCTCTTCAACCATGGTGTAGTCAACATTCGCTACCACATCATTGTTTATTGTTGCATCTATATCCCCATGGATATCTTCAACTGGCTCACAGCTCGTTAAAACAAAGCCGAAAGCGATTAGTAAATAAATTAATTTTTTCATCGTTGTTTTTTTAGAAATTTAATTTAAGACCGAATGTGTACGTTCTTCCGTAACCATACCAAACCCCCGCTCCAGATGCAGTTCCGTCCAAGTCACGAGCATCTGCTATGTAAAGCGTATCGAACAAGTTGTTCACATTTCCATTCAAAGTGGCATCAAATCCACCGAAATCAAAACTGTAAGTAAGTCCGGTATCCACAACTCCGTAAGCTGGAACTTCCCATGCTTGACCTGAATCTGGAGATGTACGATCATTCGGGTTAAAATCGGCATAAAGATCACTAAAATAATTCCAGTTTCCGCGTAATCTTAAATCAGGAAGAACTTCATAATTAGCTCCCAAAGCCATACTTGTTTGAGCGGCGTTACCAACTTTTAGATCTTCAATATAAATATCAATTATATCTTCTACTTCTCCTTCTTCATTAATAATTTCAACACCAGTTACATCATCTTGCCATCTCCAATCTCCGACAGATGCCATACCTGTAATTTCCAATGCATCAGATGCGCGATATTTAAAATCCAGTTCAATTCCTTGGTGCAATGCATTAATTCCCAGAATATTTGCAAATCCACGAGTTCCATCAGGATTAGGGAAAGAACGTGTTAAAGTTCTATCTTTCCAATTTGTCCAGTATACGTTTACTGTCCCAGAAAGCGCTTGACTTCTAAATCCGTAACCTAATTCAGCACTGACGACTTTTTGGTTTTCTGCGTTCTCGTTTATGATATTTTCATTATTCAAAAATACCGCATTCATGAATGGTGCTTTTTCGAAGTATCCAACATTAGCAAAAACGTTGTGCTGATCGTTAATATTGTAGTTGGCACCACCTTTAGCACTATAACCCAAGAAGTTTACCCAATCAGATTCACGCATTGGATCTGTATCCAAATATCTAAAATAATCTATTCTTTTGTAACCTGTGTTTGAAAGGGCGACATTAACAAACGCTGATAAGATATCGTTGGAATATTCCGCTTGCGCAAAACCACCCAACCAGTTTACCAAACCGTCGTTGTTATAATTGATTTTATCTCCTTTTTGAGCAACGTTATTAGGATTATTAGCGTTTCCATCATCATCAAGCCAGTAAGATCCACCTAAAAGATCTGCAACCTTTTGGTAGTGTCTTCCTTCATAGCTTCTCCAGTCCACACCAGCAATAAGTTCAATATCCTCAGTAATATCCATGCTCAAAGTAGACAAAGCTCCAAACCAAGTATGGTCATTTCTACTTTCAATAATAATACTCTCCGCACCTAAAGCACCACGATCTATGTTCTCTTGAACAATTTTATCGTAGTTCAAAGGTTGCAATGGACCAAATCTATACTCGGTATTATCGATTCCAGTTTTGTCTTCACCATATAGGTATCTACCTCCACCAGTCCCAAGAGAACCATAAACAACTGTGGAAAGATCCATATCTTCACTAATATTCCAGAAGTGGTTCAAACTCACTTGTGGTTTGTGGTAAGCATTAGTACTTGCGTTGTAAACCTCACCATTTCTATAACCAAAATCCCTATTGAAACGTATTCCTCTATCGCTTTGTCTGTAAACAGCAATCTTTTCTGCTTCAAAACGCTGACCATGTTCTTGAGGTGCGCCAAAAGCGGTAAGAGATAATCTGTGATTCTTATTGATTTCTTTTGAAATATTCACAAAATATGAATATCCTTCAAACCAGTTTCCGTCAACAAAACCATCACCAGAAGTTTTTGACGCTGAAATAGTTGCTGCAAAGCCACTATCATCCAATCCTGTTGAAAGTGTAAATCCGTATTTTTGGTACCCGTCATTTCCTGTATTCATGAAAACGCTTCCACCTTTCTCTACATCCGTAGTTTTGGTAAGTATGTTCACAGTTCCTCCGATAGATGGTACCGCAACTCTTGAAGCTCCTAATCCTCGCTGCACCTGCATGGTACGCGTTACATCGGAAAGACCTGCCCAGTTACTCCAATAAACTCGACCACCTTCCATGTCATTTACAGGAACACCATTAATCATAACGGCAATATTTTCAGAATTAAAACCTCTTAAACGAAGTTCGGCATCACCGTAACCACCACCCGCTTTAGTAGCATAAACCCCTGGAGTCGTGTTCAACAATTCAGGAAATTCTTGATTTCCAAGTTTTGCTTCAATATCTGCAGCGCTAATTGTAGAAACAGCAACAGGTGTTTTCCTGTTTACGGCCACAGAAGCAATAATTTGAACTTCTGCCAATCCTACCTGACTAACCTCTAAAGCAATTGTACCTAGATCTACAGTAGTGCCTTCCAGTTCAATTTCCTGGGTTTGAAATCCTACATAGGAAATAACAAGTGTCCCCGGCTCATCAATTGTTAGGGAAAAATTCCCGTCAAAATCGGTGACCGTTCCAATCGTAGTTGCCTTTACGCCAACATTAACCCCTGGAACAGGAGTTTGAGTAGACGCATCTACCACTGTTCCCGTAATTTGTGCAAGCGCAGTTGATGTTGTTACCAATAATAGAATTGCTGCTAACAACCAATTGTAACTTTTTTTCATTAATAGGTTTTTAAATTATTTAATCTAATTTACGGCGGCAAAATTGCCTAAACCGCGACAAAATTACGTTAACATAATGTTAAGAAAAAATAAAATCTAAATATTTAACTATAAACTTATTAAAAGATTGTGGATAAATATTTTAGAAAGCAAAGCGAGCAGGGAATCTATCTTCTTTTTTTATAATGATCAACCAAAGAGGCGGTCGATTTTTGAAGTTCATTTGAATTGATGACATTTAAATGTTTTAGAATGTTTCCGGCCAGTTCTTTTCCCAATTCCACCCCCCATTGGTCGAAGCTGAAAATATTCCAGATAACACCTTGAACAAAAATTTTATGTTCGTATAAAGCGACTAATTTTCCCAGGCTGTTAGGAGTAAGTTTGTCAATAAGAATCGAGGTGGTAGGCTTATTCCCTTCAAAAACTTTAAAAGGAATTAAAAACGCTTGAGAGACAACGGATTTCTTTAATTCTTCGCCGACTTCTTTCGAGGTCTTTCCAGATAACAACGCTTCAGTTTGTGCGAAGAAATTGGCCATTAAAATGTCGTGTTGATCTTGATCCCCATGAAGCGGATTTATAAAACCTATAAAATCAGCTGGAATTACTTTTGTTCCTTGATGAATCAACTGAAAAAATGCATGCTGGGAATTGGTGCCAGGTTCGCCCCAAATAATATTTCCGGTTTCGTACGAAACTTTTTCCCCATTTCGATCTACACTTTTACCATTACTTTCCATAACGGCTTGTTGCAAATATGCCGGGAAACGGTGTAAATATTGAGTGTAAGGAATTATTGCCTCTGTTTCGGTCTTGAAAAAATTATTGTACCAAATACTTATAAGTGCCATTTGAACGGGTATATTCTTTTCAAATTCCGTTTGCCGAAAATGGTCGTCCATGGATTTCGCGCCAGCTAAAAGTTTTTCAAAATTAGAAAAGCCAATCGACAAAGAGATTGTCAATCCCACAGCGCTCCATAAAGAAAAACGGCCACCAACCCAATCCCACATTGGAAAAACATCCTCAGAAGAAATCCCAAATTCTTGCACCTTGGAAATATTACTGGAAACTGCCACAAAATGACCCGAAACCGATTCCAGTTGTGTTTTATTCAAAAACCAATACCTGACTTTTGTAGCATTTATAAGCGTTTCTTGAGTTGTGAAACTTTTTGAAACCACAACAAAAATTGTGGTTTCAGGATTTAAATTTTTTACAATCTCAAAAACATGGTCGCCATCAACATTCGAAATGAAATGAATGTTTAAATGATTTTTATAATATTTCAAAGCTTCTGTAACCATGACAGGCCCTAGATCAGAACCTCCGATTCCAATGTTCACTACATCTGTTATTGCTTTACCAGAAAATCCTTTTCGTTCCCCACTGATAATCGCATCACAAAAAACAGAAATCTTTTTTTTAACTTGAAAAATTTCAGGAACTATATTCTTACCTTCAACCGTAATCTGCTCGTCTTTGTCGGCTCGTAAAGCGGTATGCAAAACAGACCTATCTTCTGTTTTATTTATTTTTTCACCTTCAAAATAATCTTCAATTGCTTCTTTTAAACTTACTTCATTAGCAAGATCTGTAAGAAGGTTTTTAGTTTCCTGCGTAATAATGTTTTTACTGAAATCCACCATAAAATCCTCCCAAGCAATCGTAAAAGCCTGCGCTCGGGATTGATCCTGCGCAAACAGATTTTTCATATCAAAAAAACGAGCATTATTATAATGCTCATTTAATTTCTCCCATGCGGATGTTGTAGTCGGATTTATATTCTTCATAATAGGAGGTTCTCCCCTTTTTCAAGCGCATCCAATTTAGCTTTTATCGGTTCAATGTCCAATAAATATTTCGATTTTAATTCCTTTTTAATATGTTCGGCAGCAGGAAGATTTTGTCTGTAAGGATCAACTTGTTTTCCACGCACCCAAAAACGATAACATACATGCGGACCGGTAGCCAATCCCGTACTTCCAACATTTCCAATAATATCACCTTGCTTCACGCGTTGTCCTTGTTTCACCCTGATTTTCGACATGTGAAGATATTGGGTAGTATAAGTATCATTGTGTTTCACCTTCACGTAGTTTCCATTCCCGGCTGTATATGAGGCTTTTATCACAACTCCATTCGCGGTACTTCTAATAGGGGTTCCGTGAGGTGCCGCATAATCCGTTCCTAAATGTGCCTTCCATCTTTTTTGTACCGGATGAAACCTGCGCCCACTATAGCTTGAAGAAATTCTGAAATAATCCAAAGGTGCTTTTAGAAAGAAGCTTCGCAGTGCCCTTGCTTCTTCGTCGTAATAATCTGTAGCTCCGGTAATACTATCGGTTTGATATTGAAAAGCATAATAGGGTTTATCTTCTTGATAAAAAACAGCAGCTTCTATATTGTCAATACCTGCAAAAATGCTGTCATTGATATACTTTTCATTATAAATAATTTTGAAATGATCTCCTTTTTGAATGCTGAAAAAGTCAATGCTCCATTGGTAAATATTGCTTAATTCATAAGTAAGCAATGGTGAGATTTCCAGTTCCTGAATTGCTTCGGAAAGACTCGAGTTAATAACACCGGAAACTATCCTTTTTTTAAGCGTAACCGGTTTACTCGAATTATACGCAAAAATGCTGTCGCCCAAAGCAACAACCGTATAATCGGTTCGATTGCTTTCATAAATAAAAGCTGTGGGCTGGGACAATGAATCTTTGGATTTTAAAATAACATATTTCTTTCCTGCTACTATTTTCCTCGGATTGAAAGTGTCTTCTACTTTATGTGTAATTTCAAAAATCTTCGCAGCATCAATTCCTTGTCGGCCCAAAATGGCGCCAAAATTATCTCCAGGTTCAATAATATATCGCTCTACGTCATAATCATCGAGAACAAATCCGTACTCTTCTATCACTGGTTGCGGCTCCTCTACTTTGGCAATTTCAACATTATCTTCTCTCAAATTGCTATTACAGGAAGTAATTAATAATATTAAGCCCAACCCGTTAATAAATCTTTTCACAATCATTCGCTCTCTGTAGTTTCTTTTCATTTCCTTCATTAATCTCTTATCAAAAACATTATCAACATTTTAGCGGATTTTTTATACCGCTTGCCGACGTAAAAATAGAAAAAAATTGGGAAGTGCGTTAAATTAAACTTAAAATCTCTTTATATAATTTTAAACGTATTTTAAAAATGGAAATTGCACTGTAAAAACAAGAATTTTTAATCCATTATTATCTCAAGTGGATATTTCAAACCTTTATATGCATCAATATCAGCATCTAAAGAACCTACGGCTATTTGTGCTTCAATTTTTATTGGAATTCGGTTTCTATCATCGCTCACCCAAAATGTCAAGCTTTCTTCTTCTTTAAAAACCCTTCCTGCCATTACATAAGGTCGAAATTTTAAACAGGCAATCTTTCCCATTTTCGTTTTTACGATTTCCCTACCAAGAAATTTGAGTTTAAAAGGGTAATTTTCATTGTCGAAAAACATATTAAGGATAGTTTCATCACCTACCTCAAGATTATCAACGTCTAGATTGTTTCTGAGATAATAAAAAGCAGACAACATATCATGAACGTTTTCCGCAGTTGCAAAACGTTTTTTCGTATCCTTTTTCCTATTAAAAACCAAGGCTTCATCTTTGGCATGATTGAAATCTATAACCACGTCTTTTGTGTGTCCGCCTTCATCAATTTGCCGAATAAACCGAATGGGCAATCCTGTTTTAGCATCAATATAAGTCTCATAATTGTCATCTACCTTAAAAAACCAATGCAACATCCCAGTAGATTTTCCTTTCCCCACTACATGATAAACCGGTTTTTTGTTGAATACCGTTTTATTGACTTCCATGGTGGCAAAACTTGCATTGAATACACCATAATGGATGCGAAACCTAAACCATTCCCCGTCCTGAAAAGCTTCATGCTGGGCAAATGAAGTCATGGAAGAAAGAAGCATTAAAAGGGCAATGATATATTTTTGGGACATAATATTTTTCTAAGTTAGTACCTTGATATTTTTCTTTTTGCAATTTCTATTCCAAATGTAATTAATCAAAAAAACTCCATCAAAAAGTAATGATGGAGTTTTTTTTCAATTAAAAAAAACCAATTAAAGCGTTCCCCTTAATTCTTGTTCGCGTTCTATAGATTCAAAAAGAGCTTTGAAGTTTCCAGCGCCAAAACCACGCGCTCCCATTCTTTGGATGATCTCAAAGAACAAAGTTGGTCTATCTTCTACCGGTTTGGTGAAAATTTGCAACAAATAGCCTTCTTCATCGGCATCGATCATGATTCCCAAACTTTTCAATCTTTCAATATCTTCACGCAATTCATGATTATGAGCCGCTAAACGTTCTGGAACCATTTGATAATAAGCCTCAGGCGGAATTGACAAAAATTCAACACCTCGTGATCTTAAGTCAGAAACGGTTTTAATAATGTCATCAGTGGCAACGGCAATGTGCTGTACACCCGGACTTTCGTAAAAATCCAAATACTCTTCAATTTGGGATTTTTTCATTCCTTCGGCCGGTTCATTAATTGGGAATTTAATTCTACCATTTCCGTTGCTCATTACTTTACTCATCAATGCAGAATATTCTGTGTTGATTTGCTTATCATCGAAAGAAAGGAAATTCACAAAGCCCATTACATCTTCATACCATTTTACCCAAGTATTCATTTCGCCCCAACCAACGTTTCCAACCATGTGGTCTATGTACTTTAAACCTGTTGGCTCCGGATTGTAATCAGATTTCCATTCGCGGAATCCCGGCAAAAACTTTCCGTTGTAATTTTTGCGTTCCACAAACATGTGAACCGTTTCACCATAAGTGTAAATTCCTGCCCTTACAACTTCACCATGCTCGTCTTTTTCAACAGTTGGTTCCATGTAAGATTTTGCGCCTCTAGAAGTTGTTTCTTCCCAAGCCGATTTGGCATCTTCTACCCATAATGCAACCACTTTTACACCATCACCATGCTTTACAATATGTTCGTTGATGGGATGCTTGGAATTAAGAGGAGTGGTTAAAACCAATCTGATCTTATCTTGTTTCAAGACATAAGAAACCGTGTCCCGGCTGCCAGTTTCCAAACCTTTGTATGCGAAAGATTGAAAACCAAAGGCGGTTTTATAAAAATGTGCCGCTTGTTTTGCGTTTCCTACATAAAACTCAACATAATCGGTTCCCAAAAGTGGAAGGAAATCTTCTGCTCCTTCAAATATTTTCTCCAGTCCGTATTCTACGGATTTTACTTCTTTACTCATGATATTTAATTTTCTTTAATGCGTTTAATAATAATCCAATCTTTTTTCAAACTGAAAAATTTACCACATTGCCCTGCATGATTCGGCAATTTCAGCTTTATTAATGAGCGTCATCCAACCAAGATTTATGATATGATTCATCTGCAATTTCCATTGCAGCTTCAGTAACCATTAAAGGTTTAAAAGTATCGACCATCACAGCCAACTCATCTGTTTTAGTTTGCCCGATACTTCTTTCCACTGCTCCTGGATGCGGACCGTGCGGAATTCCCGCAGGATGCAATGAAATATGACCCGCAGCAATATCGTTCCTGCTCATAAAATCCCCATCTACATAATATAAAACCTCATCACTGTCGATATTGCTATGACTGTACGGCGCCGGAATACTGTCTGGATGATAATCATACAAACGCGGCACAAACGAACAAACCACAAAAGCATCGGTTTCAAAGGTTTGATGTACCGGTGGCGGTTGGTGAATTCTACCTGTAATGGGTTCAAAATCGTGAATTGAAAAAGCATACGGATAATTGAATCCATCATAGCCAACAACATCAAAAGGATGTGAGGCGTATATCATGTCAAAAATTTCTCCTTGTTTTTTCACTTTCACAAGAAAATCACCGGTTTCGTTATTGGTCTCCAATTCGTAGGGCTGACGAATATCGCGCTCACAATATGGCGAATGCTCCAATAATTGACCAAACCAATTCCTGTATTTTTTTGGTGTGTAAATAGGCCTGCGCGATTCAATGATTAGTAAACGGTTGACTTCTTCGTCAAAATCCATTTTATAAATAGTACCTCGAGGAATCAATAAATAGTCGCCATATTTGAAATCGAGGTTGCCCAAATGCGTGCGCAATTTCCCGGTTCCTTGATGTACGAAGATCAATTCATCAGAATCGGAATTTTTGTAAAAATAATCTTGGGAAGGATTCTGCGGAGCTGCCAAAGTAAGATCAACATCGCTGTTGGTTAACACAACGGTCCTACTATCCAAATAATCTGGTTGAGGTTTCACCTGAAATCCTTTAAACCTATAGGATTTAATATGATTTTCAAGCGCAATTTTAGGTTTCACACTGTAACTACCTTTAATTTCCTTCACCTGCGTTGGCCGTTGCTCATGGTATAAATTCGACGACATTCCGTCAAAACCAATCGTGCCAAACAATTGCTCGTAATATAAATCGCCATTAGGTTTTCTAAAAACTGTGTGGCGCTTTGGTGGGATTTTCCCTAATTTATGATAAAATGGCATAACTAATTTTTTTAATTTCGAAATGAACTCCAAGTAATATTAACGGTGTTTTACTGAGTCAAATCTTAATCAACAAATATCGGAAAAATTATATAAAAACCCTTGCCTCAGAGTTATAAAAGCCGAAGAAATTATAGTCTCCATTAAAGACCGAAATAAGCAAAAACAGTGTATTTTTGGATGATGAACCAAGCGGAAATTATTGAAAATACGAAGAAATTTGTCCAACAGACTTTAAAAAGTGCTGAAGGCGGTCACGATTGGTTCCATATTGAACGCGTTTACAAAAATGCCCGACAAATTTCCAAAACTGAAAAAGTGGATGAATTTATCGTCGCACTTGGCGCACTGCTACACGATATTGCCGATTCAAAATTTCATAATGGAGATGAAAGCATCGGCCCTAAAATAGCTGTGGGTTTTTTGAAATCAGAAAAAGTAGGTGCTGATATTATTGAGCATGTTCAACAAATTATCGAAAACATTTCTTTTAAAGGCGGAAATGAAATCCAGCAATTCCGTTCCCCAGAACTAGATGTGGTACAAGATGCCGACAGATTAGACGCGATTGGCGCTATTGGCATTGCACGGACATTTAATTATGGTGGATTTATGAATCGGAAATTATATGATCCCCAAATCAAGCCGAATTTAGAAATGACGAAAGCCGAATACAAAACTTCAACCGCACCGACGATCAATCATTTTTACGAAAAACTTTTACTTTTAAAAAACCGGATGAATACTGAAACAGGTAAACAAATGGCAAAAGAAAGGCACGAATTCATGCAAGTTTATTTAAATCAATTTTACCGTGAATGTGGTTTAGAGCCATTTTAAATCCGAAGAAAAATCAATCTTGCACTTAGAAGAATTTTAATTGACCGCTTTTAAACTGTTCATGCAAATCACAATTCATTTCAGGCATTTCCCTTCCTGAAAGATACTTTTTGCGTGCAATTGCAAATTGCTGGTTCACTTGCTCGGCAATATTTCCCGATCCACGCATTCTTCGCCCGTACTGACTGTCATTCAGGTTTCCTTCGTGACAACTTTCTATTAAATGTAAAACCTTATCGGCACGATCGGGCATGGTTTTCTTGATCCAATCTGAAAAAATCTCACCAATCGCGCCATTCAAACGCACCATCGTATGACCAACGCCCAAAGCACCACGATTTGCAACTTCTTTGACCAAAGGCAGGATTTCATGACTGTTTATTCCTGGAATAATTGGAGCCATCATTACAAAAACCGGAATTTTCGCTGCAGTCAGTTTTTCAATCGTTTCCAAACGTTTTTTAATTGTTGCCGTACGAGGTTCCAAAATCCGACGCATCTCTTCCTCCAGTGAAGTAATGGAAAGATGTACACGCACAAGATTATCGGCCGCCAGTTCTTCCAAAATATCCATATCGCGTTGAACCAATGCGTTTTTTGTAATGATACCAACCGGATGTTTGTATTTCAAGAAAACCTGAAGCAATTTTCGCGTAATTTCAAGTTTCTTCTCAATGGGCTGATAACAATCTGTATTTCCTGAAAGCACAATGGGCACGGCTTTCCATGTCTTGCTTTGCAATTTCTTTTCCAAAAGTTCGACCGCATTTCGCTTCACGAGGATTTTTTGTTCGAAATCCAAACCGGCACTGTAGCCCCAATATTCGTGCGTGTTTCTCGCATAACAATAAATACAACCATGTTCACAACCTTGATACGGATTCAACGAATAATCCATGCGAACATCCGGACTTTTTACTTTGTTGACAATCGTTTTCGGAAAAGTTTCAATTAACGTCGTCCGATTGCTCTGTGCTTCTTCGCCTTCAACAGCGCAGTAATTCAAAAATTCATCAACAAATTCATGACTTTGCGAAAAAAATTTGTTCGCCACATTAATTTGTGCTCCTCTGCCCTTTATCAGTTTTTCATCATTCATAAAAACAAAAATATGGAATAATTCCTTTAAATCGGATTTATTCCATATCAATTTTTTAAAATATAAAAAATTATTTTCCGGGGAAATCTGCTTTTCTTTTATTTAAAAATGCCGAAGTTCCTTCTCTAAAATCTTCTGTCCCGAAGCTTTTACCAAATTGTTCGATTTCAACTTCAAATCCGTTGACACCGTCTTCGTAATTCGCGTTAATCGATTTTATTGCTGCTGAAATGGCAACAATGGAATTCCTCATTATTTTTTCCGCCATTTTTTCGGTGAACGGAATAAGTTCTTCCAAAGTGGTTACGTGATTGACCAAATTGTATTGAAGTGCTTGGCTCGCATCAACCATACCTGCAGTCATGATCATTTCCATGGCCCTCCCTTTTCCTACAATCTGTGGAAGTCGTTGGGTTCCTCCGTAGCCGGGAATTACGCCCAATGAAACTTCTGGCAGACCTAATTTGGCATTTTCGCTGGCAATCCTGAAATGTGCTGCCATCGCCAGTTCAAGTCCGCCGCCAAGTGCAAATCCGTTTACGGCTGCAATTACGGGTTTCGAGAAATTGGCAACATAATCAAATAAGAGTTCTTGGCCTTTTGCCGCCAATTCCGCTCCTTCTTCCACCGAAAAATCGGCAAATTCACTGATATCCGCACCAGCTACAAAAGCCTTTTCACCACTCCCGGTCAAGATGACAACCTTGATGCTTTCATCAATTTTTATTTGCTTAAACGCGTCGTGCAATTCTTGAATGGTTTCTTTGTTGAGCGCATTCAATTTAGAAGGCCTATTGATGATAATTTTAGCAATTCCGTTGGTAATTTCTACCAGTAAATTATTGAAATTCATGATTTTAAGTTTTTGGAAAATGAACCTTAAAAGCGGTCCCTTTGTTTATTTGTGAAGTAAAGGTAATATTTCCGTTATAGGTTTCCACAATGTTTTTCACCATTGCCAAACCAAGACCCATTCCGCTGGTTTTAGTTGTGAATTTTGGTTCAAATATCTTCTCTTTGTTTTCTTCGGAAATTCCTACACCATTATCTGCAATGATCAGACACACCTTTTCATCTTCTTCTTTTACCGAAACGGTTATTTGCGGATTTTCAGATCCTTTAGTGGCCTGAATAGCATTTTTTACCAGATTTGTCACTACTCTTATCAATTGGGTCCGGTCGAATTTTACAAGGATTTCATCCCTATCCGTGGCAAAATTGATATAATCTTCATTAAAAATATCAAGGGCAAGTTTTACCACTTTGGGAACATTCAACGTTTCCTTTTGCTGTGCCGGCATTTGTGCAAAATTGGAAAAAGCCGAAGCAATTGAACTCATTGTATCAATTTGTTGAATCAATGTGTTACTGTATTCTTCCACCTTCTGGAATATCAAAGGATCATTGGGATCAAATTTGCGTTCAAAACTCTGAACACTAAGTCGCATTGGAGTCAACGGATTTTTAATTTCGTGCGCAACTTGCTTGGCCATTTCCCTCCAGGCCTGCTCTCTTTCACTTCGCGCCAGTTTTATCGCACTCTCTTCCAGTTGGTCAATCATGCTGTTGTAGGCAGAAACCAATGTGAAAATTTCTTCGCTGGCATCTGAAATTTCAATTTTCTGATTTCTTTTATCGAGTCGCGTTTGGATAATTTTATCGGTAATCGTTTTTAAGGAACGTGTAATATAATTTGAAAGAAAATACGCCATGGCAATCGCCAGAATTAGCATAAAAAGATATACTTCGGCGAGACGTTCCAAAAATTCATTTAATTCTTGATCTAAAAAATTATCGTCCTGTAAATAAGGAAGGTTCAAAATCGCCAGTGGTCGATAGAAATTATCTGTAATCAATGTATAAGATGATTGATACGTCTTTTCGTCCTTGATCATTTTCAAGGCCACCCTTTTATCTGCTGATGACAGGAGTTTGTTCAAAACATCTTTCTCTATTTTTTGTTCTGAAGGATCCGTAAAAAAATTCTCTTGCGATTTAACAATGAGATTTCCGTTGAGATCATAAATGTTCAAGGGCATATTATGAACTTGAGCCATTTCATAAATCTTGTCCCTTTCTTTAAATATCAAGCCGATATTTTCCGGAATAACCTCATGCGTTGTGCTCTGTAGCACATATTTAATATTCTCCCGAATGGCTTCTTCTTTTCTGCCCAGTCGATCTACGTGATAATTTTCGGCCTGCTCTTTATATTGATAAACCGTTACGCCCGCAATTAAAATAGAAGCACCCAGCACCAACAAAATCATGGAAACAAAAATCCGGGTTCTTAAAGAAAATTGTACGAGCTTCATAATTTATTTTTTCGGCGGAATTTATTCAGCTAAAACAACCGCTTAATTATTCTTGTTCCGCAGACGTTGATAAAATTTAAATCCGAGCATCAAAATAATCGAAAGCAGAACAATTCCGATGACACCATAAATCCAATTAAAAGCATTTTTTAAAATCACCAAAAATATGACAGAAAACAAGATAAGAGTTGCACCCTCATTCCATAACCTCATTTGGTTTGAGGTCCATTTAATTTGATCTTTTTGAAACTGAGAAAAAATCTGATGACATTTTCCGTGATAAAAAATAAGTAGGGCCACAAACGCCAATTTTATCTGCATCCAAGGCATTTCAAGTAAACCGGGATTTAGAAATAAAAGACTGACCCCAAAAATCACAGCCAAAACCGCAGAAGGCCAAGTGATGATGAACCACAATCTTTTGGTCATCATTTTAAGCTGATTTGCAAGAATTGTTTTGTCTGGTTCGGGCTTTTGGATTGCTTCGATGTGGTACACAAACAACCTCGGAATGTAAAACAATCCGGCGAACCAAGTAATAATAAAAATGACGTGTAATGATTTAATATAATTGTAATACTCCATTTATTTTTACAACTTTAAAAAATTCCGCGGAAGCGAAACAAAAGTAAATTTAATATTATTTAGCTTCTTCTATACCCGTTGCAGGAATTAACTTTTTCCTGATTTCCCGATTTAAAAAATACCCCGTTACAATTGTTGCCAGGACATCAGCAATGGGAAACGATAACCAAACGCCAAGTTCGCCGAAATAATTTGGTAAAATAAGCACAAGTGGAATAAAGAAAAAACCTTGCCGCGATAAAGTAAGCAGAAGCGCTGGCACTGCTTTTCCAATCGCCTGAAAATAGGCCGCACCAATAAGTTGAAGTGCAATAATTGGAGTTGCAGCAAAAACCCATTGCATGGCCGGGGGCGTTTCAGCAATAATGACTTCATTTGTTGTAAATATCCGCACAATACTTTCCGAGAAAAACATGATTCCGATAAACACGATGAGTGCCAAAAAGCTGGCATAAAACACAGCGGTATTAATCGTTTTCCGGACCCTCTTGTAATTTCCGGCTCCGTAATTATAGCCCGCAATTGGTAAAAAACCTTGGGTAACGCCCAGTACGGGAAAAAGTGCGAACATGAGCATTCTTCCTATAATTCCGTAAACAGTTACCGAACTTTCACCGCCCAATTCAAATAAAATATTGTTCATTAAAAGATAGGTGACACTAACCACCGCCTGACGTGAAAGCGTCACAAATCCGAGGGAAGAGATTTCCTTTATGATCACAAATTTTGGTCGAAGATGGCTCCAATTGATTTTAATTTCGGAATTTTTCGAAGCAAAAAACCACACGACAAATACAATGCAAAATAAGTAGGAAATGGTTGTTGCCCACGCTGCACCCGCCATGCCCATGTCCATTAAATAAATGAAGATGTAATCCAGAATCAAATTTGAAACCGAAGGAATGATCATGGCGACCATCGAAAATTTGGGTTTGCCTTCAGCACGCATCACATTATTTCCCATCATGCAGAAAGCAAGAAAAGGAACTCCGTAAAGTACGATTTGATAATAGATTTTTGCAGGTTCAAAAATATCGCCTTTACCTCCAAATGCGGGAATCAAGGAATCGACAAAGACGAGGCCCACGGTGACCAGGATCAAGGTGAGCAGCAAAGTCAGTCCGATTTGATTTCCAAATGTTTGAGATGCTTTTTCCTTGTTTCCACTTCCAAAGGCACGGGAAATAATGGAAGCCCCACCAATTCCGATCGCCATTCCGAGGGCAGAAATAAAAAAAGAAATGGGCAAAACAACGTTAATCGCGGCAATGGCTATAGATCCAATCCAGTTACCCACAAAAATAGTATCAACAAGAACATTCAACGACATGACCAGGATTCCAATTGATGCCGGAACTGCCTGTCTGATCAATAATTTACCAATCGATTCCTGTCCTAAAGCTGTTGAATCTATCTTAGCCATTCATTTTTTTAGTTTCTGAAAATGCCCATTCATCAATCCATCGGGCCAGCATTCTTACCCAATCTTCCCTATCGTTCAAACACGGGACCACAGTGAAATCCTTGCCTCCAACTTCATGAAAGATTTCTTGACCTTCCATGGCTATTTCTTCCAAGGTTTCAAGACAATCGGAAACGAACGCGGGAGTTACAATTGCCAATTTTTTTGTGCCGTTCAAACCCATTCTTTCAATGGTTCTATCAGTGTAAGGTTGTAACCACGGATCAAATCCCAATCTTGATTGAAACGACACAGAATACCTTTCTTTTTTCAATTCTAAAAATTCGGCCACCAATCTTGTGGTTTCGTAGCATTGGTGCCGGTAGCAAAATTGATGCGCCGCAGAGGGTGTTTGGCAGCAAGACCCATCAATTTTACAATGGGATTTTGTGATATCGCTCTTTCTGATATGTCGTTCCGGCACTCCGTGATATGAAAAAAGCAGATGCTCATATTCCACATTTTCCAACTTTTCCGAAATACTGTTTGAAAGCACACGTATATAATCCGGATGATTGTAAAACGCAGGAACCGAAGTAATTTCCATCTGCGGAAAATGTTTTTGACGCAATTCTTCGGCCAAGACCAAAATCGTTTCCGTAGTCGCCATGGCAAACTGCGGATACAATGGGAAAAGCAAAACCTCGGTTACACCTTTATCGTGCAATTCTTGTAAACCCGACAAAATATTTGGTTTTCCATAACGCATGGCAAGTGCAATGGGAACGGAAGTAATATCATCAATTTTATATTGAAGTCGTTCAGAAAGTACAATTAAAGGAGAACCTTCATCCCACCAAATCCGTTGATACGCTTCAGCCGATTTCTTCGGACGGGTGTTCAGGATAATTCCGCGGACAATAAAAGCACGCAACCAGAAAGGAACGTCGATCACGCGTTCGTCCATTAAAAATTCATCGAGATATTTTTTTACGTCTTTCGGATTTGTACTATCGGGAGAACCTAAATTAACAAGGAGAACGCCTTTACTCATTTTCTTTCTGCGGATTTTTTCTGATTTAATATTTTGCCTTTTTTTAATTTGAATCGGCTACGAGTGATAAAAGATATTTTTTTGGCGTTGTTCCAAATTGTTTTTTAAATGCTGCAATAAAATGACTGGAAGTGCTGTAACCGACTTTCAATCCGACTTCATTCACATTAAATTCCCCACTGTCGAGTAATTTCCGTGCATAATCCATTTTATAATCAAAAAGAAAACTGTAAACCGAATCGCCATAAATTTGCTTGAAACCTTCTTTCAATTTTTTAAGGCTTAATCCTATTTCATCGGCCAAAGCTTGCAAAGATGGTGGTTCTGCCATTCTTTTTATAATAATATCCTTTGCTTTTCTAATCTTGTTAATATTTTCTTCGTCGCTCAAAAACGGACATTGCTCAATATCTGGGTCTTCAGATCGGTTGAAGAACAGACTCAACAATTCATAAGCTTTTCCCTTAAAATACAGATTTTTAATGCTGGGTGTCAAGCTGTAATTCATCATCTGATTTAAAACGATTGCAATTGAAGGAGAAATCGGTGCTTCTTTATAGTACTTTTTATCCCTGTTTTCCAAACTTAAAAAAGTGATGTAATGCGCTTCTTGCGAGAAAAGCAAATGAAATTTTGTAATTGAAATCACTACTGAAATTAAATTTGAATTCGGGTTCAATTCCACGTTCATCGGCAAATCCCGTTGCGGATTATACAAAAGCAGGGAATTTTCTTCGGACAGGTTTAGAACATACCCACCACCATTGAATAAAAACCGCGCTCCGCCTTTCAAACAGAAATGAAACTGAATAAAATTGCTGTCCACTTCCCTCGAAACTTTCTGTACTTTTTCCGTTTCATTCTGAAATTTCAAAATGAAAAAACCGTCTTCTATTCTTGTTTCCTCAAAAAGACTTTTAGCGATGTTTTTTTCTTGAGCTTCCATCAAATATTTTGTTTTCTTATTTAGAACCAGTCTAAACAAAAGCGACCGCAAGTGCCATCAATGCCGCAAAATTACATGAAAATCATGATAATTCTCAGTTTTATCTTTAAAATATCGGGAAGCGTTATAAAAAGTACTTGCAGCGTTACTTTTTACAATATTCTCAAACTACTTTTGTCTTTCTTAACAGCGAAGGGTTTAGATGGAAGATTATCATATTTCAAAAGGAAAACATTTTTATACAATTGGGCTGAGTTACAAAAAGGCCGATGCCACGATCAGAGGACATTTTAGTTTGGATGAAGCTGGGAAAGATAATTTACTTCAGCAGGCAAAACGAGAAAGGATTGACGAATTGATTGTGACTTCAACCTGCAACCGGACTGAAATTTATGGTTTTGCCCAGCATCCTTTTCAGCTCATAAAACTACTTTGCGAACATACGCACGGAACCATAGAAGAATTTGAAAAAGTAGCTTATGTTTATAAAAACAAGGAAGCGATTTCACACATGTTTCGCGTTGGAACCGGTTTGGACAGTCAGATTTTAGGTGATTTTGAGATTATAAGTCAGTTGAAACTCGCGTTTATCAGATCAAAAAAATACGCGGTTGCCAGTCCGTTTTTGGAGCGCCTTATCAATTCTGTGATTCAGGCGAGCAAAAGAATCAAAAATGAAACGAACATTTCTTCGGGCGCAACTTCTGTCAGTTTTGCCTCTGTTCAATACATTTTGAATGACGTTTCTAAGGTTTCAGAAAAAAATATTCTGCTTTTTGGAACTGGAAAAATAGGTCGGAATACCTGTGAAAACCTGATCAAGCATACCAAGAACAATAAAATCACCCTAATTAACCGCACAAAAGATAAAGCCGAGAAAATTGCCGGGAAATTCGATTTGGATGTAAAAAATCATTCAGATTTGAAGGAAGAAATTGAAAAGGCAGATATTCTTATCGTTGCAACCGGTGCGCAACAACCTACCGTGACAAAAGAGATGATTTCCGCAGATAAAAAACTATTGGTTCTTGATCTTTCAATTCCGAAAAACGTGGCCGATGATGTGTTGGAATTGAAAAATGTAAAAGTTGTGCATCTTGATCATTTATCGAAAATAACCGATGAAACTTTAGAACGACGCAAAGAATCCATTCCGCAGGCTGAAGCAATCAACAAAGCTACCGAAGCCGAATTCAATATTTGGGTGGAAAGCAGAAAATTTGCACCAACAATCAAGGCTTTAAAAGAAAAACTCAAGACCATAAAAGACGAAGAACTTGATTTTCAAAGAAAGAAAATTCAAGGTTTTAACAACGAACAAGCTGAAATTATTAGCGATAGGATTATTCAAAAAATCATGAAACAGTTTGCAAATCACTTAAAAGATGACAGCAATACAGCCGATGAAAGTATTGAATTGATCCAGAAAGTTTTTCAGCTGGAAGAAGAACTAAAATGAAAACAATCCGCATTGGTACCCGCGATTCAGAATTGGCGCTTTGGCAGGCAAATACCGTAAAAACCGCTTTGGAAAATTTGGGGCACCAAACCGAATTGGTTCCTGTAAAATCGAAAGGCGATCTTGTGCTCGATAAACCGCTGTACGAATTTGGAATTACTGGGATTTTTACCAAAACCTTGGATGTGGCAATGCTCAACAATAGCATTGATATCGCGGTTCATTCAATGAAAGATGTTCCCACGGCATTACCAAAAGGTATTGTTGAAGGCGCCGTGCTTCTAAGGGCAAATCCGCAAGATCTTTTATTGCACAAAGGTTTGGATTTTCTGAAAACCAAAGGCAGCATTGCTACAGGCAGCCTTCGCCGAAAAGCCCAATGGCTGAATAAATATCCTGCACATGAAGTCCATAATTTACGTGGAAACCTCAACACCCGTCTTCACAAATTGGAAGAAAATAATTGGGACGGAGCCATTTTCGCCGCCGCCGGATTGGAAAGGATCAATTTAAAACCCGATACTTTTATCAGTCTGGATTGGATGGTTCCCGCGCCAGCTCAAGGAGCAATGTTGGTGGTTGTAAAAGAAAATGACGAATTTTGTAAAAGTGCGGTTTCTGCCCTAAACGATAAAAACAGCGAAATTTGCGTTCATATAGAACGTGAATTTCTGCGCAAGCTCGAAGGCGGATGTACGGCTCCAATTGGTGCACTGGCAACAATTGAAGACGATAAAATCAATTTTAAAGGCGTGCTTTTCAGCGTTGATGGAAAGCAAAAATTTGAAATCGAAAAAAGTATTCCAATTTCCGAAACGGAAAATTTTGGAAAAAACTGTGCAGAAGAAATTTTGCAGAATGGTGGTGCCGAACTGATGCGGGAGATTAAAGCTGCCGTAAACAACTTATGAAAACCGTTCTCTCCACAAAAAAGCTGAGCAAAAGTCAGCGGTCTTTGCTATTAAATACAGGCATCGGACTCGTAGAGCAGGATTTTATTGAAATTGAACCCATTCCTTTTGAAATTGAAGCGGAAAAGCTTCCGGAAAATATCATTTTCACAAGTCAGAATGCAGTTTTGGCAATTGAAAAAAATCAAATTTTTCAATTTTTGAAATCGAAAAAAATTTACTGTGTTGGAGAAAAAACGGCCGCGCTTCTGAGCGAAAAAGGCCTAAAAGTGCAGCATTTTGAACATTACGGAGTTGATTTGGCTGGAAAATTGGTAAAAACCAATGAAAATGAAGGTTTTTTATTTTTCTGCGGAAAAAAAAGAAGACATGAATTACCAGAGATTTTTCGAAAACATAAAATTCCGTTGACGGAAGTCGAAGTTTACGATACGATTGAAACTCCGAAAAAAATCAGCAGAAATTTTGACGGAATTTTATTTTTCAGCCCGAGTGCGGTGAAAAGTTTTTGCACGGAAAACGAATTAAAAAACACGACTGCATTTTGCATCGGAACCACAACAGCTTCCGAAGCAAACAAACGTACAGAACAAATTGAAATCGCAAGCAAACCAACGATAGAAAGCGTGATTGTGCAGGTGGTGAAATATTTTAAATAAGAAAAAAATGATCAAAAACGACCTATTTCTTAAAGCATTAAAAGGCGAAACAGTAGAACGACCGCCAGTATGGATGATGCGCCAAGCAGGTAGATATCTGCCCGATTTTATAAAACTAAAAGAAAAATATGATTTCTTCACGCGATGCAGAATTCCTGAACTTGCTACCGAAATTACCGTGATGCCCATAAAACAAATTGGCACCGATGCGGCTATTTTGTTCAGCGATATTTTGGTCGTTCCCCAAGCAATGAACATTGAGGTGGAAATGAAACCAGGAATCGGACCTTGGTTGCCGAATCCTGTTCGGAGTCAGAAAGACGTGGATCAGGTTATTGTTCCTAATATTGAAGAAACTTTAGGCTACGTAATGGATGCCATCAAAATGACGAAGCAAGAACTTAACGACGAAGTTCCATTGATTGGTTTTGCCGGTTCACCTTGGACGATTTTGTGTTATGCAGTACAAGGTCAGGGTTCAAAAAACTTCGATATAGCCAAAGAATTCTGCTTTACGAATCCGCTTGCGGCACATCAACTTCTCCAAAAAATAACCGACACCACAATTGCGTATTTAAAAGCAAAAGTAGAAGCTGGTGTTGATGCCGTACAGATTTTTGATAGTTGGGGCGGAATGCTTTCACCTACAGATTATCAAGAATTTTCTTGGAAATATATTCAGCAGATTATAGACGCTTTAAAAGATGAAATTCCCGTAATCGCTTTCGGAAAAGGATGTTGGTTTGCATTAAATGAAATGGCAAATTCCGGAGCTTCGGCTTTGGGAATCGACTGGACTTGTTCTGCAAAAAACGCACGTTATTTAACGGGCGGGAAAATTACGCTTCAAGGTAATTTTGATCCCGCGCGATTATTTTCGCCGCCTGCGGAAATCAAAAAAATGGTTCATCA